>CAZHTW010000092.1:0-10731 GCA_964535865.1 uncultured Sandarakinorhabdus sp. | reverse complement strand
CTCCGGCGGGCAGGGTCGCAGACCCTGCACCCATCCTTCTGGGTACCACCACGACAACAGACGTGCTCATCACCAGGAACAGCCTCCAGGCGCACTCCTCGAATGGCTGCCACGCTTCCAGCGAACGTGTGCAGGGTCCGTGACCCTGCCCGCCGGAGGCCCCTTTTCTTCTGCCTCGATGTTTCACGTGAAACATCCGCGCTGACCGGCTATTGCCTGCATCATGACGACTCATGATGTCATTATCGTTGGCGCCGGCCATGCCGGGTGCGAGGCGGCGGCCGCTGCTGCCCGGCGTGGTGCGCGGGTGGCGTTGGTGACGCTGCGCGCCGACGATCCCGGCACGTTGAGCTGCAATCCGGCCGTTGGCGGTATTGGCAAGGGCCATCTTGTCACCGAGATTGATGCGCTGGGCGGCATCATGGGTCGCGTCACCGATTCAGCCCGGCTGCAATCGCGGCTGCTCAACCGATCAAAGGGCCCGGCCGTGCATGGGCCGCGCGCTCAGGTCGATCGCGCCCTGTATCGCGCTGCCATGGCCGCCGTGCTGGCCGAATATCCCAAGCTGTCGATTATCCCCGCCGCTGTCGAAGCGCTGGTGATGGAGCAGGGTCGTATCATGGGTGTCGACACCAGCAGCGGCCGGCTGGAAGCGCCGGCCGTGGTGTTGACCACAGGCACGTTTCTCGGCGGCATGATGCACATCGGCAACCAGCGCGCGGTCGGCGGCCGGGTGGATGCCGAAGCGTCGAATCTTGGCGCTGCGTTGCGTGCCATGGGCCTGCCGGTCAACCGGTTGAAGACCGGCACACCCGCCAGGCTGGATGGCCGCAGCATCGATTGGTCTGTGCTGGAATGGCAGCATGGCGATGCGGACGATCCCCGCTTCAGCCGCTTTGCCGCCACGAATGGCCGCCCGCCGATCCCGTGCGCCATCACCCGGACCAATACCGAAACGCACCGCATCATCCGTGACCATCTGGGCGAATCGGCACTTTATGGCGGCCACATCGATTCAGTTGGCCCGCGTTACTGCCCGTCGATCGAAGACAAGGTGGTGCGCTTTGGCGACCGCGACGGCCACCAGATTTTCCTCGAGCCAGAGGGGTATGACGACATCACCATCTATCCCAACGGCCTGTCCACCTCGCTGCCGCTGCATGTGCAGGAGGCGTTCATTCGCTCGATCAAGGGCCTGGAGCAGGCTGTCATCCTGCGGCCGGGTTATGCGATCGAATATGATCATGTTGATCCGCGCGCGTTGACGTCCGGCCTCGCGGCGCGCGCCGTGCCGGGCCTGTTTCTCGCTGGGCAGATCAACGGCACCACCGGCTATGAGGAGGCAGCGGCGCAGGGCCTGATCGCCGGTGCCAATGCCGCCGCCCTGGCACTGGGCCTGCCCGAGATCAACGTGGACCGCACCCAGGCCTATATTGGCGTGATGATCGATGATCTCACGCTGCACGGCGTTGCCGAACCCTATCGCATGTTCACCAGCCGCGCCGAGTATCGCCTGCGCCTGCGCGCCGACAATGCCGATCAACGCCTGACGCCGCTCGGCGAGGCCCTGGGGCTGGTGCCGGCTGCCCAGGCGTCCGCCTTTGCCGCGGAGCAGGCCGACCGGGAACGCGCCCGTGCCTTGCTCGACACGCTCACCGCCACGCCGCACCAGCTCGCCTTGCGCGGTATCGACGTGCGGCAGGATGGCCAGACCCGCAGCCTGTTCGATTGGCTGCGCTTCCCGGCCGTCACGCATGCCGCCGCGCGCCAGGTTTGGCCCGAGTTGGGCAGTATCAGCGACGATCTGCTCGCCAGCCTGGCGGTCGATGCCAATTATGCGGCCTATGTCGCCCGGCAAGACAGTCAGGTCGCCGCGCTGCGCCGCGATGAGGCGCTGGCATTGCCCGCCGATCTGGATTTCACCAGCGTTGCTGGCCTGTCCAAGGAAATGATCGAGCGCCTGTCCCGCGCGCGCCCGTTGACGCTGGGGGCGGCTGGCCGGGTGGCTGGCATCACCCCAGCGGCGCTGATCGCTTTGCTGCCCCACACCCAACGCCGCGCAGCCTGACATGAGCGATGACGCCCGCAGCGCCTTCGCGGCCGAGTATGATGTTTCACGTGAAACATTGGCCCGGCTCGATCGCTATGCCGAACTGCTCACCGACTGGCAGCAGCGCATGAATCTCGTCGCGCCATCCACACTGCCACACATCTGGGATCGTCATTTCAGCGACTCGGCGCAGTTGCTCGCCATCGCCGGAAGCGGCCATCGCTGGCTCGACATTGGCGCCGGCGGCGGCTTCCCTGGCCTGGTGCTTGCCATCCTCGATCCCACCGCCCGCTTCACGCTGGTGGAATCCATCACCAAGAAATGCCGCTTCCTCACCGAAGTGGCCACCGAAACCGGTACGATTGATCGCGTCACCATCGCCAACCAACGCGTCGAGATGCTGAAACCCGCGCCCTATGATATCATCACCGCCCGCGCTGCAGCCGCGCTGGAGGTGCTGTTGGATTGGAGCCTGCGCTTTGGGCGGCCGGGCACGCGCTGGATTCTCCCAAAGGGCCGATCCGTGCAGGAAGAGCTTGCCACCGCGGCCAAGCGATTCCACTTTGATCATCAGCTGATTCCCAGCCGCACCGATTCTGATGCGCGCATCGTTGTTGCAACCGGGGTAAAACGCCAATGATCATCGCCATTGCCAATCAGAAGGGCGGCGTCGGCAAGACGACCACCGCGGTGAATCTGGCCACAGCGCTCGCCGCCGCCGGCAAATCGGTGCTGGTGATCGACTCCGATCCGCAGGGCAATGCCTCCACCGGGCTGGGCCTTGATCGGCGCAATCGTGAGCCATCCTATTATCAGATGCTGATCGGCGAAGCTGAGCCGGCCGACGTGCTGCGCCCCACCGCCATTCCCGGCCTGTCGATCATCCCGGCCGGGGCCAGCCTGTCTGGCGCCGAGGTCGAACTGGTGGACACGGATCGCCGCACCCACCGCCTGGCCGATGCCATGCTGAAGCTGCCGGTGCATGATTTCACCCTGATCGACTGCCCGCCCTCGCTCGGCCTGCTCACGGTGAACGCCCTGGTCGCCGCCGACGCGGTGCTGGTGCCGTTGCAGAGCGAGTTTTTCGCGCTGGAAGGCCTGTCGCAACTGCTTGGCACCATCGATCGGGTGAAATCCGGCCTCAACCGCCGGCTGGAACTGCTTGGCATCGTGCTCACCATGGTGGATCGCCGCAACCGGCTTTCGGATCAGGTGTGCGAAGATGTGCGCGCAGTGATGGGTGCCAAGGTGTTCACCACCCAGATCCCGCGCAATGTGCGGCTTTCGGAAGCGCCCAGCCATGGCCTGCCGGCGCTGGTGTATGACAATCGCTGTGCCGGTTCGGAAGCCTATGTTGATCTGGCCCGCGAAGTGTTGGGCCGGATCAATGCCCGGCTGGCTGTGGCGGTCTGAACAATCGAAACGGATGTAAATGGCTGAAACAAAAAAGAAATCCGGCCTCGGTCGCGGTCTGTCGGCGCTGCTGGAGGATATATCCGCCCCGCCCGCGCCCGATGCACCGGGCGTGACGCGGCTGCCGCTGAGCGCCATCCAGCCCAATCCGGATCAGCCGCGGCGGCATTTCGATGCCGATGCCATGGCCGAACTGGTGGCATCGGTGAAGGCCCATGGCATCTTGCAGCCGATCCTGGTGCGCGGCCACAATGGCGGCCACCAGATCATCGCCGGCGAACGCCGCTGGCGCGCGGCCCAGGCCGCCGGCCTGCACGACATGCCGGTGATCATCCGTCCACTGGATGATCGCCAGGTTGCCGAAATCGCCCTGATCGAAAATATCCAGCGCAGCGATCTCAACGCCCTGGAAGAGGCGCGTGGGTACAGCAAGCTGATCGCCGATTATGGCCACACCCAGGCGGCGCTGGCCGAAATCGTCGGCAAGTCGCGCAGCCATGTCACCAACCTGCTGCGCCTGCTCGATCTGCCGGAGGGCGTGCAGGCGCTGGTGGAAACCGGCCAGCTTTCCATGGGCCATGCCCGGGCATTGGCCGGCACCAGCGACCCGCAGGAACTGGCGGCACGGGTGATGAAATCCGGCTTGTCGGTGCGGGCGCTGGAAGCCCTGATTGCCGGCGGCAAGGCCAAGCGGCCGCGCAGCATCACCCCAGCCGCCAATGATGCCAACAGCGAGGCGCTGGAAGAGCAATTGGCCGAAGCGCTGGGCATGCCGGTGGCGCTGCAGGTGGCGCCGGGTGCCAGCAGCGGCAGCCTGACCATTCGCTTTGCCGATCTGGATCAGCTCGACATGCTGTGCGCCAAGCTGGGCGCGGCGCTGTGATCAGCGCCGCCGCGCCGCCATCGCGCGGCGGGTGATGGCCAGCAACCGGGCATGCGCGCCCAGATCGCCAAGGCCGCCGCTGGCCTTCACGGCGCGCTCAGCGGCCAGCACATCTGCTTGCGCCGCCGCCAGCCGCGGCTGATCCCACAGCGCCAGCGCCTTGGTCAGCGCCGGCTTGTCCTTGAACATGATGGCGCGGCCCTGCCCTTCGATCACGTCGCCGGGGCTGCGGCCTGCATCCACCTCGGTGCGCAGCAGGGCCAGTTGCGCCAACCGCCGTTCCAGCGCCCGCAACAGCGGGATGGCCGTGCCATCAGGCAGCCGCGCCAGCAGATCGGTTGCCTCGGCCGCATCGCCGGTGGTGATGGCGGCGATGGGCGCAAACAGCTCGGCATCGCCCAGCGTGATGCCCAGAGCGGCAAGGTCATCCAGCGTGAGTGATTGCGGCGTATCCGGCGCGGCATCCTTGTAGAGCGCAAACTTTTCCAGTTCGCGCCGCATGATCATGCGGTCCCCATCGGCAAGGCCAAACAGCGCCTCGGCCACCGCGCGGTCCAGCCGCAGCCCCAAAGGCCCCGCCATGTCGTTCAACAGCCGCCCGGCGTCGCGCAACGTCGCCTCATATTGCTGGCAGGCGGCCACGGCCGGATGTTTCTCGGCCAAAGCCAACAGCTTGCTGCCCTTTTTCAGCGCCCCAGCCACCGCCAGCACCGGATAGCCGGACGGGCCGGCGAGCAAGCCTTCAACCGCCACCAGGCCATCATCATCAAGGCCATCAATGCGCAGCAGTTCACGATCGCCAAACATCGACAGGCTGGTGACAGCGGCGAGCAGCGCCTGCGGATCATCCTTCAGCGTGGCGCCGATCAACTCGGTCACGCCCGCACCCGTTGCGGCCTGTCCGGCCACAATCTGCCCGGCCAGATCGCGCGAGGCCGATTGGTCATAACCGTGCAACAGCAACAGCCGCACATCGGCGGGCCAGGCGCGGGCAAAGCCGGCAGCGCGGGCCGCGTCAATCTTCATGGCCGCGCCTCAACGCGGGGCAACGGGGCGGGCAGCGCGGGCATAACGGGCGAGGCGGGCGCTGATCTGGCGGGCGATGTCCACGCTCAACCGTTCCAATGCGGTGGTTTCGGCCGCGACCACGGCATAGTTGGAGCTGACACGATCGATGCCGGCATCAGCGCTGGCGGTATCGTCCACCAACACGGTGCCGGTGGCCGCATCCAGCAGGCGGAAGCGGGCTCGCAGCGTGCGGCGTTCTCGCGCGGCCGACGAATCGCCGCGCACACCGAAGGCGGTGATCTGATCATCCAGCACCACTTCCAGCCGCAGACCGGGCGCGGCAGACTGTCGGCCGAACTGTTCCTCCAGCGCCTGGCGCACCATGAACCCGGCGCGCTCGGGGATTGGCGCAATGCCGATATCGGCCATCAGGCTGGCCGGCGCCGAGCTGGAACCACCGGCATAGACCGGCTGCAACTGGCAGCCGCCCAGCGCCAGCAGAACCGGCAGGATCAGGGCCAGGCGGAACATGTCAGGCAACGATGTTCACCAGGCGATCGGGCACCACGATGATCTTTCTCGGCGCGGCACCATCCAGGGTGCGGATCACGCCGGGCAGCGCCAGCGCGGTGGCCTCCAGCGCGGCCTTGTCGCTGCCCTTGGCCGCGGTGAAATCGCCCTTCAGCTTGCCGTTCACCTGCACCGCGATGGTGACTTCATCATCCACCAGCAGGGCCGGATCGGCCACCGGCCAGGTGGCATCGCACACCAGGCCCGGCTGGCCCAGCAGCGCCCACGCCTCTTCGGCCAGGTGCGGCACCATCGGTGCCACCAGCTGCACCAGGCTGATCACCGCCTGCCGCCGGGCGGCCCCCGCCGGCGCGCGCTCCAAGGCAGCCACCAACTCATAGAGCCGGGCTACGGCCTTGTTGAACTGCAACCGGTCAATATCGTCGGTCACCGCCGCGATGGTGCGATGCACCAGGCGGGTCACCTTGCGGTCCTCATCCGGCCCGGTGGCCCCGGCATTTTCTTCCGCCAGCCGCCAGACGCGCTGCACAAAGCGCCAGGCGCCATCGATGCCGGCTTCCGACCACACCAGATCACGTTCCGGCGGACTGTCGGACAGCACGAACCAGCGCACCGCATCGGCGCCATAACGGCCGATGATGGCATCGGGATCGACGACATTCTTCTTGGATTTGGACATCTTGATGACGCGGCCAACATCCACCGCCGCACCATCGGCCTTCAGCACCGCGCCGGTGCCGCTGCGCTCCACCTCATCAGGCGCAAACCACAGCGGCGGCAGGCCTTCACCCTGCGGCCGGCTGTAGGTTTCGTGCGTCACCATGCCCTGTGTGAACAGGCCGGCAAAGGGCTCGGCCACGTCCAGCTTGCCGATATGGGCCAGTGCCCGCGTCCAGAACCGGGCATAGAGCAGGTGCAGGATGGCATGCTCCACCCCGCCGATATATTGCCCCACCGGCAGCCATTGCGCCGCCACCGCCGCATCGAACGGGCGATCGCTGGGCGCGCTGGCAAAGCGGATGAAATACCAGCTGGAATCCACGAACGTATCCAGCGTGTCGGTCTCGCGCCGGGCCGGCTGGCCGCACGTGGGGCAGTTCACATGCTTCCACGTCGCGTGGCGATCCAGCGGATTGCCGGGAATGTCGAAGCTCACATCATCGGGCAGGATCACCGGCAGCTGGTCGCGCGGCACCGGCACGGCGCCGCAATCATCGCAGTGGATGATCGGGATCGGCGTGCCCCAGTAACGCTGGCGGCTCACGCCCCAATCGCGCAGGCGATATTGCGTCACGCCCTCGCCCCAGCCTTGGGATTCGGCGTGTGCAATCACGGCGGCGCGCGCCTCGTCGGCGCCCATCCCGTCCAGCCAGCGCGAGTTCACTATGCGGCCGGGGCCGGTATAGGCTACATCGTGAATGGGCGGGTTCTCATCACCGTCGGCGGCGACCACACGGATCACCGGCAGCTGATATTTGCGGGCAAAATCAAGGTCGCGCTGATCATGGCCGGGGCAGCCAAACAGCGCGCCGGTGCCATAGTCCATCAGCACGAAATTGGCGACGAACACCGGCAGGCGGATGCTGGCATCCAGCGGGTGCACCACGCTGAGACCGGTATCATAACCCTTCTTCTCCTGCGTCTCGATATCGGC
Organism: uncultured Sandarakinorhabdus sp.; assembly: GCA_964535865.1. Classification (GTDB taxonomy): domain Bacteria; phylum Pseudomonadota; class Alphaproteobacteria; order Sphingomonadales; family Sphingomonadaceae; genus Sandarakinorhabdus. The sequence continues at coordinate 3,192 of CAZHTW010000092.1, read as the reverse complement.
CGCCGCGGTGCCGCCGGCGCGGCATTCGGCGATGAAATCGGCCAGCGCCGGATTGTTCACCGCACACTGCGCCGCCAGCGGATGATCGGCGGCAATGGCGGCAAAGCTGGCGCCGAACAGCGTGTCAGGCCGGGTGGTGAACACATCGAACGAACCACCTTCTGCAACCTGGAAGGTGAAACGCAGCCCCGTCGATTTGCCGATCCAGTTCTCCTGCATCAGCCGGACCTTTTCCGGCCACTGATCAAGGCCCTTCAGCCCATCCAGCAGATCCTCGGCAAAATCGGTGATCTTCAAAAACCACTGGTTCAGCTTGCGCCGTTCCACCAGCGCGCCGGAACGCCAGCCGCGGCCATCGATCACCTGCTCGTTGGCGAGCACGGTCATGTCCACCGGGTCCCAGTTCACCGCCGATTCCCGGCGATACACCAGCCCGCCGGCCAACAGATCGAGGAACAGCGCCTGTTCCTGCCCGTAATAATCCGGCTCGCACGTCGCCAGCTCGCGGCTCCAGTCCAGCGCAAAGCCCAGCCGCTTCAGCTGGGCGCGCATCGCGGCGATGTTGGCGCGCGTCCAGCCGCCGGGGTGCACGCCCTTTTCCATCGCGGCATTCTCGGCCGGCATGCCGAACGCATCCCAGCCCATCGGGTGCAGCACTTCAAAGCCGCGCATCCGTTTGGACCGCGCCACCACATCGCCCATCGTGTAATTGCGCACGTGGCCAACATGGATTCGCCCCGAAGGATAGGGAAACATTTCAAGGACATAGGCGCGGGGCTTGGCGCTGTCATCGCGCGCGGCAAAGCTCTGCCGCTCCTCCCAAACTGCCTGCCAGCGCGCATCGGCGCCACTATGGTCAAAACGGGCCATGGTCTCTCAACACGAAAAAGGCGGTCGGGCCGATCAACGATCCGGCGCGATGGCGGCCCGGCGCAGATCGCGCGCCTTGGCCAGGATGGTCTCTTCCAGCCGCTGCACGGTGCCGGCGCGCACATTGGCCTCCGTCCACCCGGTCGCGGCCAGCGTCTGGCGCTGCACCGAAACGCGCACGGCATCGGCGGTCAGGCTGGTGTCCAGCACGGTCACCGTCACCTTCACCCGCTCGTTGGCGGTTTGCGGGGAGACATACCAATCGGTGATGATCACGCCCCCGTTGCTGTCCACCTGGGCGATCGGCATGAAGCTGATCGTATCGAGCGAAGCGCGCCACAGATAGGCGTTGATGCCCAGCGTGGTCACCCGCGCCGGCGCTTCCGCCGAAAGCTTGGGCTGCTTGCGGCCACAGGCCGGCGCCATCACGGCCAGCGTGGACAACAACACCAGGGTAGCAACACGCTGCATGAGCATCAGTTCCTCGCACGCGGCCCAAAACCCGGCCGATTACCGCCCGCTTATTGGCATGTTGCACCCGCCGCGCCAAGCCCGACACGCCGCATCGCCACCAAACAGCGCGCGGCTTGTGTGGGCTGGCCGCCACACCGGTTGAAAAACGGGGGATTTGTGCCGTCCATGCGTTAGCTAACTGAAATCGCATATGGGCTTGGGCGATGGCAGTTGTTACGACATGCACATGATATCGGGCACCGACTCGGTCGCGCAGCCGCGCGCCACGGTCCGTCAGGCCATTCTGGCCGTGGCGGCGGTGCTGCTGTGCCTGGGCACCGCCCTGCCGGCCGCGGCGGCCAAGCCCACCAAGGCTGAAAAGCCCCGGCTGGTGCTGGATCCGCAGATCACACCGTTCAACCCGCAGATCGGCGATGTCGGCCGCTTCACCTTCACCGCGCCCGGCACGCCCAGCCAGCCGCAATCCCTGTCCAGCGGCTTCCGCTTCACCCCGTCGGGCAAGGCCGACAGCCAGCGCAGCCTGTCGCTGGGCCTGTCCACCCGCGTCACCACGCCGGTGGTGGACCGCTCACAGGCCGCCGCCCCGGTGGAACAATTCGTCATCCCCTCCGGCTATGGCGTCAATCTGTCCGTCGGCTGGAAGGGCTTCGCGCTCAGCGGCGGCTTCGATCATGTCGAACCGGCGGTGCCCACGCCGCTCACCATGCGCATGGCCGATTCGGTCAATCTTGGCGTGTCTTATGGCGGCAACCGCTGGCGCACCACGCTCGCCGGTTCGGCCGAACAGTCGCAAACGCTGGCGCTGGCACCGCTGTCCTCCGTGCTCACCCGCCGCTATTCGGTGGAACTGGGCGGCCTCTATCGCGTTGCCCCGCGCCTGTCCGTCACCGGCGGCCTGCGCTATCGCATCGCACCGGCCCCGCCCACGCTGCTCACGCCCAACCGCGACGATCAGGCGGTGTATTTCGGCACCCGCTTCGCCTTCTGACCCAATGACCAGCGCCACCGAACGGCTTGCATCTGTGCAGGCCGGCCTTGACCGGGCCTGCCAACAGGCCAACAGACGCGACCGGCCGCAGCTCGTCGCCATCGCCAAAACCCACAACGCCGATGCCATCCGCCCGTTGATCGCCGCCGGCCACCGCCACTTCGGCGAAAACCGCGTGCAGGAAGCCCAGGGCAAATGGCCCGACCTCCTCGCCGAAACGCCCGGCATCACCCTCCACCTCGTCGGCCAACTGCAATCCAACAAGGCCGCCGAAGCCATCGCCCTGTTCGACGTGATCCACAGCGTGGACCGCCCCTCCCTCATCACCGCCCTCGCCAAAGCCCAAACCACCGTGGGCAAACGCCCCGCCTGCTACCTGCAGGTCAACATCGGCAACGAAGCCCAGAAAGGCGGCTGCGCGATTCCCGATCTGCCCGCCCTGCTGGCCCAGGCCCGCACCGCCGGCCTGGATGTGGCCGGCCTCATGTGCGTCCCCCCCGCCGATGTCGAACCCGCACCCTTCTTCGCCCTGCTGGCCGAACACGCCCGCCGCCTGGCCCTGCCCGGCCTGTCCATGGGCATGAGCAGCGATTACGAAACCGCCGCCCTGCTGGGCTCCACCGTGGTCCGCGTGGGCAGCGCGCTGTTCGGGGCGCGGGGCTGAGGGCCAAGAAAGAAGGGCCTCCGGCGGCAAGGGTCGCAGACCCTTGACCCGTGAGTTTGGCGCGGTCCTCAACCTTCACACGTCGCCGCGGACTTCATACGGGGCGGAGTCCCGCTTGCGGATGCTGACACGGCAATCCGCACCTGTTAGCGTGCAAGCCATTCGCCAATCGGGGAAATCGCTTGAGCCGGCAATT
>CAZHTW010000091.1:0-10819 GCA_964535865.1 uncultured Sandarakinorhabdus sp. | reverse complement strand
CCAATGTGTTGAAATCATATGGTTTCACGCCCCAATCGCCTTCGCGCGTGCCAAAGAAGCGCCGGGCAAAATCATCCAGGCTCTTGCGGCCCGCACTCTCCCGCCGGATGATGGCATCGGCCTCCAGCCACACCAGCATGCCCTCGGCATAATAATCCTCGCTGCGCTGAAAGCTCAGCCAGCCCTTGGGCGCGCGCGGGGTGATGAGGGGATCATTGGTGGTATCATCCAGGCTGCGCCAGCCCCGCGCAGGCCGGTTGTCGAGCGTGGCGGCAATGGTGGCGATCTGATCGATGGTGTCGGCAATCGAAACCAGCCCCGATCGCGCCTGCAGCACATAGCCCCAGAACTGCGTCTGCCCTTCATACACCCACAGCAACGAATTGCGCATCGGCGTACGGAAATCCGGCGTGACCAGATCGGCGCCGCGGCGGTGCTTGCCGTTCCAGCTGTGGGTGAATTCGTGCGGCAACAGGTTGCGCCGGCCTGGGCCACGTTCCCAATCGGTGAAATAGCCGGTGTCCACCCCGTTTTCCGAGGAGCGGTGATGCTCAAGCCCGATGCCGCCCATTTTTTCGGTGAGCGAAAGCAGGAAGTCATAATGATCAAACTGCCGGGTGCCGAACAGCTTCACCGCCTGGGACACCAGCGCCTTGTGCCTGCCGATCTGATCGTCACTGGCCTTCAGGAACCGGGCATCATCGGCCACCACATTCAGGGTGACATTCTGGCCCAGATCCCACTTGGCAAAATTGCGCCCGGCAAAGAAGGGGCTGTCCACCAGCGTCTCATAATCAACGGCCTGATAGGTGATGCGGTTCCCATCGCGGCTGGCTTCGCGCAGCGCGCCGCCGGCCTGCCAGCCCTGTGGCCAGGTGACCGACAATTCCACCGGGATCACCCGCGTGAACCAGCCCGCCGGATAGAGCGACACGCTGTTGGGTTGCAGGTTCATCATGTCAGACGTGACAACAATGCGCCCTTGCGGCCCGTCGGTGGCTGACAGGAAATCGAACGTCACCTCCAGGCTGCTGGCGCCGGCCGGCACGTCCACCCAGAAGGCGAACACATCCACCGGATCGCGTTTCCAGGTCAGCAGCCGGCCACCAGCGCGGATTTCCAGGCCAGCCAGCTTCTCGATCTCGCCGCGCGGGGCGTGCTTGCCGGGCAGAAATTTCGGGAACAGCAACGCCATCGGCTTGCCGGCCTTGTCCGTCGGCACCGGGATGGTCTCGCTCACCTTGAACACGCCGCGCACAGTGTCGCTCGCGTCCACGGCCAGGCGGATGGTGCCGGGGAAGGGCGCATCCGTGGCCGCCGGGATCATGTCCACGATCGGCAGCGGTTGCGGCATGGAGCGCTGCGCCAGAGCGGGAGCAGCAATCAGGGCGGAAGCAAGGAGCAGAGACAGGTGCATGGCCATTGGTTAGCGAAGCACGCGGCCATGGGGAAGAGGGCAGACATTGCACCCCGGTCTGCTCTCGCTTAAACGCCATGGCCATGAAGGCACCCCAGAAACCCCGCGGCACGCAAGACATGATCGGCGAGGCCGCCGCCCGCTTTGATCATGTGATCGAGACGTTCAACCGCGTGCGCAAACTCCACGGCTTTGGCCGGGTGGAGGTGCCGGTGTTCGAAGCGACCGCCGTGTTCGCGCGCTCCCTTGGGGAGACCACCGATGTGGTGTCCAAGGAAATGTATGAATTTCAAGACCGTGGCGGCGATGCCATGTGCCTGCGCCCGGAATTCACCGCTGGCATTGCGCGTGCCTATATCGAAAATGGCTGGCAGCAGCTGGCACCGCTGAAGCTGGCGGCCTGGGGGCCGCTGTTTCGCTATGAACGCCCGCAAAAGGGCCGTTTCCGCCAGTTCCACCAGCTCGACGCCGAGATATTGGGCGCTGGTGAGCCGGCGGCTGACGTTGAGGTGATTGCGCTGGGCCAACATCTGCTGGCCGAACTGGGCGTGGCCGATGATGTCGTGCTCACCCTCAATTCGATGGGCGATCCCGACACGCGCGCCGCCTGGAGCGCAGCCGTCGCTGCGCATTTCACCGCGCATCGCGGCGAATTGAGCGAAGACAGCCAGCGCCGGCTGGAGGCCAACCCGCTGCGCATATTGGACAGCAAGGATGCCGGTGACCAGTCACTGGTGGCCGACGCGCCGCAGATTGATGCCTATTTCACCAATGAAGCCGGGCAGTTCTTCGAAAGACTTCAGGCGGGCTTGCAGGCCAGCGGCATCGCCTGGACGCGCAATGCCCGGCTGGTGCGCGGGCTGGATTATTATCGCCACAGCGTGTTCGAATTCATCACCCAAAGCCTGGGCGCGCAGGGCACGGTGATGGGCGGTGGCCGTTATGATGGCCTGATCGGCCATATGGGCGGGCCAGAAACCCCGGCCGTGGGCTGGGCCGCAGGCATCGAGCGGCTGGCCATGCTGGTGGCCGAACCGGCACAGCCGCGCGTGGCCGTGGCGGTGGTGGCGGTCGGCCCCGAAGCCGAAGGCCCGGCGCTGGCCTTGCTGAACGGCCTGCGCCGGGCGGGCGTGGCGGCGGAGCAGGGCTGGCGCGGCAACCTCAAGAAGAAGATGGAGCGGGCCGGAAAATCCGGCGCGCGCCTGGCCGTGCTCATCGGCGCGGATGAAGTGGCGGCCGGCATCGTGACCTTGCGCGATCTGGGCAGCGGCGAGCAGGTGCCGGTGGGCATGGGCGAAGCCATCACGGCGATCCGGGCCCGGCTGGCTGGCGGTGGCCTGAAGGGATGAGCCTGCCCATAGCGCGTATCGCCCAGATCGAGCGCCGCCACGAACAACTGGCGCACGATATGGGCAACCCGGCGCTGCCGCCCGAACAATTTGTTGCGCTGTCAAAGGATTATGCCGAGCTGACGCCGCTGGTGGAAGCGGCGCGGGTCTGGCGCGCGCTGCTGGCCGAGCGGGAGGAATTGCAGGCCATTCCGACCGGCGATGAAATGCACGATATCGCCCAGGAAGAACTGGCCAGCTTGTCCGAACGCTTGCCCGTCGCCGAACGGGCGCTGGCCCTGCAACTGCTGCCGCGCGATGCCGCCGATGATCGGTCCGCCGTGCTGGAAATCCGCGCCGGCACTGGCGGCGACGAAGCGGCACTGTTTGCCGGCGATCTTGCCCGCATGTATGAACGTTATGCTGCAAGTCATGGCTGGCGTTGGGAAATGATCTCCAGCAATGCAGCCGATCTGGGTGGATTCAAGGAAATTGTCGCCAGCGTTTCCGGCCCTGGCGTGTTCGCCCGGCTGAAGTTTGAAAGCGGCGTGCACCGGGTGCAGCGGGTGCCGGTGACTGAAGCCGGCGGCCGCATCCACACCAGCGCCGCCACCGTCGCCGTGCTGCCGGAAGCCGAGGATGTCGACATCGCCATCGACGAGAAGGATCTGCGCATCGACGTGTATCGGGCCTCGGGCGCCGGCGGCCAGCACGTCAACGTGACCGACAGTGCGGTGCGCATCACCCATATCCCCACCGGTGTGGTGGTTGCCGTGCAGGATGAACGCAGCCAGCACAAGAACAAGGCCAAGGCGATGAAATTGCTGCGCACCCGGCTGTTTGACGCCGAACGCGAACGCCTGGCGAACAGCCGCTCGGCGGACCGCAAGGCCATGGTGGGCAGCGGCGACCGCTCCGAACGCATCCGCACCTATAATTTCCCACAAGGGCGCGTGACGGACCATCGCATCAACCTGACGCTGCATCGCCTGCCCGAGATATTGGAAGGGCCAGGGCTGGACGAGCTGGTGCGCGCGCTGGTGGCGGAGGATGAGGCCGCCCGCCTGGCCAGCCTTGGCTGAGCGAAGGGAAATGCGTGCAGCCGCCGCGATCACCGCCGCCGCCGCCCGGATCGGCGGGGACACGGCGCGGCTGGATGCCGAAGTGCTGCTGGCGCATCTGCTGGGCTGTTCGCGCGGGGACTTGCTGCTGAACCCCGACCGGCTGATCGATCCACAGCCGTTCGAAGCCATGGTTGCCCGGCGGGTGGCTGGCGAACCGGTGGCCCATATCACCGGCATCCGCGAATTCTGGTCGCTCACCCTGAAGGTCAATGCCGACGTGCTGATCCCGCGCCCGGACAGCGAAACCCTGATCGACATGGCGTTGAAGCTGTGCACCCGTCCGCCAACGCGCATCCTCGATCTGGGAACTGGATCAGGGGCGCTGCTGCTGGCAGCCCTCACCGAATGGCCGTCCGCCAGCGGGCTGGGCATTGATGCCAGTCCAGCGGCCCTGGCGGTGGCGCGCGCGAATGCGCTGGCCACGGGCATGGCGGACCGGGCCACATTGCAACTGGGCGATTGGGGCGACGGGTTGACCGATCGCTTCGATCTGATCCTCAGCAATCCGCCCTATATTGCTGAAACTGAATCCATTTCACCCGACGTGCGCGACCATGAACCAGCCAGCGCCCTGTTTGCCGGTGCCGATGGCCTGGATGATTATCGCCGCATCCTGCCGCAACTGCCCGGCCTGCTCAGCGCCGATGGTCTGGCCTGCGTGGAGATTGGCAGCACACAGGGCCCAGCGCTGTTGGCCATGGCGGCCGAACATGGGTTGGCTGCCAGCCTGCACTCTGATCTGGCCGGGCGGGATCGCTGTGTGGCGTTACGGGTCGCGACGCTCCAACCGCCGGCCTGACCAGATCAGCACCTGCGGCGCCAAGTTCATGTGACCATCGAAGGTCAGCCGTTCCGGGCTGTTTTTCGGGAAGGCCGGCGCCCATTCATCCTTGCCGGTCTGGCGCAAAGGATCGACCCCGCCCAGATAGAGAAGGTCCCCGCGCGCCACGATGCTGATGCCGCCAATCCACGGGTCATCGCTTTGATAATGGCCCGCCAGCAGCGCCAGTTCGGGCGGGGTGGCGGGCAGGGCGGCGTTGGCGCCGGAACGGATGAAGCGGTGCGGACCATGATCGATGGCGACCACCGCGCCGGTGCCGGGCTGCTTGCCATCCCGCACCACCACCAGCGGCCAATCGACCAGACCCGGATGCGCGGTCACCATCACATCGCCGCCTGCCGGCTGCAACGCGGCGCGCTGGCCATCCACCTCGATCATCAGGCCGGGCAATATGGTGAGGCCCCGGTCTGCCGCGGCATAGCTGCCTACAAAATCGCCGGCATTGTCGGGCAGGGTGCCCAAAGCGGGCGGCGTGGGGATGGCAACGCCGCTGGCCGCCGCCCGCAGCGCACGCAGCGCAAACAAGGTGATCAGGCGCGGGCGATAATTGATGCCGCCCACCGCGCAGCTGGCAAAGGCGCCCACGCCGGCCGCCGCATCGACATGAAAAGCCGATGAAAAACTCACCATGCCGCCGGTGTGGTGGAGCAGGGCGCGGCCATCATCCATCCGGTGCATCAGGCCCAGGCCATAGGTATCCGCTGGTGCAGCCGGGTCTTGCGGCACCGGACTTTCCAGCCACAGCCTGGCCTGATTGTCGGTCAGCAAGGGTGTGCCCTTGCCCTGGCCCACCGCGATCAGAAAGCGCAGATAGCGCGCCATATCGGCCAAGGGCGCTGCGACCGACCCGGCACCCAGGTCGGCATCCACCCAGGCCGCCGGCGCCAACGCCATCGCGGTCAGCACCGGCCGATCCGGCCGCACCGGGGCATAGCTGGCGGGATAGCGGGTGCGATCACGCCATTGGATGGCACCGCGCGTGGCCGCCATGCCCAGCGGCTTGCACACGCGCTCTTCGATCACCTGGTGCAGCGGCTTGCCCTCCATGCGGGCAATCATCTTGCCGAGCAGATCATAGCCGGTGTTGCTGTAGCTCCAGCCCTTGCCGGCCGCAAAACCGCGCCACAATTTGCTGCCCAGTGCCGGCGCGAAATCGGGCAGACCGGTGGTGTGGTCCAGCAGACCACGAATGGTGAACGGGCCGCCGGAAGACACACCCGGCAACCGCGCTTCGGGCAGATGCTGGCGCAATTCATCGTCGAGGGTAAGCTTGCCTTCCGCTTGCAGCGACAAGCAAAGCAACGCCACGAAGCTTTTGGAAATGCTGCCGATCTGCCACAGCTCATCACCATTCAGCGGCTGCGTCTCGCGATAGTCGCGGGTGCCGGACAAGATGGTGAAACTCTTGCCGCCGCTCACCACCGTCATGCCCAGCGCAGGCAGACCGAAATGGCGGCGATGCGCTTCGACGTAGGCAGCGATGGCTTCCAAAGCGCGGGCCTCAGCCGCATTGGCACCGGGGGCAATGATCGCGGCGCCGGCCGCCCCTGCCATGGAGGCGGTGGCCGCTCCCACCATGAACACACGCCGATTCAATGACATGGCAGAGCTCCCCAACCAGCTTCGCGCCAATGATGCAACCGCCGGCCAGCCAGCGCAAGCTGGATCAGCGCCGTTCGGCCGCCTTCACCTGTTGCCAGAGCTGTTCCTGATCATCGAGCGGCAGCTGGGCAAAGCCAGGCCCGGCCAGGGCCTCCATGGCGCGGAACCGGCGTTCGAACTTGGCGTTGCCCGCGCGCAAGGCGGTTTCGGGATCGATGCCATGGCGCCGGGCAAGGTTGGCGAGGACGAACAGCACATCGCCCATCTCCTCGGCGCGGTGGGCATCACTGCTTGCGCTATCGAATTCGGCCAGTTCCTCATCCAGCTTGGCGCGAACCCCAGCCACATCCGGCCATTCAAAGCCGACCCGTGAGGCGCGGGCCTGAAGCTTTTCGGCACGCATCAGCGCGGGCAGGGCGGTTGCCACCCCGTCCAGCGCCGAAACCGGCCGCTCTGCTGCACCGGCGGCGGCGCGTTCCGCGGCCTTGATACGCTCCCACTCGGCTTTCTGGGCCACGGCGTCCGCCGCGCGGGTGCCGTCGCCAAAGATATGGGGATGGCGCCGCTCCATCTTTTCGCACAGCCCGGTCACCACATCGGCCAGGGCGAAATGGCCGGCCTCCTCGGCCATGCGGCTGTGAAACACGACCTGGAACAACAGATCGCCCAGTTCCTTCTTCAGCTCGGCCATATCCCGCAGCGCAATCGCTTCAGCCACTTCATAGGCTTCCTCGATCGTGTAGGGCGCGATCGTGTCGAAATCCTGTGCCAGATCCCACGGACAGCCCCGCTCGGGATGGCGCAGCGCCGCCATGATGCTGGACAGGCGATCAAGAGACAGGGGCGGGGTGCTCATCACCCGTTACTGCCCCAGCCATGGCCGGCTTTCAATCATGTCCGCCGATTGCTATGGCGCGCCCGAAAGGCGGCGCATGATGTTCACACTCTATGGCGACAAGGTTTCCGGCAATTGCCTGAAGGTGAAATGGGTCGCTGATCTTTTGGGCCATTCCTATCATTGGGTTGATGTGGATGTGGTAGCCGGCGAAGCCAAGACACCGGATTTCCTGGCGAAATTCCCGATGGGGCAGGTGCCCGCCGCCGATTTTGGCGATGGCCGGCGCTTGGCCCAATCCAATGCGCTGATGCTCTATCTTGCCGAGGGCAGCGCCCTGATCCCGGCCGACGATTTTGGCCGTGCCCAGATGCTGCAATGGCTGTTCTGGGAACAATATAGCCACGAACCGGCCATCGCCGTGCGGAGGTTCCAGATGTCCTACCTGGGCAAGCCCGAAAGCGAGATTGATCCGGCGCTGACCAGCAAGGGCCGTGCTGCGCTGGATCAGATGCAGGCGCATCTTGGCGTTAACCAATGGTTTGTCGGAAACGCGCTAAGCTGCGCTGATATCGCTCTGGTGGCCTATACGCGGGTGGCGCACGAAGGCGGTTTTGATCTGGCGCAGTGGCCGGCCGTGCAAGCCTGGGTGGCGCGGGTTGAAAATGCCCTGGGGCTGAAAGCTTAGAGACCAGCCAGAAACGCCGCCAGCGCGGCGTTGGTGGCCGCGGGCGCTTCCTGCTGCACCCAATGGCCGGCGCCTTCGATCAGGGTGGTGCCGCGAAAATCATCACAGCCCGCACCAGCGGTGGCATAAAGATCCATGCCCGGCGCGAAATAGCGCACCGGATCGCGGGTGCCGGCAATGAAGGCCGCCGGCTGGGCGATATGCAGGCCGCGCAAGCCAATCGCCTCATCAAAATCCATATCCTGCGCGCGATAACGGTTGATCGGACCGCGCCAGCCGCCAGCCGCAAAGGCCGCCTTGTACACGGCCAGGTCTTCGGGCGGCAGCCAGGCGGGCTTTGGATCGGGCAGGGGCACCCCTTGCAGCAGCGTGGCATCCGGCCCCTTGCGGCCAAAGCCGGGATAGGCCGCGTCGCCCGACAGGGCGTGATAGATTTTCAGAAGGGCATCCGGATCAGCGGCCAACTCGGCTTCCGCTACGCCTTCGGCCTGAAAATAGAATTGATAAAAGAATTTTCCGGCGTGCATGGCCCGCATCACGTCCAGAAAGCGCAGCTCCCCCCAGGGCGAGAACGGCACACTCAGGCCGGCGACCGCTGCCACCTGGTCTGGATGGCGCAGCGCGGTGTTCCAGACGATGGGTGCGCCCCAATCATGGCCAAACAAGATGGCCCGGCCGCCCAGCGCCGTGATCACGGCGGCCACGTCGGAGGCCAGCGCCGAAAGCGTGTAGGCCGAGATCGGTTCGGGCTTTGAACTGCTGCCATAGCCGCGCACATCCATGGCGGCGATGGTGCGGCCGGCGGCGGCAAAATGCGCCAACTGGTGTCGCCAACTGTGCGCCAGTTCCGGCCAACCGTGGACACACAGGATGGGGAGCTGATCGCTGGTTTCCGGGCCGGCGACCACCACATTGAGCGTGATGGGGCCGTTGCTGACGGATAGGGTGCGCATGGGTTGGCTCTCTGTAGTTTAGTTGATAATATGTATTATGTTTCATTGCCAGTCAGCCTGGAAGCGGCTCAAGGGCGATACACATGTCCCGACGCCCCAACCAGACCGCCAACATCCAGCCGATTGACCCTCAGCACCGGCAGGCACAGGCCAGCAGCCAAAGCCCACGACCGACCACGAGACGCCAACCAGATCGGCAAAACCAGCAGCCGCCGCATCAACCATGTCTCCATCCAGTCCATGGCCACAGGTTAAGCAGCCGGCATGGGGCTGACAAGCGTGGCCATGCCCTTTAAGCCTGTGGCATGAATCTCCTGCCCGACTCCCTGCCGCAGGCCGCCGATCTTTACGGCGACATTGAACGCACGCCTGTAACCCGTTGGCAGGATTATCTTCCGGGCCTGGCTGTTGCGGTGCTGGCCACCTTGGCGGCGGCATCGCTGGCGGATCGTTATGGCGCGCCGCTCACGCTGTTGGCCTTGCTGATTGGCCTTGCCATGAATTTCCTCTCGGCCGATCGCCGCCTCACACCCGGCCTCACGCTGGCCAGCCGGGAATTGTTGCGCTGGGCCATCGTGCTGGTCGGCGCACGCATCACCCTGGCCCAGATCATCGCCCTTGGGCCGCAATCGCTGATCGCCGTGGTGGCGATCGTGGCGATCACCCTGGGTGCCGGCGTGCTGGCGGCGCGGGCTTTGGGCTTTTCGCCCGCATTCGGCACCTTGTCGGGCGGAGCGGTGGCGATTTGCGGCGCATCGGCGGCGATGGCGCTTTCGGCCACCTTGTCGGAACGGCGGCTGCGCCAGGCCGAGCTTACCCTGGTGCTGGTCGGCACGTCGACGATGAGCAGCGCGGCGCTCGTGCTCTATCCGGCGGTGTGTGAATTGTTCAAATTGAACGACTTGCAGGCCGGCTTTGTGCTGGGCGCCTCCATCCATGATGTCGCCCAAACGCTGGGCGCCGGCTATGCCTTTTCACAGCCGGCCGGAGAGACGGCCACCATCGTGAAGCTGGCCCGCGTGGCGTTGCTGGCGCCGGTGTTGGCGCTGGTGGCGCTGGCCTTCCCGCAGCCATTCAAGATAAGTGGCGGCAAGCGCGCCGCGCCCTTGCTGCCGTGGTTCGTGGCTGGCTTTTTTGTCGTGGCGGGCGTCAATTCCACCGGCCTCATCCCCGTTCAGCTGTCGGGCCTTGCCGCGGATGCATCGAGCTGGATGCTGGCTGTATCGGTGGCCGCCACCGCCATACGATCGCCTTTGGGGGAGATCCTCAAGGCCGGGCCCAAGCCCCTGCTGGTCGGCCTTGTTGCCAGCCTCACCAGCCTTTCGGCCGCGCTGGGGTTTGCGCTGCTGGCGCTATAGGGCGATCACCTGCCCGTCAAATCCCGGCTCTACCCCGGCCGGCAGCTCGGCGGCCAGTGTGGCATAATCCATCGTCTGGTCCATATGGGTGAGCACCGCCCTGCCCGGCCGATATTGCTCAACCCAGGCCAACGTCTGGGCAAGATGACTGTGCGTTGGATGCGGTTCGCGGCGAAGGGCATCCACCACCCACAGGTCAAGCCCGGTCAGCGCGGCCGCCGCGCGATCATCAAAGCCTTTCACATCAGTGGAATAGGCCAGGCTCTTGCCAGCATGATCAAAGCGGACTCCGGAGGATTCAATCTCGCCATGCAGTTGCGGAAACGGCGTGATCAGCAGATCGCCCAGGGACACCGGCGCCTCAAGATCATGCGCGGTGCAGGTGGCCGGATAACCGGCCGCACCCTGGAACACATAATCAAAGCGGGATTTCAGCACCGCGAACGTGGCCGGGCTGGCCCACACGTCCACCGGCCGGCGCATGGCATGGAACAGCTGGCGCAGATCATCGATGCCATGGGCGTGATCGGCATGATCATGGGTGATGATCACCGCATCCAGATGCGCAACCCGCGCCGACAGCAATTGTTCGCGGCAATCGGGGCCGCAATCGATCAGCACCGTCTGCCCTGCCGCTTCCACCAGCACGGACACGCGGCGGCGGCGGTTCTTC
>CAZHTW010000090.1:3522-11101 GCA_964535865.1 uncultured Sandarakinorhabdus sp. | reverse complement strand
CACGTCAGTCATCCGGCGTAGCCAGGCCTCGCCGGGTTCCTCGTTCCAATGTTCGGTGCTGCCGCCGGCATAGGTGATCTCATAAGGGCTCATCGATGCGTCGCCAACGAACACCAGCTTGTAATCATGAGGGAATTTGTGGAGCACATCCATCATCGGGGTGCGCTCGGTCCAGCGGCGCTTGTTGTCTTTCCACACCGCCTCATAGGGGCAGTTGTGGAAATAGAAGAATTCCAGATGTTTGAATTCGGATTTGGCTGCCGAGAACAGCTCCTCGCACAGCTTGATATAGGGGTCCATCGAGCCACCGACATCCAGCATCAGAAGCAGCTTCACCGCATTGTGCCGCTCCGGGCGCATGACGATGTCAAGCCAGCCCTGCTTGGCGGTGCCGCGGATGGTGGAATCGAGATCAAGTTCATCGGCAGCGCCTTCGCGGGCAAAACGGCGCAGGCGGCGCAGCGCCACCTTGATGTTGCGGGTGCCCAGTTCGACGGTGCCATCGAGATTCTTGAACTCGCGCTTGTCCCACACCTTCACCGCGCTCTGCTTGCGGCCATCCTTCTGGCCGATGCGCACGCCCTCCGGATTGTCGCCCTGCGCCCCGAACGGCGATTTGCCCGCAGTGCCGATCCACTTGTTGCCGCCTTCGTGGCGCTTCTTCTGTTCCTCCAGCCGCTTCTGGAGCGTTTCCATCAGCTTGTCCCAGCCCATCTTCTCGAGCTCGGCGCGTTCTTCCTCGGTCAGGTTCATCTCGGCCAGCGCCTTGAGCCACTCGGCCGGAATCTCCGTCTCACCTGTTTCCAAAGTTGGCTCCAACCCTTTGAAGACCTTGCCGAACACCATGTCGAACCGGTCGAGCAGGCCTTCGTCCTTCACATAGGTGGCGCGCGCGAGATAATAGAAATCGGTGATCGAAAAATCGATTGCATCACTCTTCAGCGCTTCCAGCAGGATCAGATGCTCCTTCATCGAAGCCGGGATTTTCGCAGCGCGAAGCTCTTCAAGGAAAGTGAGGAACATGACGATAGCATAGCAGCACTGGCAGCGGCCGCCAGTGCGTGATCTTGACAGGGGGAATCTCGGTTGGGAATTGCAGCCGACGCGCTGGACAGCATGCCGACCCATTTCTATACCGGCCAGGGTTTCAGGGGCAGCGCAACATGCAGACATTTCAGGATCGGCTCGACGCTGTGGGCGGCTTTGGTCCGGGCTTCGATTTGGTCCGGCTGGTCCTGTGCTATGAGGTGATGGTCTGGCACTGCATCGCGCTCACCACCGGCGGCATCGAGGCCGGCCTGGCCAGCCCGGTGTGGCTGCCGTTCAGCCTGATGGTGCCGATGTTCTTCACGCTTTCGGGGTTCCTGGTGACCGCATCGGCGTTGCGCCTTCCCTTGAAGGACTATCTGCTCAACCGCGGCGCGCGCATCCTGCCGGCGCTGTTTGCGGTCACGGCCTTTGCCATGCTGGTGGCCGGGCCGCTGGCCACCAGCCTGCCACTGGCTGACTATTTCGGCGACCCGGGCTTTTGGCGGCATGCCCGCAACCTGGTGGCGCTGGTGGAATATCGGCTTCCCGGCGTGTTTGCCGGCAATGTCTATCCCGAGGTCGTCAACGGTTCCCTGTGGACGGTGCGCTGGGAAATCGGCTGTTATGTGATGATGGCGATCATGGTCGCCTGCGGCATTGCCCGGCGTGCCTGGGTGGTGCCGGTGCTGGCCCTGGGGTGGGCGGGGGCCTGGGTGGTGCTGGCCGCAATGGATCTGTCGCTTCCCGGGGTTGCCGGCAAGCTGGTGGGCCAGATCTTTGGCGCGGGTGGTCTGCTGTATCCCTATTTCCTGGGCGGCGCGACCATCTGGATGTTCCGCCACCGCATTCCCTGGCACGGCGGCATCGCGGCGGCCTGTGTGCTGCTGATCGTGTCTGGCTCGCTGCTGCTCGATGGCCGGTATTGGCACGAGGCGCCGCTGAAGATCCTGCTGATGATCGGGCCCTCGGCCTATCTGGTGGCCTGGGCCGGGCTGCAGAAACTGCCGGTACCGCGCCCCTATCGTGGCGGTGATTACAGCTATGGCGTCTATCTCTGGCATTTCCCGGTGCTGCAGACCATCCAGCATTTTCTTGGCTTTGATCAATGGTGGCAGTTGCTGCTTGTTGGCTTCCTGCCCGTCACCCTGCTGGCGGCTGCCTCCTGGCACCTGATTGAGGCGCCGGTGCTTGCCCTGCGCAAGCGTCAGGCCCGGCGGGCCTGATCGGCCTGCCAGCGCGCCTTCTGATCGGCAAAGGCACGAATGAACGCCGGCCGCGCCTCCGCGCGGGCAACATAGGCGGCCAAGGCCGGAAAATCGGGTGCCAGCCCCACCGCCGCCGGCCGGCGCAGGGCACACACCATCATGATGTCGGCCGCGCTGAAATCGCCGTCCAGCCAGGGCTTGTCGCCCAACGCGTCCGAAAGATCGGCCAGGCGTGCCCTCAGGCGGGCTGCGATCAGGGGCAGCCGTTCTGGTGTCCACGGCCGGTCGCCTTCCAGCATCACCGCAACCTCTCGCTCCACGATCACCGGTTCCAGCGTGCTGACGGCGGCAAACATCCAGGCGATGGTGCGGGCGCGCGCCGCCATGTCCAGGGGCAGCAGGCCGGCGTGGGTTTCGGCAATGTGCAGCACGATGGCACCCGATTCGAACAGGGTCAGGCCTTCGGCTTCATAGGTCGGGATCTGCCCGAACGGCTGGCGGGCCTTGTGCGCCGGCGCCTTCAGTTCAGCGAACGACAGTGTGCGCAGATCATGGGCCACCCCGGCCTCGATCAGCGCCCAGCGCACGGCCATATCGCGCGCCAGGCCGCGCCCTCCATCGGGGGAATCGGCAAACACCGAGACGATCGGCGTCATCCCCGCAGCGCTTTCAGCGTGCGATTGGGCGGGATCACCGTGTCGATGCGGCCGCCGGGGTAGAAGGCGCGGATCGGCGCCTGTTCGGGCAGGGCGGCCAGCGCGTCGGCAAGCGCGGGACCATCCCATTGGCCATCACCGGTCACCAGCCAATCGGCGCTCCATGGCTGATAAAGGGCCACATCCGGCCCCTCGACGCCGAAGATGCGGCCGGTGAAGCGGTTCAGGTGCGAAGCGAGATAGACCACCAGCGGCGAGACATGATCGGGCAGGTGGCGATCAAACCCATCGGCCTTCGGCATCAGCTGATCGACGCTGGGGCTGGCCATCACCATGCGGGTGCGCGCGGCCGGCGCAATGGCGTTGGCGCGCACGCCCAATGCTGCCAGCTCCTGCGCCGCCACCACGGTGAGGGCGGCAATGCCAGCCTTGGCAGCGCAATAGGGCCCGCCGTTCACCATCGGGTGCACGCCCACTGGCGATGTGGTGTTGATGATCGCGCGGCCCTCCCTGCGGCCCTGCCTGGCCCACAGCGCGGCGGCGTGATGGCACACGGCGGTGGTGCCCTTCAGGTGGACGCCGGTTTCCAGATCATAATCGGCTTCGGTCAGATCAATCAGGCTGGCCGGCCGGTTGATGCCGGCGTTGTTGACGACGATATCCAGCCTGCCAAAGGCCGCCACCGCATCATCGATGATGCTCCTGGCCCCGGCCCAATCGGCAACACTGGCGGTGTTGGCCACCGCATGGCCGCCCATTGCGATGATTTCGGCCACCACCTCGGCCGCCGTGTTCCCCTGCTTTTCGTCAGGGGAGGCACCGGTGACGGAGCCGCCCAGATCGTTCACCACCACCGCCGCACCGTGGGCGGCGAGCGCCAGTGCGTGGCAGCGGCCCAATCCCCGCCCGCCGCCTGTCACAATCGCGACCTTGCCGGATAGAAGCGCCATGGTTGAAACCTCCCTGTAACGATTTGGGGGAGAGTGGGCGTGGGGGCCTTTGCCGGCAAGACCGTGCTAGTGACAGGGGGATCGACCGGCATCGGCAACGCGGCCGCGCGCGGGTTCCTGGCGGCGGGCGCGCGCGTGATTGTCACCGGAACGCGGGCCAGTGCCGCGGATTATGCCGGCACCGATGGCGATCTGGCGGGCATGGCGTATCACCGGCTTGATCAGGGCGACCTGGCAGCGGTGGCCGAATTTGATCCGGGCATTGAGCGGCTGGATGCGCTGGTCGTGTCTGGTGCCAAGGTCGCCTACAAGCGCGCCGAGTTCATTCCCGAAACCTTTGCCGATGTGCTGGCCACCAACCTGACGGGGCCAATGGCCCTGGCGATGAAGTTTCGCGCCGCATTGGCAGCCGCGCGGGGCAGCATCATCTTCGTCGGCAGTGTCGCCAGCTTCAAGGGCACCATCGGCCAGCCGGCCTATTCGGCCAGCAAGGGCGGCCTGCTCACCCTCACCCGCACACTGGGGCAGGCGCTGGGCGGGGAGGGGATCAGGGTCAATCTTGTGGCGCCGGGGCTGGTGCGATCGAAGATGACCGCGATCACCTGGGAGCATGCGGACCGGCTGGCAGCCACCGAACGGCAGGTACCGTTGGGCCGCATTGGCGAGCCGGACGATATTGCCGGGCCGATCCTGTTTCTGGCGTCGGATGCGGCGCGTTATGTCACCGGCACGTCGCTGGTGATCGATGGGGGTTTGAGCGCATGACGAACTGGGCGCAGGGCCTGTCCGTGTTGGTGACGGGCGGCACGCAAGGCATTGGCAAGGCGGTGGCCGAGCAATTTCTGGCCCAGGGCGCGGCGGTGACAATCACCGGCACCCGCACACGCGTGGAATGTTATGATGATCCGCCTGAAGGCGTGACCTATCTGCAGGCCGATCTCACCTGGCCAGAAGCCCGCGCCGAAGTGGCAGCGCACATCGATCATCTCGATGTGCTGGTGAACAACGCCGGGCGCGGATCGGCCAATGAATATGTGCAGGACGAATTCGAGCATGTGATCGACACCAACCTGAACGCGGTGATGGACCTGTCGGTGCGGCTGCACCCGCTGTTGAAGGCGACGCGCGGCAGCATCGTCAACGTCGGCAGCCTGGCCAGCTTTCTGGCGCTGAAGGAAACCCCCGCCTACACGGCATCAAAGGCCGGCCTGCTGGGGCTGACAAGGGCGCTGGGGGACAAATGGGCCCCCGATGGCGTGCGGGTGAACCTGGTCGCCCCCGGCTTCATCGCGACCCGCATGACTGAAGGCGCCCGCACCAACCCGGAACGCGAGAAGAAACTTATGCGCGCCATCCCGATGCAGCGCTGGGGCGAACCAGACGAAATCGCCAGCGCCATCCTGTTTCTCGCCAGCCCGGCCGCCAGCTATATCACCGGGCAGAGCCTGGCGATCGATGGGGGCCTGATGCTGCGTTAGAAGGGCTGGCGGCGTTACTGGCCCCTGCGGCTCATGAAGGCCAGCCGTTCGAACAGCATCACGTCGGCTTCGTTCTTCAGCAGGGCGCCGTGCAGCGGCGGAATCAGGCTCTTGGTGTCGCGGTTCCTGAGCACATCCACCGGCAGATCTTCGTGCATCAACAGCTTGAGCCAATCGAGCAGCTCGCTGGTGGAAGGCTTCTTCTTCATGCCGGGCACCTCGCGCATGTCGAAGAAGATGTTGAGCGCTTCGCCGACCAGGGCGCGCTGGATATCCGGATAGTGCACGCGCACGATGGCTTCCATCGTGTCGCGATCGGGGAACTTGATATAATGGAAGAAACAGCGGCGCAGGAAGGCGTCGGGCAGTTCCTTCTCATTGTTGCTGGTGATGATCACGATCGGGCGGCGCTCGGCCTTGATGCGCTCGCCGGTTTCGTAAACGTCAAACTCCATGCGATCCAGTTCGGTGAGCAGATCGTTGGGAAATTCGATATCGGCCTTGTCGATCTCGTCGATCAGCAGCACCGGCAATTGCGGGCTGGTGAACGCCTCCCACATCTTGCCGCGGCGGATATAATTGGCGATGTCTGACACACGGGGATCGCCCAGCTGGCTGTCGCGCAGGCGGGACACCGCATCATATTCATACAGGCCCTGCTGGGCCTTGGTGGTGGATTTCACATTCCATTCGATCAGCGGCGCCGAAAAGGCCTGGGCGATCTGGTGGGCCAGCACCGTCTTTCCGGTGCCGGGTTCGCCCTTCACCAGCAGCGGCCGGCGCAGCGTGACAGCGGCGTTGACCGCCACCTTCAGATCATCGGTGGCAACATAGCCGGAGGTGCCCTGGAAGCGCATGCGTGAATCCCTTCGTTTCCATAACGGTTAGGCAAGCCGGGCCGGCGTTGCAATCCTGTCATTGTGCGAGGGGGAGGGACGGTGCCATAAAGACACCGGCAAGGATTCGCGGGTCAGCGACACTATCGGGGGATCAATCATGCGTCGTAACATGCAGCTGGTGATTGCCGGTCTCTTGCTGGCTGCCACGGCCGCGCCGGCCCTGGCCGCGCCGTCGGCGCTGATTCGCTGCGATGGCTATGGCCGGCGGCAGACGCCGGGCGAACAGGTTGGCCGCGGCATCCTGATTCTGGGCACATTGGGCCTGTTCGGCAGTGCGGAGGCTGACAATCCCGGCGCCCGCGAAGCCGGCGAAAAGGGCATCACCGCCTGCACCGAAGCCCTGACCGACAGCCGCACCACCGGCAACCCGGTGCGCCGCGCCGAAGTGCTGCTGATGCGCGGCGTGCGCCAGTTTGAAATGGGCCGCTTTGACGATGCGCTGGCCGATGCCAGGGCCGCCCGCAGCGTGGAACTCACCCCGCTGGTGCGCGCGCATTTCGATCGCAACATCGGCGCGTCGACCGTGATGCTCGAAGCCTTTGTCCGCCTGTCGCAAAACAACCAGGCCGAAGCGGAGAAACTGGCCTTCCAGGCCGCCCAGGCACGGCCAACCGGCCTGTATCTGGCGGAAGAGGCCGTGCGGATCATGGCCTTGTCGCCCGAGATCAGCGCCGACGAGAAGATGCTGCTGGATCGGCTGTGGATTGCCTCACCCAATTTGCGGCCGGTGCTGACCATGGCCGGCGCGGGTGATTGGGTGGGCGCGGCCGCGACGATCAAGACGCTGGTGGCAACCTTCCCCAAGCCGGGCGTGGTCGTGCTGGCCCACCAGGCCGCCCTGCAGGCGCTGGCGGGCGACAGCAAGGGCGCCGAAGAGACGCTGGCCCGGGTGACGCAGGATATTGACGAACTGGCCGCCAAGGCCGGTGGCACCGATCAGAATGCACAGACCGCTGCCCAGCAGGTGGCCCGCGCCGATGAGATGGTGCAACTGGCCAAGGCGCAATTGGCGTTGAACCAGGGCAAGATCGAAGAGGCCAAGGGCTTTCTGGCCGGCCGGCCGCGCTGGCTGTCTCCGGCCAGCCTGACGGCGCAGATCATTGCCAATGTGCAGGCCAAGGGCGGCCCAGGCACCGCGCCCGGCATCGATCCGGCCAAGATCCGCGCCGATACCACGAAGGTCGCGCGGGACGCGTTGACCGGCAAGGGGGTATTGAACAACCTGGTGGAGGCGCTGCCCGTGATGCCCGGGCCGTGTCAGCTGCTCAACTGGCAGAAGATGAAGGAGTTCCGTGTGGTGGAGGAGTACTTCAACCTGCTGTTCAAGGGCGAGTCGGACCAGCGCATCCCCCGCATGCCGCA
>CAZHTW010000090.1:0-3512 GCA_964535865.1 uncultured Sandarakinorhabdus sp. | reverse complement strand
ATCTGGTGGTGGCGCTGCCGCGCTGGGAAGATGCGGACGAGCCGCAGCAGTTCGGCAAGCTGATCGTGCCGACATCCAAGACCATGCAGCCCAAGCCCACCCGTGAAGGTGCTGCCACCAGCATCGTTTCGGCCCGATCGGCAGCGCTGGACACGGTGCACGAAGCGCTGATGGTGGCAGCCGCCCGCGCGGCTGCAGCCAAGGGGCAGGACCGGTTTGCCGTGCTGTTCAACTTTGGTTCGAACCGCGGCACCCGCGCCGGCATTTCCAGCAGCTTCACCATCTTTGATTTCGTCACGCCGGCCGACGCGCTGTTTGCCGCGCAGGCCGGTCGGGCCGTGAAGGTGGCGGATGTCGAAGCTGCGCTGGGTTCCCAGTATCGCGCGCCGGTGCCGCAGAAATAACGGCATCAGCGATAGGCGTAGGTGACCTCGTCGGTCTGGCCGCCAGCAAAGCCGAACATGCTGCCCCGGCTGTCGGCGGTCTGGCTGGCCAGGCGCGGTTTGCCATCCGGGCCCAGCCGGTAATCGAACACCTGCTCGAAACCGGTGACCTTGATCAACAGGTTCAGCTTGAAATTCTCCCGGGCCTTCACCTTCAGGCGGGCGATCCACGGCTTGCCATCATTGGTGGCGATCACCGCCTCGCCGGACAAATGGCTGGAAATATCGCCGTTGTCGGTGCGCACTGAACCGGCCGGCAGCACCGGGATTTTCAGCACCCGGCGACCGTCGCCATCCACCTGCACATCCGACGCTGCGGCCAGCAGAGCGGCCAGCCGATAATAGCCCGGCACCGGATTGGCGGCGGTGGCCTTGCGGAAGCTTTTATACTGGCTGGCCGACGGCGCCTTGCCGTTGACGGTCATCAGCGTCCAGCGGGTGCCGTCCCAGCGTTCCACCGTGACGGTCTTTTCCTTGATGCCCGGCCCGCGCCGCACGGCGGTTGTGGTGCGATCAAAGGCAATGGCGGCAGGATCGACAGCGCGCGCATCGCTGATGATGGCTTCGCGCAACGGCTCCAGCCGCAGGTCATCGGCCGGAGCCGCCGCCAGCAACAGCGCAGCCAACAGGGGCAGGGTGAATGTGCGACCTTTTGTCATTGCCTTGTCACTACCTTAACGCGGCGATCCATCACAACCGGCTTCGCGACCATATAGAAGGGTTGCCCGCCCGACGTTGCATAACAGCATCACCTGTTGCAGCACCATGAACGAACCGCGCAATGGTGGGTTCCGTCACGACGCCGGCACCGCCGGGCCGCCGGCCTGTGCCAGCGCCGCCAGGGCGGTGCGGTTGCCGGGGCGCTGCACCAACGCGCGGCGGAAATCGGCGGCGGCGCCCTGCCGGTCGCCCTGGGCCAGCCGCAGCTGGCCCGACAGGATCGAAATCGGCGTTGGCCACAGCGGCGGTTCGGCATAGGGCAAATTGGCCTCAACCGCCTCGGCGGCGGCAAAGGCCTGCAGTGCGCCGGCGGTGTCACCGCGCGCCGCCGCGATGCGGCCGCGCGCCACGGCATCGGCGATGGCAGCAAATTGCAAATCACCGCCGCCGCGCCGGCCGCGCCGGCCCGTTGGCTGGTCCAGCCTGTCACGCGCCTGCCGCAGGGCCTTCAACTCACCCTCGGCAGCATCAGGGTTGCCGCTCATGGCCAGCGCTTCGGCCCGCACCCCGTGCCAGGCAAGGCTCAGCCGGCGCAGGCGCTGATCGGGGCGAGGCAGGGCAAGGATCTCGGCAGGCGCCAGAAAATGCGTGCGGGTGTGCAGCGCGGTGACCAGCCGCATTTCCAGCCAGGGCGACCGTGCGACCGCGTCAGGCGTGATCGCCGCTTCCAGGCCGGCCGCGGCAGCCAGCGCTGTTGCCTTGTCATCAATCTGCACGGCCGATGAGGCAAGAAAATGCGTGTGGTGATTATAATAGCCATAGAAGCGCGGTTCGGCGCCCACGGCGCGGGCATAGGCTTCATCGGCGGCAATGGCCGCCCGGTTGGCACTGATGGCATCGGCAAAGCGGCCGATGCGATACCAGGTGTGGCTGGGCATGTGCACCATATGGGGTGCCCCCGGCGCAATCGCGCCCAGCCGGGCGGCAGGGCCGGCGGCACGATCTGGGTTGGCGCTGGCTTCGGTGAGGTGGATCAGCAGATGGATTGCCTGCGGATGATCGGGCGTGCGGGCCAGCACACGGTCCACCAACTGCAGCGCCGTGCCGGCCCGGGCTTTGGGCTGTTTGCCGCCGGCGTCCCAATAATCCCAGGGCTGGCTGGTCATGATGGCCTCGGCGGCCAGGATCGTGACCAGATCATCGTCCGGCCAGCGGTTGGCCAGGGCGATCATCGCATCGGCATATTGATCGCCGTGCACGCCATCCTTGGCACCGCCCGGCGCGTGGCGGGCATGGACGGCCTCCACCAGCGCACGGTCGCGTTCGGAAAGCCGGGGACTGGTCAGCGCGCGGGCGGTGAGGGCGCGGGCCTGTGCGATGGTTGCGGCATCGATCGCCCCGCTGTTGATATAGGGCCCCAGCGCCAGCGCCTCGCCCCAATCGCACATGGCGCAATCCGGATCACGCCGCCGGGCTTCGCGGAAGCTTTCCACCGCCTCGTCATAATCAAAGCCCCACAACTGACCCAGGCCCTGATCAAAATAGGCCTGTGCCGCAGCCACCCCAGACACTGGCATGTGCGCCGGGGTGAGGCCGGGCACCAGCACGATCTTTGACCTGGTCGCCGCCGCGCCGGTGCCTTCACCCGATTGCCCGCACAGATTGGCGGCCAGCGCGGCCGACAGGGCCAGGCTGGCCGGCGGCGCCACCGGCGCGGCCGATGTGCAGAGCAGCAGGGTGCAAAGGGCGGCAGCGGCGCGGGTGTTCATGGCCACAAGGTGAAACAGGCGGCTGCACTTGGCAACCGCCTGTCACGATTTTGGCGATGGCTTGGCCTCAAACGTCGAGGAAGCTGCGCATCTTGCGGCTGCGTGATGGGTGCTTCAGCTTGCGCAGCGCCTTGGCTTCGATCTGGCGAATACGTTCGCGGGTCACGCTGAATTGCTGGCCCACCTCTTCCAGCGTGTGATCGGTGTTCATGCCAATGCCAAAGCGCATGCGCAGCACGCGCTCCTCACGCGGGGTGAGGGAGGCCAGCACGCGGGTGACGGTTTCCTTTAGGTTGGCATGAATGGCGGCATCGACGGGGATGACGGCATTCTTGTCCTCGATGAAATCGCCCAGGTGGCTGTCTTCCTCGTCGCCGATCGGCGTTTCCAGGCTGATCGGCTCCTTGGCGATCTTCATCACCTTGCGCACCTTCTCCAACGGCATGGAAAGGCGCTCGGCCAGTTCCTCCGGGGTCGGCTCGCGGCCGATTTCGTGCAGGATCTGACGGCTGGTGCGCACCAGCTTGTTGATCGTTTCGATCATGTGCACCGGAATGCGGATGGTGCGGGCCTGATCGGCGATGCTGCGCGTGATGGCCTGGCGGATCCACCAGGTGGCATAGGTGCTGAACTTGTAGCC
>CAZHTW010000089.1:0-11235 GCA_964535865.1 uncultured Sandarakinorhabdus sp. | reverse complement strand
CGCGCGATGCCAATGGCCGCACTGGCTATGTGCTCACCGTGCCGGAACCGGCGGCATGGGGGCTGATGCTGGGCGGCTTTGGCCTTGTGGGCAGCGCGCTGCGGCGCCAACGACGGGTGCCCCTGCGCCCGGCGTGAGGGTGGCGAACCTGCCCGGTTGGCACGTGTGCGCCGGCCGTTGCGCCGCCATCCGTCCCCGCATAGACACGAGGCATCACCAGCCGGAGCCTTTTCCCGATGCGCGCCCTTCTCGCCTGCCTGCTTGTCTCTGCCGCGGTTCCGGCCATTGCCGCCCCCGATCTGGCGATGGTCGCCCGGATCACCGATGAAGCCATGAACCATGGCGAGGTGGTGGAAACCGCCGCCTATCTGAGCGATCGCATCGGCCCGCGCATGACCAATTCGCCCGGCATGCGCGCCGCCGAACGCTGGACGCAAGACCGGCTGCGCGGCTGGGGCCTGAGCAATGTGCGCACCGAAGGCTTTGATTTCGGCCGCGGCTGGTCAATCGACAGTGCCAGCGTCACCATGGAACGGCCGCGCCGCATGGCGCTGCGCACCCTGCCGGTGGCGTGGACACCGGGCACGCCGGCCGCCGGCATCACCGCGCCGGTGATCGTGGCGCCAATGAAGCGCCCGCGCGATTTTGCCGAATGGTCGGGCAAGCTGAAGGGCAAGATCGTCGCCATCAGCTTTCCGCGCCCGCCGGCCGACGCCACCAAGCCGGGCTTTGTGCGGCTGGACGACAAGGCGATTGGCGAGCTTGACGAATTTCATCAGCCGGTGACCGCGCCCGACGATGGCGATGGCTGGTTCAAATATCTGCAGTTCGGCAAGCAGCTGGATGAATTCCTGGCCAAGGAAGGCGCGCTGGGCTGGGTGCGGATGAGCTATCGCGACAATGGCCTGCTGCACGGCGAGGGCTATCAGCACCGCGACACGCCCAGGCTGCCGGGGCTGGAGCTGACGGCCGAGGATTATCGCCGCCTGGCCCGGCTGGCCACGCAGGGCGAGGTGGTGCTGACCATCAATTCGCAGGTCAACTATGATGACAGCGACCCCAACGGCTATAATGTGCTGGCCGATCTTCCCGGCAGCGACGCCAAGGCCGGTTATGTGATGGCCGGCGCCCATCTCGACAGCTGGGTGGCCGCCGATGGTGCGGCCGACAATGGCGCCGGTTCGGCCGTGGTGATGGAAGCCGCCCGCATTCTGGCCGCGCTGAAGGTCAAGCCGAAACGCACGATCCGCTTTGCGCTGTGGTCGGGCGAGGAACAGGGGCTGTATGGCTCGTCCAACTATATCGAACGCCACCTCGCCAGCCGGCCGGCCAACCCGGATCCGGTGAAGGCCAGGCTGAGCTATGATTTCAAGCTTGGCCAGTATCCCATCGAGAAGAAGGCCGACTACAATCTGATGGCGGCCTATTTCAACATGGACAATGGCGGCGGCAAGCTGCGCGGCATCCATGCCGAGGGCAATTTCGCCGCCGTGCCGATCCTGCAGGATTGGCTGTCCCCGTTTGCCAGCATGGGGGCCAGCAGCGTGGTCGCCAGCCCCACCGGCGGCACCGATCATGAATTCATGGCTGCGATCGGCCTGCCGGCCTTCCAGTTCATCCAGGACCCGCTGGATTATGGCACGACCGTGCACCACAGCAGTGTCGACACGTTCGATCATCTGCGGCCCGAGGATCTGCGCCAGGCCTCGGTGATCCTCGCCTCCCTGCTGTGGGAAGCGGCCAATGCCGACAAGCCGCTGCCGGCCAAACCCTTGCCGACCAAACCGAAAATGACCGATCCGTTCCGCTATGCCGATCCCGACGAAAAGGATTGATGCGACAGTGGATGGGGTTGGCCAGCCGCGGCTTTGGTTTTAGGGAACGGGCATGGCCACGCTTGCTGCCGCCCTTCCCCGTGATGATGCCCGCCCGCATGCCGTGGCGCTGTGGCTGCTGGGCATGGCCGGGCTGGTGTTTGCCATGGTCGTGGTCGGCGGCATCACCCGGCTGACCGAGAGCGGCCTGTCGATCACGCGCTGGGATGTCGTGTCGGGCACGCTGCCGCCGCTCACCGAGGCGGAATGGCAGCGGCAGTTCGCGCTGTATCAGCAGTCCAGCCAATATCAGTTGATGAACGCCGGCATGAGCCTGGCCGCGTTCAAGGGCATTTTCTTCTGGGAATATGTCCACCGCCTGCTGGGCCGGCTGATCGGGCTGGCCTTTGCGCTGCCGCTGGCGTGGTTCTGGCTGCGCCGGCAGATCCCGCAAGGCTACAAGCCGCGCCTGCTCGCCCTGTTCGCGCTGGGCGGGCTGCAGGGTGCCATCGGCTGGTGGATGGTGGCATCGGGCCTGGTCGATCGCACCGAGGTCGCGCCCGAACGGCTGGCCGTGCATCTGTCCAACGCGCTGATCATCTTGGCCGGCTGTGTGTGGACGGCGCTGGATCTGCGCGATGGCGATGCGCCCCGCCACGACCGGCCGCGCGCCTGGGTGTGGCCGGTGGCGGCGCTGCTCAGCGTGCAGATCGTCTGGGGTGCCTTCACCGCCGGCCTGCGCGCTGGCCATGCGGCCGACACCTGGCCCCTGATGTTTGGTGTCCTGGTGCCGGAAGGCATATTGGCCAGCGCCCGCGACGCCATCGCCGATCCCGTCACGGTTCAGTTCGTCCACCGCAGCCTGGCCTGGGCCGTGGCCGCCGCCCTGCTGCTGGTGGCCGCGCAGCTGTGGCGGGCGGGCGCCGGGGTCCGCGCGCTGGCATTGGCTGGACTGGTGCTGGCGCAGTTTGCGCTCGGGGTGTTGGTGATCGTCAACCATGTGCCGATCCCGCTGGGCGTGGCGCACCAGGGCGTTGCCGCACTGCTGGTGGCCGCCACCGTGTGGGCGGCGCACTGGAGCCAGAAGGGCAGGACATGACCGCAAAGAATGTGCTGGGCCTGGCCCTTGTCCCCTGCTCCATGGCGCCGCTCACCGGCTGGTATCGCGATGGCTGCTGCAACACCGATGACGCCGATCGCGGCCTGCACACCGTGTGTGCCGAAGTGACGGCCGAATTCCTCGCCTTCAGCAAATCCGCCGGCAACGATCTTTCGACGCCCCGGCCCGAATATGGCTTTCCCGGCCTGAACCCTGGCGACCGCTGGTGCCTGTGTGCCGGCCGCTGGGAGGAGGCCCGCATCGCCGGCTTCGCGCCGGAGGTGGTGCTGGACGCCACCCACGAGAAAACCCTGGAGGTGACCATGCTGGGCCATCTTCAGGCGCACGCCGTGTGATCCATCCCTGGGACGGCAGCGATTTCACCGGCGCCAAGCTGGCGGCGCTGATCGATGGCCGCATCCTCACCTATCGCCGCGACAACAAGCCCGGTATCCCCTGGCCCGGCCTGATCGACCTGCCCGGCGGCGGCCGCGAGGGCGATGAAAGCCCGGCGCAATGCGCCCTGCGCGAACTGCACGAGGAATTCGGGCTGATCATCCCGGAGCACCGAATCACCTGGGCCCGGCCTTTTGCGTCGATGCACCCAGCAGGCCGCACCGGCTGGTTCCTCGCCGCCACACTCACCCCGGCCGACGTGGCCGCCATCCGCTTCGGCAATGAAGGCCACAGCCCGCAACTGCTTGGCATAGAGCAGTTTCTGGTCGCGCCCGACGCTATCGTGCCCCTGCAGGCACGGCTACGGCTGGTGCTGGCATGAGCCTGTTTGGCGATCTTCTGGCACGGTTGCGCGGGACGCGCGACACAAGCGCGATCAGGGACACCACGCCCGATGTGCAACTGCCGTTCAACCCGCCATTGGGCTCGCCGATCTTCTACGCCTATGAATCAAGCCGGCAGCGGCGCGGCATGGTGCAAACCACTCGGGCGCTGGAGGAGATGACGGTCTTTGCCGCAGACGATGGTTATCGCCTGCGCTGGGTGACACGCGAAGCCATCCATGCCGCCAGCGGGACGGGCGCGGAGCATATTGGCCCATTGCTGACTGCCATGAACCGGCTGACCGCCAGCACCATCGACCGTCCGCTGCTGTTTGATCTTGATGCCGACGGCAGCGTGCTCGGACTGGCCAACATGGCGGAATGGCGGGGTACCCAGAGGCAGATCATGGCCGGCCTTGTTGACGGTCTGGGCGAACATTTTGCCGGCCTGCAAGGGCCTCAGCTGGCCCAAATGCGCGCCTTGCTCGCCGCGATGGCCCAGGACTCCGCAGCGCAAAGCGACGAGCAGTTAATGGGCGACATAAGTGAAACGCCGCTGATGGTCCTGCACGGCGGGATTGCGCTGCCGGCCGGCAAGGAATTCGCGTTCGATCTGGAAAAGCCGGCACGAATGGGCGACATGTTGGTCAACCAGCGGGTCCGCATCCAGCTTGACCTGAACGCCGCCAGCACCTGGGCCCGGGTGCACATGACATCGACCTTCGATCCTGCCGATACGGCCATGCTGGCCCGGCAGAGGACAGAGGCGCTGCTGCAGGCCAGCGGGCTGGCCGATGCCGCCGGCGCGGTGCAGCCCTTCCCCGAAACCATTGATCTCACGGAACGGACCATGCAGTTGATCGCCTTGCCCAGCGGCGTGGTGCAGCGCGCCAGCTGGCACCGCGCGGTGGCCGCCGACGGAAAAAAACACCGGCTGGAGCAGCGCAGCATCCGCCGATTGCCATAGGGTATCAAGATACCACACCCCAAAAACCCCGGTTTTTCCTTGACCTGGCCCATGGTTTCATCGATATGGCGCGCAACCGCCGGGGTGTTCGCACCTCGGCCGTTTCGCATTTAGACGAATGGAATCAACGCCATGCTCACCCGTACCACCGCATCGGCCAAACCGGCCGAAGTTGAAAAAAAGTGGGTGCTGATCGATGCCGAAGGGCTCGTGGTCGGCCGCCTCGCCTCCATCATTGCGAACCGCCTGCGCGGCAAGCACAAGGCCAACTACACGCCCCACGTCGATTGCGGTGACAACATCATCGTCATCAACGCTGACAAGGTGCGCTTCACCGGCAAGAAGGCCACCGACAAGCGTTATTATCGCCACACCGGCCACCCCGGCGGCATCAAGGAAACCAGCCCGGCCAAGATCCTGGACGGCCGTTTCCCGGAACGCGTGCTGATCAAGGCCGTGGAGCGCATGGTGCCGCGCGGCCCGTTGGGTCGCGACCAGATGCGCAACCTGCGCGTCTTTGCCGGCACGGAACATCCGCACGTGGCCCAGGCCCCGGACGTGCTCGACGTCAAGTCGATGAACCGCAAAAACACCACACTCGCTGGTTGAGGGATAAACAATGTCTGACAATCGCCAGTCCTTCGCCGATCTCGCCGGCATGGATGCCGACGCTCCGGTCAATACCGCCCACACCGGTGGTGGCGGCCCGCCCGCCCCGCTGCGGGAACAGGAAATCGATGCCCAGGGCCGCGCCTATGCCACCGGCAAGCGCAAGAACGCCATCGCCCGCGTGTGGCTGAAGCCGGGCACCGGCAAGATCACGGTCAATGGCCGCGATCAGACCGTGTATTTCGCCCGTCCCTCGCTGCGTCTGGTCATCAACCAGCCGTTCGACGTGGCCGAGCGCCGTGAGCAATATGATGTGGTCTGCACCGTGGTTGGCGGCGGGCTTTCGGGCCAGGCCGGCGCCGTGAAGCACGGCATCGCCCAGGCGCTGACCAAATATGAACCCATTTTGCGCACCCCGGTGAAGCAGGCCGGCTTCCTCACCCGCGATCCGCGCGTGGTCGAACGCAAGAAGTACGGCAAGGCCAAGGCCCGCCGCAGCTTCCAGTTCAGCAAGCGCTGATCCGGTTCACCGGTTCAAGATCAACGCCGGGGCAGCAATGCCCCGGCGTTTTTCGTTGCGCTCGCCCATTTGGTTACCGTCTGCCCATGCGGAAAGCCAAAAGCCCGGCTTGGCGGCGCTCAAGTCGCACCGGGCTTTTCGGCGGTGGCCATAACTGGCATAGGGCCTGCCATGATCCGTGCCCTATTTGCCGCGCTGGCCCTGTTGCTCGCGCCCATTCCCGCTCTCGCCCAGGCGGTGAGTGACCAGCCCCACACCCGTGTGGAGCTGATCGCCGCCAGCAAGGCCCCCGCCCCCGGCCA
This sequence comes from uncultured Sandarakinorhabdus sp., assembly GCA_964535865.1. GTDB lineage: Bacteria > Pseudomonadota > Alphaproteobacteria > Sphingomonadales > Sphingomonadaceae > Sandarakinorhabdus. The sequence continues at coordinate 5,145 of CAZHTW010000089.1, read as the reverse complement.
GATGCTCGATGTCGGCATCGAGCTGTCCCCCCGCGCCGGCTGGCATACCTATTGGAAAAATCCCGGCGATGCCGGTGCGCCCACGCGGGTGGAATGGACGCTGGCCGCCGGCACGCCGGCCCCGGCCGAACTCACCTATCCGGTGCCGGGCACGCTGGTCGTCTCCGGCCTGATGAACCATGTCTATGAAAAGCCGAACGTGCTCACCACCCGCATCGCGGTGCCCGCCGGGCTGAAGCCGGGCACGGCCTATCCGGTGCAGGTCAAGGTGGATTGGCTGGTGTGCAGCCACGAACAATGTGTGCCCGAAGGCGCGACACTCAGCCTGCCGCTGGTGATTGGCGATGGTGCGCCCGATGCCGGTGCCGGCCCACGCATGGCTGCTGCCGCCGCTGCACTGCCCAAGCCGCTGGCCGCGGCCGCCACCTGGGCCAAGCAGGGCAACCGCTTCGTGCTCAGCGTGCCGCTGGCGGGCATCGACACGGCGAAATCCGCCTGGTTCTTCCCCGATGGCGACATGGTGATCAACCATGTCACCCCGCAAAAGGTCACCCGCGCGGGCGACGCGCTGCGCATCGAAACCGATGCCAATGCGCCAGACGGCACCATCACCGGCGTGCTGCGCGTCGATCTGGCCGGCGAAGCGCCGATGGGCTTTGTTGTCACCGCCAATCCGGGCACGGTGCCGGCGGCTGGCACGGCGCTGGCGGCAACCAGTGGCGATGCCGGCGGTGGTGGCGGCGAACCCGGCCTTGCGCTGGTGCTGCTTGGCGCGGTGCTCGGCGGCCTGATTCTCAACATCATGCCCTGCGTGTTCCCCATATTGTCGTTGAAGGCACTGGCACTGGCGCGCGGCAATGTTGATGCCGGCAAGGCCCGGGCCGAGGCCCTGGCCTATACGGCCGGCGTCGTGCTGGTGGTCACTGCGCTGGGCGGGGTGGTGCTGGCGCTGCGCGCGGCAGGCAGCCAGGTCGGCTGGGCCTTTCAATTGCAGGATCCGCGCGTGATCGCCTTCCTGGCGCTGCTGGTCACCGCCATTGCGCTCAATCTGGCCGGCCTGTTCGAGATCACGCTGACCACCGGCAATCTGGGGCAGGACAAGGCGCGCGAAGGCGGCGTTTCGGGCAGCTTCTTCACCGGCGCGCTCGCCGCCTTCGTGGCCACCCCCTGCACCGGGCCATTCATGGCCGGCGCGCTGGGCGCGGCGCTGGTGCTGCCCACGCTGCAGGCGCTCAGCGTGTTCGCCGGCCTGGGCTTTGGCCTCGCCTTGCCCTTCCTGTTGATCGGCTTCGTGCCCGCCCTGCGCAAGCGCCTGCCCAAGCCCGGTGCCTGGATGGTGCGGTTGCGCGCCATCTTGTCGGTGCCGATGTTCCTCACCGCGCTGGCGCTGCTGTGGGTGCTGGGCCAGCAGGCAGGTGTGGACGGCATGGCCATGGGCCTGGCCGGAACCTTGCTGTTTGGCCTGCTGCTCTGGTGGCTGGGCGCGCGCCAGCATGGCGGCAAAAGCCTGATCGTGCCCGGCGTGCTCAGCCTGGCAACGCTGGTTGCCGCCGTGTTGCTGATCCCCACCAGCGGCCCGGCGGCCACGACCAAGACGGCGGCCGCCAGCGAATTGAACGCGGTGAAGTTCACCCCGGCTGCGCTGGCCGAACTGCGCGGGGCCGGCAAGCCGGTGTTCCTGTTCATGACGGCGGATTGGTGCCTCACCTGCAAGGTGAATGAAAAGGGCGCCATGGCTGACACGCGGGTTGCCGAAGCCTTCAAGGCCAAGGGCATCACCGTGATGGAAGGCGACTGGACGCGATCAGACCCGGCGATTTCCGCCTGGCTGGCCGAACACAAGCGCGCCGGTGTGCCGGTCTATGTCTATTATGACGCGCAGGGCGGCGAAACCGAACTGCCGCAGATCCTCACCACCGACATGTTGACCAGCCTGAAGGCCTGAACCATGCGCGCCATCCCGCTTGCCCCCACCCTGATCGCCGCCCTGATCGCCCCCCTGATCTCCGCGCCGGCTGTCGCCCAGCCGGTCAACGGCCTGCCCGCGCCGGATTTCACCGCCACCGATGCCAATGGCAAGCCGGTGCGGCTGGCCGATTTCCGCGGCAAGACGGTGGTGCTGGAATGGACCAACAGCGGCTGTCCGTTCGTGCGTGCCCATTATGACAGCGGCACCATGCAGGCCCGCCAGCGCGAAGCGCGCGGCCTTGGCGTGGTGTGGCTTTCCATCAACAGCGGTGCGCCGGGCAAGCAGGGCCATGTCGATGGTGCCGGCGCCCGGGCCGAAATTGCCGCCAACGCGGCCGCGCCCAGCCATTATCTTCTCGATGCCGGGGGCAGCATCGGCCGGCTCTATGCCGCCAAGACCACGCCGCACATGTTCGTGATCCGCCCCGATGGCATATTGGCCTATCAGGGCGCGATTGATGACAAGCCGACCGCGGTTGAGGCCGATGCCAAGGCCGCCACGCCCTGGGCGCTCAACGCCGTGAAGGCCGTGGTGGCCGGCAAAGCCCCCACGCCGGCCGTCACAAGGCCCTATGGTTGCTCGGTGAAATACGCGGGCTGAGCCGCACCGGCTCGCGGGTCACCGCCGCCCCGGCTGCGACCACCCGACTGGCAGATTCTGTCACCAATGCCGTGGTTTTGGCCACCAGCCTGGTCAAAGCACCGGTGTTTCCGGCAATCTTGCGCGGCGAAACCTGCGGCGAATCCATCAAATTGGCTGCCAGCGCTGCCAGCAGCCTGCGGAGACAGAGATTTTTCTCCTTTTATTCAACGCCTTGCGCGCACTCCTGTCCTACAGCACAGCCACTGCGCTATCATCGGCCGTTCCTTGACAGGTCAGCACATCATCCGCAGCGCCACCTTATTGGCGCTTGAACACCTGTTTGCCGGCCAGCCAGGTCGCGGTCACCTTGATCTTCCACAAGTCGCCCTCAGGCGCTGTGAACGGATCCTGCTCCAGCGTGATGAAATCGGCCCATTTGCCCGGTTCCAGCGTGCCCACCTTGGTTTCGGCATGGCCAGCACGGGCCGCCCAGGTGGTGAAGCCGGCAAAGGCGTCTTCGCGGCTCAGCTTTTCCCACGGGCGCCAGCCGCCGGCCGGCAGGCCATCGCGGGATTGGCGCGTGACGGCGGCATGGATGCCGAACATCGGATCGGGCGGCTCCACCGGGAAATCGCTGCCCAGGGCCAGCTGCGCGCCGGATTTCCTGATCTGCGCCCAGGCATAGGCGCCGGCCAGGCGCGCTTCGCCCACCCGGGCTTCGGCCATGCCCTTGTCGGACGTGGCGTGGGTGGGCTGCATCGATGCAATCACCTTCAGGCTGGCAAAGCGACCGAGATCGGCCATGTCGACAATCTGGGCATGTTCGTTGCGGTGGCGCAGGCGGGCGCGCTCGGCCTCCGGCACGGCGGCAAACCCGTCCATGGTTGACCGGTTGGCCTGGTCGCCAATGGCGTGGACATTGACCTGAAAGCCTTCGCGGCTGGCATCGGTGATCAGCGTTTTCAGGCGGGGGGCCGGCGTGATATCCAGCCCGCGCGTGTTGGGCATGTCGCTGTAGGGCGCGATCAGATAGGCCCCGCGGCTGCCCAGCGCTCCATCCGAAACCAGCTTCATCGATTGCATGGCCAGCCGATCATCCCAGCCCCAGGGGATCGGGCCACCCGGCGCGATGGCCTTGCGATTGTCGGGCCCGCCGGCCATGGCATAGATGCGCGCCGTCAACTTGCCGGCCTTGGCAAAGCGCACATAACGATCCCAGGTCGGCTTATCCATGCCGGCATCGTGGGCGCCGGTGAGGCCCACTTCGGCCATGGTTTCCAGTGACTTTTCCAGCACCAGATCCAGCCGCTGTTCATCATCATTGGGGATGACGCGGGTGATCAGCGCCATCGCCTTGTCAACAAACACGCCAGTGGGGTTGCCGGCGGCATCGCGGATGATCTCGCCGCCATCCGGGGCCTTGGTGTCCCGCGTGATGCCGGCGGCTTTCAGCGCTGCCGTGTTGGCCCAGCCGGCATGGCCATCGACGCGGGCAAACCAGGCCGGACGGTCGCCGGTGACGGCATCCAGCTCGGCGGCGGTGGGGAAACGGCCGATCAGCTTGCCATCGGCATACCAGCGTTCCTGATTCCAGCCGCGGCCCAATATCCAGCCCGCCGCCGGCGTGCCGGCCTTGATGCGGGCCAGCGCATCGGGAATGGAGGCGGTGTCGCGCAGATCGACCACCAGCTTCAATTCGCCCAGCCGCATGACATGGCCATGGGCATCGATCAGGCCCGGCCACAGGGTGGCGCCACCCAGGTTCACCTGCGCCCCGGCGGGCAGCGCAGCGCCAGCCTTGAACGTGGCTTTCACCTTGCCGTCATCGCCCACCACCAGGCTGGCAAAGCGCTGAAGTTCGCCTTTGCCATCAAGCGTATAGCCATTGGCGTTGGTGTAGACCGTATCGGCCAGCGCCGGCACCGAAACGCCCAGCGCGACGGCGAAGATGATTTTCTTCATTTTTTTCCTTTTATATCAATATTTTACTCATGAAAACCCAATGGGGATGCATGATTGCCGGCACCTCCACCTCAGGATAGGCCGGGATGCGGGCAAAGCCCAGATGTTCATACAAACCTATCGCCGTTGTCAGGGTTGGCGCGGTGTCGAGCAGCATGCTGCGATACCCAAAGCCGCGCGCGTCGGCGATCAACCGTTCCACAAGCTGGCGGCCGAGCCCCTGCCCACGGGCCGCATCGCGGATATAGACGCGCTTCATCTCGCACACCCCATCCCGCACCCGTCGCACCCCGCCCATACCGATCGGCTGGCCGGCCTGTTCCAGGATGTGGAAGATGCTTTCCGGCGGGCCGTTGCCAAGGATTTTCGGCAGTGCATCAGGCAGATAGGCCCTGATGTCTCCACCGGGGAAGATATCGGCGAGCGTGACCTGAAACCGCTCTGCCACCCCTGCGAACACCGAATGCAGATATTCGGTGTTGAGATTGATCAGCAATGCCGCATCTTCAGGCAGCCGCGCGGCGCGATAGCGGATCACTTGACCAGGCGGCGGATCAGGCCGGACGTGTCGTGCCGCGCCCCGCCCATGGCCTGCACATCGGCATAAAATTGATCGACCAGCGCCGCCAGTG
>CAZHTW010000088.1:0-11519 GCA_964535865.1 uncultured Sandarakinorhabdus sp. | reverse complement strand
ACCGCATTGGCCATGGGGCTGGCGCTCGGGCTGCGGACCCACCTTGCCGCACCGCAGCCGCAACCGCTGCCAATCGCGCTGATCACCGGCAGTTCGGCCCTGTTGCCCTCCACCCTGCTGGCCAGCCGTCCGTGATGGCGCGCAGCTGGGTCGCTCCCGTGCTGCTGTCGCTGCTGGCCGGTTTGGGCGGGGCGGTGGCAGGCCAGCGGCTGGCCGCACCGCCAGCCGCGGTGTCGCTGCACGATCGCCTGCATGATGCGTTCCAGCTTTCGGCTGGGCAGGAACAGGGGCTGCACCGACTGGAGACCGGTTTTGCCCGCCAGCGCATCACCCACGAAGCCGCCATGCGCGCCGCCAATGCCAAGCTGGCCGCCGCCATGCTGCGAGAAGGGCGCCATGGTCCTGGTGTTGACGCCGCCATCGACGATGTGCACCGCGCCATGGGCGATCTGCAGAAGGCCAGCATCGATCACATGTTCGCCATGCGCGCTGTGCTGACCCCCGATCAGCAGCAGCGGTTTGACCGGATCATCGCCGAAAGCCTGACCGTCCAGCAGGCCCAATGATCCCGCCCGATCAGCAGGCGCTGGCCCGTGCGGCGGCCAGCAGTGACAGCATGGCCGAACAGCGGGCGGCCTTCACCGTGCTGGTGGGGCTGCACAAGGATCGCCTGTTCCAGATTGTCCGCCGGATGATCGGCAATGATGATGTGGCGCTGGATCTGGTTCAGGATGTGTTTGCCAATCTGTGGCGCGCCCGTGGCCAGTTTGATGCGGCGCACAGCTTTGGCGCCTGGGCCACCCGCGCCGCCATCAACCGGGTGCGCGATTGGCGGCGGCGGCAGCGGGTGCGCGCGGTTCTGGCCGGCTTGTTGCCGTTGATCGAAGCACCCGACCCGGTGGACACCGCCCCCCTGCCCGATGTCAGCACCGCCGACCGGCAGCGCCTGGCGCAAGTTGCCGCTGCCATCGCCCGCCTGCCCACCGGGCTTTCGGCGCCACTGCTGCTCACCAGCATCGACGGCCTGAGCCACGCCGAAGCCGCGGCATTGCTTGGCCTCACCCGCAAGGCTGTGGAACTGCGCATTGCCCGTGCCCGCCGGCAGATCCTGGCGGATGTTGGCGACGCCTAACCGTGCGCGCCGAAATGATTGGCGATGGCGATGCTGGTGAGCGGGATCAGCCGGGCGGCATCGGCAATCGGGGCGATAAAACGGCGTTGAATACCGGCATAGGCAGCCGGGTCGCCATCGGGCCAGTCGCTGGGTTCTGCCATGGCATAGTCGCTGGCATCAGGCGCTGAAACCGGGAAAGCACGGTGCAGCTGGGCCAGTGCCTCGTCCACCCGCAGGCTCAGGATCATTTCAATCACATCGTCACGGCTGATATCATTGCGCGCCGAAAAGGCTGGAATGTCCACCGCCCGCAGGAACATATGCTGCATCAGGCCCAGCCGCACCGCATGGAGCACGCCCAGAGTGCGGCGTGTCGCCTCGGCCGCCGGCGCCGTAATGGCTTCGTCCGGCACATGCGCCAGCAGTTGCCTCAGCTTGATATTGTCCACCCGCAGCATGGACGCGAGGCGGCGGAACTGGCCCGACCGGTCATCCTCCACCAACCGTTCAGCCAGCGCCAGGCAGGGCCGCGCCAGCGCCATTTCGGTGCCGCGATAGGGCCGGGTTGCCCAATAGGCGCTGTTGAACAGCTCGCCATAGGCGGCCAGCGTCTTGATGCTGGCAATGGCGTTGGCGGTGCCAACCAGGCCCAGGATCTGCCGCCCGCGCGCCGATCCGCTCAGCAGGATGGCCAGCCCTTCCTGTGCGCCGCTGGCCGCCGTGCCCACCCCGGCCAAAATGTTCACCGGATAACCCAGCTGTTGCAGGATGGCGTTGTGCAGGATGGCGCGGATGCTGCGCAGGCTGGCATCACGATCGCGGCCCAGATCGGATTGCCGCTTCAGCCGGCGTGACCCGGTGGTGGGAATCAGGCCCAGGCCAAAGGCGGTGATGGCGCGGGCATAGGGCCGGGCTTCGAACATCATCCGCTGAAACCGGCGGATCATGCGATAATAATCCAGGCTGAGATCGGTGCGTTGATAGAATTCATCGTCGCTGCCGCCGCTGGCCAGCTGCGGCACCAACAGTGCAGTGCGCGACAGCGTGGCCAGCGCAAGCGCGTCATGGCCAAAGAACAGGAAGCCGTCGCCACCCTGGAAACTGGCTTCGGCCTCGACGCGGATGCCGGCGGCGGCAAATTGTGCACGCGCCCAGCGGCTGAGCGGCCAGGCCAGCCGATCAGCAAAGCTGACCGGATGGGCGCCGCGCCCCATGGATTCACCGTGGGTGTTGAAGATGAGCGCCGCCACATCGGCAAGGCCATTGGCCTGCATGGCGCGGGCAAGCCGGCCTTGCAGCCGCTCGATCGCCAACGCCGCCGGGATCTGACCCACAAAGCGCCCAGCATCGGAAAAGCCGGTCTGGATCGCCACCCTGCCGCGCGCCCGGACATGGGCGCGGTATGCCGGCTCGGCCAGCAGCGCATCCAGAAAGCGCCCGCCATGTTCCAGCGCCGATTCGGTTTCGAACAGCGGCGACACATCCACCTTGTGATCCACACCAAACAGCCGGGCGAAATAGAGCGCGGCCAGCACGGTGAGCGGCTGTTCGCACTCAGCAATCAGCAGGCGGATGGGGGCATCGGCATCAATATGCTTCAACATCGCCGCCATGGCGAGATATTGGCGCACCGCCGTGGTGCTCTCCACCGCCAGCGCAGCAAAATTGCTGCGCAACGGTTTGACCGTCTCAAGCAGGCCACGCAGCCGGGTCAGCGCCTGGCTGCTGCCCAGATCAAGCGTGCCATCGCCATCGATGCGGCGGCGGATGGCGTTGTGCAACTGCGCCGCGTTCACCCGGAAATGGATATGGCCCATGCCCAGCCCATCGGCCGCCATCGCCGCCGCCAGCACCAGATGGCCACGGCCGCGCAGCTCAGCGATGATGCCGGCCAGGCTGGTGAGCGTATCGTCATGGCCCGCCGTCACCCGATTGGCGATGGCCGAAAGCGCCGCCGGGTCATCCGTGTCGCCGGCCAGCAGGGCCGCCACCCCGGCCGCCTGCGTTGCCGCCCGCGCCAGCCGCGCCGCCAAGGCCGTCTCGCCCAACGCTTGCGCCGCATCGGCATATTGGCCCAGCCGCACCGCCTTTTCTTCGGCGCGGAAGCGCAAGCTGGTGGCCCAACCGATATCGGTGCGGCCATCCATGTCATACCCCACCCAGCTCGCCAGCCGGAACAGGCAGGGCGACAATTGCTGCCATTGGCCGGGGAAGGCTGCCGCAGCGACATCCAGCACGATCTGGTGCAGCTGGTCCCGCGCGGCCATGGCCCGGCCAATCACGGCGAGCACGGCGGCATGTTCATCCTCAAGGCTGGGCGATGGTCGCTCCAGCGCCGGGGCCAGCGCCACCGGCACGCACGTCACCGCCGCATCTGCCACGGCATCATATTCCTGAGGGGTGAGCAGGAATGTCGGGTGGGCAGTGAACACGATGTGCAGCGCCGGTGCTTCCCAACGGGCGCGGAAGGCGGCGAAATGACCATCCGCTGCCGATGTCTCCACCTCGGCACGGAAGGCCGCCAGATTGGCCGTCGGGTCCAGCGGCGCCAGCAGGCCAGACAGCCGGTCAGCCCGGGCCTGCAGCCCCTCGCGGCCCAGTTCGGCGATCACGCCGGCCAGCCCGGCCAACGTCACCTCGCCAGCTTCCAGCCCGCGGGAAATTTCCAACCCAAGCTGGAATACCGGGTTGAACAACGGAGTTTCGGCGGTGCGGGCGTGGAGTTCACCCAGGCGCTGGCGATAGGTTTCGATCATGGCCGCATCCTTGCTGCGCCGCCGCCACAGGGCAAGGGCAGAATGTCGCAGTGCGGCCCTGTTCTCGCGTCACCAACCGCCGATTCGCGGCCAGGTGGCGATCATCTCGTCCCCGTCCACCACCACATAGGCGCCGTGTTGCGCCGCCGTGGCGCAGGCATGGTTGGGCAGGATGCGCAGCTGGGTGCCTATGGGGAACCGGTCCAGCGCCAATGGTGCATCGGGCGCACGACTTCCAATCACGCCATGTTCCTGATTGCATTCCCGCACGATCACATCATCCAGCGGCTGGCCGGCCGCATCGCACACCAGGCCATAGCCCTGATCAACCGCCTGCCCGGCCGTGCCGCGATCACGGGACAGGGCCATCCAGCCGGCATCGGTGATCAACAGGCCCTTTTGCGCCTGATGACCGATCACCGTGGCCAGCACGCTCAGCGCGATGTCGCTGGTATCGGCCACGCCCAGCCCGGCCATCACCAGATCAAAGAAGGTATAAACCCCGGCGCGCACCTCGGTCACGCCGGCCAGATCGGCCGCCGCCAGCGCGGTGGGGGTGGAGCCGATCGACACGGCGTCGCAGGATATGCCTGCGGCGCGGATGCGGTTGGCGGCGTGCACGGCCCGGCTGGCCTCATTCTGCGCGGCCGCGGCGCGGGCATCGGCGCCGCTGCTGCCATAGGAGCCGCCGGCATGAGTCATCACGCCCACCAACTGCAAGGCCGGTTCGGCGGCAATGAACGCCGCCAGCGGGATCAGTTCCGCTGCCTCGGGCCGTATGCCGGCGCGGTGGCCATCCACATCAATCTCGATCATCAGCGGCAACACCACTTGTTGCTGCCGGGCGGCCGCAGCGATGGCCTGGGCCTGGGCGGCATCATCCACCACCAAGGTGAGCCGGGCCCCGGCCTGCATCAGCCGAGCGGCGCGGGCAATCTTGGCCGGTACGATGCCCACGGCATAAAGAATGTCGTCGGCGCCATGGGCAAAGAAATATTCGGCTTCCGCCAGGGTGGAAACCGTGATGCCCCGGGTGTTGCCGCCGGCGCGCACCTCGTGCCAGACCGCCACCGATTTGTGGGTCTTCACGTGCGGGCGCAGCACCACGCCGCGGCGGCCAACCGCTTCGGCCATGCGGGCGATGTTGCGGCGCATCTTGACGCGGTCCAGCACCAGCGCCGGGGTCTGCACATCGGCCAGGCTGATCACAACGCAGCAATCCCATCGATTTCGACCAGCAGGCCATGATGCAGCTCCGGCACGGGAATCACCGCGCGGGCCGGACGGTGATGGCCCAGCTGCGCCGCATAAGCCGCATCAAATTCCGGCCAGTGCGCAATGTCGACAATATAGACATTCACCTTCAGCAGCCGGTCCGGCGCCGATCCGGCGGCCGCCAGTGCGGCAAGCAGATTGGCGATGGCGCACCGCGCCTGATCGGCAAAGGGCGCGCCCACCAGCCGCACGCCCATTGGATCGATTGGCAACTGGCCCGAAATGAACACCAGGCCGGCGCCGGTGGTGGCATGGGAATAATGGCCGCCGGGCGGGGCATTTGCCGGCACATCAATTTCGGCCATCACGTTCGCCTTCCCTTTGCCCGTCAGAATAACCAAGTTCATATGATCGTAACCCTTCAGCCTTGCCAGCCGAAATCCACAGCTATTGTGATGGCGGGCCGCGCCGTTACACTGACCGGCGAAAAGGAGTGGGCGTGCAGACGAAGGAGTTGCGCCTCGCGCTGGTCTGTTATGGCGGGGTGAGCCTGGCGGTCTATATGCACGGCCTCACCAAGGAGGTGTGGAAGCTGGCCCGCGCCTCCATGCGGCGACATGATGGCAGCGGCAGCCTGCCGCCGGCGCGCGACACCGAAATTGTCTATCAGGCCCTGCTCGATGCCATTCCCGGCCTGGACCTGCGGGTGCTGTGCGACATTGTGGCCGGCGCATCGGCCGGCGGCATCAACGGCGTGCTGCTGGCGCGGGCGCTGGTGGAGGGCCATGATCTGGATGCCATCCGCAGCCTGTGGCTGGACGGCGCCGATTCCGATGTGCTGCTTGATCCGGCGGCGGCATCGCGACCGCTGTCGAAACTGTGGGCAATCCCGCTGGTGTGGTGGGTGCGCCGACGCGGCCTGGCCGATGAAGACAAGGATGAGGTGGCCGCCCACAGCGAGGTGAAGCGCAAGCTGTCGCGCTTCATGCGCAGCCGCTGGTTCAAGCCGCCCTTTTCCGGCGTGGCCTTTTCCCGCCTGCTTGCCGATGCCTTTGCCGCCATGGCCGGTGGCGAGCGCACGCCGCCGCTGTTGCCGCGCCAGCACCCGTTCGATCTGTTCGTCACGGTCACGGATTATCATGGCACCCCCACTGCACTGCGGCTGAACAGCCCGCCGGTGGTGGTCGAGCCTGAGCATCGGCTGGTGATCGGCTTTGGTTGCCCTGGTGATGGCGAGGCGCGCCATTTGGGTGATGATCCGGCGCTGGTGCTGGCGGCCCGTGCCACCGCCAGCTTCCCCGGCGCCTTCCCGCCGGCCCGCGCCAGCGAAGTGGACGCTGTGTTCGCCGGCCGTGGGCAAGCCTGGCCGGGACGCGATGATTTTCTCAACCGCATCCTGCCCGGCCGTTCTGATCCGGCCATGGTGGATCTTATCGACGGCGCGGTGCTGGACAACCGGCCGTTTGGCCCGGCACTGGCGGCACTGGGCCGGCGCCCGGCGCATCGCGAGGTGGATCGGCGGCTGGTCTATCTCGATCCCAAACCCGGCATGCATGATGCCAATCCGGTGCCCGGCAGCGAGCCGGGCTTCTTTGCCACCATCCTGCGCAGCCTGGCCGATATTCCGCGCCAGCAGCCGATCAGGGACAGCCTGGCCGCGATCGAGCTGCTGTCGGGCCGGGCGCGGCGCTTGCGCCATATCGTGGTTGGCATGATCCCGCAGGTCGATGCCGCCATCGATGCCGCCATCGGCTACCGGTTGTTGCTGCTGTCCCCCACCATCGAACGCCTCGCCGATTGGCGCAGCCGCATGAACAGCGCGGCGGCCGCCCAGGCCGGCTTTGCCTTTGGCGCCTATGGCCGGTTGAAGTTCGCGCTGGTGACCGAACGGCTGGCGGCCGAGATCGCCCGCATCGGCGGGCATGACCCCGAGACGCTGCGCACCGCCCTGTGGCAGCAACTGAATGCCGCCCAAACCAACACGCCCGAACAGGCGCTGGCCAAAGGCGGGGCGGGCAGCGATTTCGTGCTGTTCCTGCGCTGCCATGATCTGGATTTCCGCATCCGCCGGCTGCGCTTCATGATCCGCCGGGTGAATGCCGCCATGGCCGGCGCCGATGAGCCGACCAACGCCGCCCTGGGCCGCATCAAGTCCGGCCTGCACGGCATCCTCGCCCCGCACCTCACGGCAAGGTCGCGCGCTGCCGCCGATCCCGCCGTGCAGGCCGCCTGCGCCGGCACCGATCTGGCCGCGGCCGTGGCAGCGATGGAGGCCGGGCTGGGGCTGAAGGCGCTCGACAGCCAGAGCGATGCGGCGCTGGTGGCCTTGCTGGCCGAAAAACTCACCCGCCGGCTGCGCCGCGATCTGCTGTCGGCCTATCTGGGTTTTCCCTTCTTTGATATCGCCATCCTGCCGCTGATCGCCGATGGCGGCCTGGATGAGCTGGACGAGATCAAGGTTGACCGGATCAGCCCCGATGATTGCATGGCCCTGGGCGCGGCCGGCGGACGGCGGTTGAAGGGCGCGCTGTTCAATGCCTTCGGCGCCTTTTTCAGCCGCGCCTATCGTGAGCATGACTATCTGTGGGGCCGCCTGCACGGGGCGGAGCGGTTGATCGATCTGGTCATCTCCAGCCTGCCCGAACCATCGCGGCCCACGCCGTCCGATCTGGCCGGCATCCGCGCCCAGGCCTTTGCCGCCATCATCGCCGCCGAACGCCCGCACTTGCGCCAGATCGACGATGTGTTCGCCGCACTGGACGCCGCGCTCACTGTGCCAACTGCGCCTTTGGCCGGGGGCGATACTGCCGCAGATAATGGATGATGATCATGATGCCGATCACGCTGGGAATGGCCCACACCGCCGGGTTGAAGGCATGGGCCGGCACCAGTTCGATCAGGCCGACGGACAGGAAGGCGGTGTAGGCCGCGATGCCGGTCGCCACCATCGCCTTGAAATGTTCGGGGATATAGGCGCGGGGGGACGCCGGGGTGCCGAAGATATAGCGGAAATAGGTGATGCTGGTGCCAAACCCCAACAGCGACACCATCACCATCAGCACCGGTTCCATCACCGGGCCGTTGCGGTTCAGCAGATACAGCCCATGCGCCAGGCACACGCCCGCCGCCGCCATGGTGCCGCCCTGCAACGCCAGCATCGACCAGTGCCGGTTGCCGGGATGATTGCGCCGGTTGGTCACCATCACCAGACCATAGCGCGTCATCGAAATCGCCAGCAGCCCCAGATAGATCATCATGGTGCCGAACATGCCGCGATACAGAACTTCGTCGCTCAACTGCGGGTGCATGGCCAGCGGCCAGATCAGCGAGAGCCCGCCCATGCCCAGCGCCTGGGTCGCCGCCGTGTAGATCGACGCGGAAAACACGAACCCCCACCAGCGGTGCGCCGCCCCGCCCTTCGTCGTGAGCACCGCCCCCCAGAAGCTGGTGAGCGCCACCACACCGGCACCGATGTGGATGGCAAGGATGAGGTTGAACAGCCAGGGCATGATCAGATGGTTCGCTGTCTTGCGGTTGTTGTGCTTCCCTTGGCCACAAGCGCCGGGCGAGAGCAAGGGGATCGGCGGTCCAGCAGCCAGTCACCCCGCCGCCAGGGCCGGCAATTCAGCCCGGAAATTTGACACAATTGACGAATCCGGCGGAATCCGGCGTTGTAAAACTTGCATTTCTTGCTGTTCCGCGCGCTTCAGGTGGAAAACAGCAAACGCACATCGGCCGGCCGCCGCCGCCACGCCGCCGTGGCTGGCCAGATGCGCCAGAAACCGCTGCTGGTGTTGCGGCAGCCAGCGATCATGCTGCGGGCGAAACGCGGAGAGAGTGTCGCTCATGGCCGCGAGCATAACCCATTGGCGGGGCTGTAGGACAGAGGCCCGGCGGCCCGTGGCCGTGCCGGCCACGGGCCCCGTTCATGGGTTGTGGTTTGACACCGGTTCGTCTGGCGCCGGCGGTACGGCCCTTGGCTGGCCGTCGGCGTCGATGGCCACGAAGATGAACCTTGCGTGGGTCACCTGTGTCCGCTCTTCGGCGGTTCGGGGGCGGCGCCAGGCTTCCACTTCGATGGTGATGGATGTTCGCCCGGTCTTGACCAGATCGGCATAGACCGTGACTTCATCACCGATGCGCACGGGCTGCAGGAATGTCATCGCCTCCACGGCCACCGTCGCGCACCGGCCCTTGCTCCGGCGGGCGGCAGCAATGCCTGCCGCCATGTCCATGTGCGCCATCAGCCACCCGCCAAAGATGTCGCCGGCCGGATTGGCATCGGCCGGCATCGCGGTGATGCGGATCGCGGGCTCCCGAAAGCTGGTGTGCGTTGTCATGTGAAGCCCCCAGTTCGATTGACAAATGCCCAGCCTTGCCCCCCGGCAAACCCGGCGTTCCGGTACCCTGCGCGCAGTATGGCAAAAACCCACCGGGACAGCACCGGTTCTTCATGCCGCACGCGCCGCAGCGGCCACACGGCCGACATCCGCCAGATGATCGAGAAACCGCTGCTGCCGCCCGGGCGGGTTTGGCGCGATTGCAGGACAGGCCGGGACCACCGAAAGCAGCGCCTCCGGCGGCCAGGGTCGCGGACCCTGGACCCGTCAATTTTCTGGCCGCCCTTGCCCAAATGCGCGCCCTGACCAAACCTGAGCAATTGGGTGTCGTGTCTCCGGAATTCGTATCCACCAGCAGAAAGCGGGGCCCCGGATCAAGTCCGGGGCGACGAAGCCTTTTTGTTCGGCAATCCTGACTTGAACCGCCAAACCGTGCCACACTGCCCGCCATGACCGCCCTCACCCTTGGCTTGCGCTATTTCGCTGCTGTGTTTGCCATTGCCTTTGCCCTGGGCACGGTCCGCACGGTCTGGCTGGAACCGGCGGTGGGGCGGATGGTGGCGGTGGGAATCGAGGTGCCGATCATCCTGGCTGTCAGCTGGTGGTGGGGGCGGCGCCTGCTCGCACGCCAGCGGCTCGGTCTGACCGGTCGGGCGGTGATGGGCGGTTCGTCCTTCCTGTGGCTGATGCTGGCCGAACTGGGGTTGGCACAAGCGTTTGGGCAGGCGCCGGGGGCCTGGGTGGCATCGTTGGTCACGCCGGCTGGCCTGCTGGGCCTGGCCGGGCAATTGGGCTTTGCCGCGCTGCCGCTCATCATGAAGGCCGATAACCGGTAATGCTGCCTTGCAACATCGCGGGCCTCATGCTAGCCGCGCCGTCAAATGAGCCTTGGGCACACGGTGGACCTGCTCCCCCGCGCCCTATTGTCATATCCGCACCAAAACGGGGCCCAAGCCTTGGACGCACAGATATCATCCAGCGTGGCAACAGGACTTTCCGGTCGCTATGCCCGTGCCCTGTTCGAACTGGCGCTGGGCAGCAAGGCGATTGCGGCCGTTGAAGCCAGCCTGGCGACCCTCACCGAAGCCATGGCCGAATCGGCTGATCTGAAAACCCTGATGTCCAGCCCGCTGGTCGGGCGCGGTGCCGCTGGCGCTGCGGTGGCCGGCGTGGCGGATGGCCTGGGCATTGATGGGCTGACCAAGAATTTCCTGGGCGTGCTTGCTGCCAATCGCCGCCTGGCGCTGTTGCCGGCGGTGATCCGCGATTTCGCCGCCTTGAACGCCGCCCGCAAAGGTGAAGTGACCGCCGATGTGACCGCCGCGCACAAGTTGAGCGCGGCGCAGCAGAAGGCGTTGGCCACCAAGCTGAAGGCCGGCATCGGCCGCGATGTGGCGCTGAATGTGACTGTCGATCCGTCCATCCTGGGCGGCCTGATGGTGCGCGTTGGCAGCCGCCTGATTGATTCGTCATTGAAGACCCGGCTCGAGAATCTCGGCCAGGCACTCAAAGCTTAAAAGAGGACCACCCAGATGGACATCAATGCCGCTGAAATCTCGCGGATCATCAAGGACCAGATCGCCAATTTCGGCACCGAAGCGCAGGTTTCGGAAGTCGGCCAGGTGCTGAGCGTTGGTGACGGTATCGCCCGCGTGCATGGCCTGGACAATGTGCAGGCCGGTGAAATGGTGGAATTTCCGGGCGGCATCAAGGGCATGGCCCTGAACCTGGAAAGCGACAACGTCGGCATCGTGATCTTTGGCAGCGACAGCGCCATCAAGGAAGGCGACACCGTCAAGCGCACCGGCACCATCGTCGACGTGCCGGTGGGCAAGGGCCTGCTCGGCCGCGTGGTCGATGGCCTCGGCAATCCGATCGACGGCAAGGGCCCGCTGGTGGACGTCACCCGCATGCGCGTCGAAGTGAAGGCGCCGGGCATCATCCCGCGCAAGTCCGTCCACGAACCGATGCAGACCGGCCTGAAGGCGCTGGATGCGCTGGTGCCGGTTGGCCGGGGCCAGCGCGAACTGATCATCGGTGACCGTCAGACCGGCAAGACCGCTGTCGCCATCGACACCTTCATCAACCAGAAGG
>CAZHTW010000087.1:0-11626 GCA_964535865.1 uncultured Sandarakinorhabdus sp. | reverse complement strand
CTGACGGGTTCGATGGCGAAGACCTTGCCCTTGGGGCCGACATGGCGGGCGAGCAATTCGCTGTAATAGCCCTGGCCGGCCATCACATCCATGACACGGGCACCGGGGCGGATCAGGCTTTGCGCCAGCACCTCTGCCGGCTTGCGGCCGGCATCGAGCGCGACCATCGCGTCCGGGCGGCCCGGCGGTGACACAACATCCACCGGCCCGGCGGCGATCAACAGGCCGGCCAAGCCGGCCAGCAACACCATGCGCTTCATCTTCGTCACTCCCCTGTTTTCCCGGATGCTGCCACAACGTGGCGCGCTTGACCATCACCGCCACCGCCACCATGGTGCGCAGCGATGACGCCCGAAAGCCTGTTCAGTCTCGCCAGTGCCGCCGTGTTGCCCGGCTGGCTGGCGCTGGCCTGTGCGCCGCTGGACCGGGCGAAGGCCGTGCTGGCGGCGCGGGTGATCGCGGTGCTGCTGTCGGGCCTGTATGTCACCCTGCTGGTCACTGGCCTGGCCGGCGACGGCCCGCCGGCCGGGGCGAGTTTCAACACGCTGGAGGGCGTGCGCCTGCTGCTCGCCAGCCCGCAGGCGCTGTTGGCCGGCTGGGTGCATTATCTGGTGTTCGATCTGTGGGTGGGCAGTTGGGAAGCCGAGGACAACAGCCTGCCGCACTGGCTGCTGCTGCCCTGCCTGGCGCTCACCTTCCTGGCCGGCCCCACCGGCCTGCTGCTCTATCACCTGTTGAAGGCCGGCCGAAAGCTGAAGGCATGAGCGAAGCGCGAACCGTCGCCAGCCCGTGCACCAACGTCTGCCGCATCGACAGGCGGACGGGCTGGTGCGAAGGCTGCAAACGCTCGCTGGACGAGATCGGCCGTTGGCCGCACGCCGATGATGATGAGCGCCGCGCCATATTGGCCGGGTTGCGGCACCGGGTGGTGAAAAAGGGTTTGTGGCGATGATCCCGCTTTCCGTTCTCGATCAGACGCCGATTCCGGAGGGCGTGACCCCGGCGCAGGCGCTGGCCAATTCGATCGATCTGGCCCGCCATGCGGAACGCCTGGGCTATCAGCGGTTCTGGCTGGCCGAACATCACGCCAGCGCCGCGCTGGCCGGATCGGCGCCGGAGATATTGATCGGCGCAGTGGCCGGCGCGACATCCCGTATCCGTGTGGGATCGGGCGGGGTGATGCTGCCGCATTATTCGCCCCTGAAAGTCGCCGAACAGTTCAGCCTGCTGGCCGGGCTGCATCCCGGCCGTATCGATCTGGGCCTGGGCCGGGCGCCGGGCAGTGACCAGCGCACCGCGGTCGCCCTGCAGCAGGATCGCCGGCACTATGCACCGAACCAGTTCCCGCAGCAGTTGGCGGAGTTGATCGGCTATCTTGAGGATTCGCTGCCGGCGGATCACCCCTTCCGCCCCTATGCCGCCACCCTGCCCGGCCTGCCGCACGCGCCGGAGCCCTGGGTGCTCGGCTCCTCGCCCGACAGCGTGGCCTTCGCCGCCGATCTGGGCCTGCCCTATTGCCTCGCTGATTTCATCGCGCCGCGGCTGGGCGAACTGGCGGCTGAATACCGCGCACAGTTCCGGCCCCGCCACCCCGGCGACAAGCCCCATCTGATGGTGGCGGTATGGACCGTATGTGCCGAAAGCGATGAGGAAGCCTTGCGCCTTGCCGCGCCGGCCCGGATGATGTTCGCGCATCTGTTGATGGGCAAATCCATCGCCGTGCCCTCCCCACCGGTTGCGCAGGCCTGGCTGGCCGATCGGCCGGATGTCGCAAAGGCCTTTGCCAATCGCCGCGTGGTCGCCGGCAGCCCCGCCACGGTGCGCGCCGGGCTGGATCAGGTGATCGCCGAATATGGCCCCGATGAACTGATGCTGGTCAACATCCTGCACGGCCACGACGATCGGAAGCGCAGTTACAGCCTTGCCATGGAGGCAATGGCCATGGTGGATGCTTGACCGCTTTATTTTCCGGGCTTCACCGCCTAAGGCCGTGGCCAGCAACGGGGAAACACCATGGGCAAGCGCGTGCTGGCCATCGCTTCGGGCGGCGGCCACTTCATCCAACTGATGCGATTGCAGCCGGCCTGGGCCGGTCATCAGGTGAGTGTGGCCACCGTTGACCCCAGCACCGCCGCGCTGGCCGGCGATGTGCCGTTCTTCACCTTCCGCGATGTCTCCCGCGCCGATTGGTGGCGCATTCCGGCCGCCGCGCTGGATATCGCCCGCATCCTGATCGCTGTGCGCCCGCAGGTGATCATCACCACTGGCGCGCTGCCCGGACTGATCGCTGCGGCGCTGGGCCGGCCGTTTGGTATCAAGAGCCTGTGGGTAGACAGTATCGCCAACAGTGAAGTGTTGTCCGGATCGGGCGCGCAGGCCGGGCGGGTGTGCGATCAGGTCGTCACCCAATGGCCGCACCTGGCCAGCAGCAAGGTTGAACATTGGGGCGGCGTGTTGTGAGCGGGCTGTTCGTTTCGGTGGGATCGATGATGCCGTTTGACCGGCTGACGCGCGCCATGGACGAATGGGCGGCCGTTCACCCGGACGTGGCGGTGGAAATCCAGATCGGCAAGGGCGAGTATGAACCCCGTCACGCCCGCTGGGTGCGGAAATTGCCGCTCAGCGACTATCAGGCCCGGGTGCAGGGCTGTGCGCTGTTTGTCGCGCATTGCGGCATGGGTTCGATCATTTCGGCCATAGAAGCCGGCAAGCCGATCCTGATGCTGCCGCGGCTGGCGGCCATGGGCGAGCATAACACCGATCACCAACTGGCCACCGCCAAGCATGTTGGCACCCGTCCCGGCCTGCATGTCGCAGCCGATGCCGTTGATCTGCACGCCCGCGCCACGGCCCTGCTGGCCGATGCGGGCGGCACGCCCGCCCCCATTTCCCGCTTTGCCGATCCCGCTTTCACCGATCGCATCCGCGCCTTCATCGAAAGCTGATCAGCGTGCACCCCTTCATTCCCGTCGAACCGACAGACCGTTCCGGTCACTACCGGATGACCTTGACGAAGAATCTGTGCGTCGGCCCGCCCGACCGCCTGTTCATGTTTGGCGGGGTGGGTCTGGCCAGCGCGTTGGCCGCCGTGGAAGCCCACACCGGCCGCCCGACCGTGTGGGCCGCCGCGCAATATCTCAGCTATGCGCGGCCCGGCACGGTGCTTGATCTGGAAGTGATCGTGCCGGTTTCGGGCAAATACAACAGCCAGGCCCGGGTGATCACCCGGGCCGGCGATCAGGAGATCATCACCGTCAACGCCGCTTTGGGCAGCCGCGAGGGCAGCCCGCACCATCAATGGGCCGCAATGCCCGATGTGCCGCCGCCGGACGCCTGCCCAGACATGACCATCCGCTGGCAGCGCGATCCCGACGACATGAACAGCCAGTGGGATCGCCGGGTTGCCAGCGGCAGCTTCGGCCGCGATCGCGGCAAGGCGCCGCCGGCCGCCGATGGCATTGGCCGACTGTGGGTGCGGCCCAGCAATCCCGATCTGTCGGTTGATCGGCTGGTGCTGGCGGTGATGGCCGATTTCCTGCCCAGCGGTGTCGGCAATGCGCTGGGCGCCAATGCCGGCGGCAACAGCCTGGACAACACCATCCGCTACATGAACTTCGTGCCAACAGAATGGGTGCTGGCCGATATCCGCATCCATGCGGTCCATGCCGGTTTCGCCCACGGCCGCGTCCACCTGTTTGCGCAGGATGGCACGCTGCTGGCCACGGCCAGCCAGAGCCTGATTGTGCGAATTCACAGTTGAGGAGTGCCGACCCCGGGCCTAGCCTTGGGACATGACATCACACCTCATCGCCCTGCTTCTCGCCTCCGCCGCCGCGCAGGCCCCGCCCACCGCCAGCCCGGCGGCGCAGGCCGACAATGCAGCGCTGGCCGCGACGCTGAACTGGGCCGACGAACAGGATCATGATTTCGCCAGCCGCGGCTTCATGGGCAGCATACCGGATGGCAAAATCCGCAACGCCAAGGGCGAGGTGCTGCGCGATCTGGCTGATGAGGCGCAGTTCACCGGACCAGCCCCGGCCACTGTGAACCCCAGCCTGTGGCGCAATGCGACCCTGGTGGCAAAACATGGCCTGTTCCAGGTGGCCGATGGCATCTGGCAGGTGCGCGGGCTTGATCTGGCCAACATGACGATCATTCGCGGCACCACCGGCTGGATCATCATCGATCCGCTCACCGGCGCGGAAGCGGCCAAGGCTGCCATGCAGCTGGTGACGGACAAATTGGGCCAGCGACCAGTGGTCGCGGTCATCTATACCCACAGCCATATTGATCATTTCGGCGGCGTGCTGGGTGTGGTGAACCCGGCCGACTTGGCCGCCGGCAAGGTGCAGATCATCGCGCCGGAAGGCTTCATGGCTCATGCGGTGTCGGAAAATGTCATCGCCGGCCCGGCCATGCTGCGCCGCGCCGTCTATATGTTTGGCACCAACCTGCCGCACAATCCCGCCGGCCATGTCTCCTCCGGCCTGTCGTCGCTGAACACGCCGGGCACCTATGGCCTGATCCCGCCGACCGACAGCATCACGCCCGGCAGCAGCAATCGCGTGGTGGATGGGGTGGAAATCCAGTTCCAGCTGACGCCCAACACTGAGGCACCGGCGGAAATGAATCTCTATCTGCCGGCGTGGAAGGCGCTGTGCCTGGCGGAAAATGCCAACGCCAGCATGCACAATCTGCTCACCCCGCGCGGCGCCGAGGTGCGCGATGCCAAGGGCTGGGCGGATTATCTGCTGGCCGCAAAGCGGCGGTGGGGCGGAGAGGCAGATGTGCTGTTCACCAGCCATTTCTGGCCGCGCTGGGGCAAAGGGGTGATCAACGATTATCTGCTGCGCCACGCCCAGGCCTATGCCTTTGTGCACAACGAAAGCGTGCGGTTGATGAACGAAGGCAAGAATGCCGTGGAGATTGGCGAAGCCATCAAGCTGCCCGAACCGCTGGCCAGGGCGTGGTTCAACCGGCCCAATTATGGCAGCCTGAAATTCAACGCCCGCGCCGTCTATCAACGCTATCTGGGGGCCTTCGATGGCGATCCGGCCAGCCTGGATCCGTTGCCGCGCGCCGAACTGGCGACGCGCATGGTGGCGCAGATGGGCGGAGCAAAGCGTGTGCTGGCGGCTGGCAAGGCGGCAGCGGCCAAGGGCGATGATCGCTGGGCCGCGACCTTGCTTTCCACGCTGGTGCGCGCCGTGCCGGACACGCCGGGTGCCAAGCCGGCGCTGGCCGCTGTCTATCGCCAGTTGGCCTGGCGTGCGGAAGCGGCACCGTGGCGCAATTTCTATCTCACCGGGGCGCAGGAACTGGAACAGGGCATCAAGCCCAGCGAGCCCGCCAGCGCGGCGGGCATTGCCGCCAATCTCACCGTGTCGATGCTGCTGGACAGCATGAGCGTGCGGCTGATGCCAGACCGCGCCATCATTCCTATGACCATCGCGTTCGAGATCCCCGATGCGAAAGAACGCCATCTTGTCACCATCGGCAATGGTGTGATGCTGCACGAGGAAGGCGTGGCCGATGCCGCACAGGCCACGCTGGTGGTACCGCGGCGTGCGCTCATTGGCCTGATCGGTGGCGCGGTGAAGGCGCCGCAACTGATGGCGGCGGGCCAATTGCAGATGAAGGGCGATCTTGCCGTGCTGCAACGCTTCATGGGCCTGTTCCAGCCGCCGAAACCGGATTTCCCGCTGGTGGCACCTTAAGCCCAAAGAAAGGCGTCATGCCGGCGAAGGCCAGCATGGCGCAAGTTGATTTTGGGAATTATCTCCGCAGCGGCGACCAGCCCGCCATGTCCACCCGGTCAGTTACGCGATAGGGCTGGCCGTTCTCCCCGACAAAGAAACGCTCGGTCTCCTTGCGGTTGAACGGGCGAGATCCCAGGCGGCCCAATATGGCAATCTGGCCGCCGGTTTCATCGACGGCGCGGTCGCGGTCCAGCCCTTTGGCCACCGACAGAGCCGGGCGGGCGGTGCGGGTGAAGGCGATCAGTTCGGGCACCGGTTTGGGCGAGAAGCCATAGAAATTCGGCTGGCTGTCCGGGCTGGTCAGTTGCAAGACCTTCACGCCATTCTTCCCGTCCGCGACATAGGCGAACAGCGTGGCGTTGGTGCTGGCCACCACAACATCCTCGGCGTCGTTCAACGTGCCGCCGGCATCGAAGCGCTGATACAGCCTGGGGGCCAGCGGCTTCTTGATGTCGACGATCACCAGCCCCTCGCCCTTGGCCGCGACATAGGCATAGGTGCGCGCCAGATAGAATTTGCGCGCATTGGCGACGGGCAGCGTGGCTTCCGGATGGTGGATCGGCCGGGACAGATTGGCGATGTCGAACAGCTCGAGGCCATTGGCGGTCGTCACCCACAGGTACCGGAACTGCACGGCGCTGGCCCGCGCGTCGGTCAGCGGCAGGCTGGCGGCCAGCTTCGGCGCCTTGGGATTGTCCAGATTGACCGCCACCAGCCCGCGCGGCGTGGTGACATAGGCCATGTAACCAGCCAGCGTGATGTGACGGGCGCCGGTAAGCACGCCGTCCGGGTTCCAGGACGTCTTGCCGCCCTCCAGCACCGTGCGCTTGAGGAAATTGTTGCGCGGCTCGCCGTCGGTGAGCGTGTCGACATTGACCAGCACCAAGCCTTCGACGGCATCGGTCACCACCGCATAGCGGTAGATTTCGTGCAGCTTCTGCTCCTGATTATAGCCGGCCAGCGGATCGGCCAGCGGCTCGCCCTTGGCGCGCTTTTCCTGCTCGCCGACAATCCTGTCGTTGCGCGGCACTGACACCGATTGGGTGGTGGCGATCGCCATGCAGGTGGCATTGGCGGTTTTGACCTGCGCGTCGTGGCCCAAGGCCGAGAAGGGCGATTTGACGATGCGTTCGGAAACGCCCTTGTTCGACAGATTGGCGATATCATAGGCGACAAAGCCGCCCCGGCCTTCGGCGACATAAAGATATTCGCCGCGATTCTGGATGCAGCGCACCTCGCCCGATGTGCCCTGTGTGATGTTCCTGATTTCCTCGGTCGGGTTGGTTTCGCCGGAGAGTTTCTTGTCAAAGATGCGGCCCCGGTTCCAGTTGATCAGCTCGCGCTTGTTCTTCTCGACATGCAGCTTCCAGAAATCGGGATAGGCATATTTGTGCAGGTAAGAGCCAAACACCGCCTGCGGCTCGCCAAACTCCGTCACCCGCACCGCTTCCACAGCGCGATCAAGGCCGAAAAAGGCGTGCATGCCGACGAAATTGATGAAGTTGGTGCCCTGCAGGGTCAGTTGGGCCAGGACGGCATTGTTGTCATCATCTTCGCTCACGTGGCAATCGGTGCAGGTCTTGGTCTCCTGGGTGCGCACCGTGTGCGGGAAGTGCGGCGCAAAGGCTTGGGATGAGAAGCCAGACGCGGCAATCGGCGTCTGCTGCACATAGATGCGCTCGCGGTTGATGTTGGTGGAGGTGAGGATCAGCGCCGAGCTGGAGCGGATCGGCGCGATGATGCCGCCTTTCGTGGTCTGGTGGCGGCCGAGCTGGAAAATCTCGTCGCGCGCCACCTGCGGGTTATAGGTGGCATAGTTGCGCGTCTCCTGCTCTTCATATTTGGCCGTTTTGCTCTTCCAGTTGGCCTCGATCGGCAGGTGGCAGCCACCGCAGCTGGTGGTCCAGCTGGTGTGGCACGCAAAGCAGGCCATATTATCGTCCTTGTGGGCACGATCACCCACGCCGGGGCCGAAATTCATCTTGCCGCCGGTGGCCGCCAGCGTGCCAACCAGCTTGGCACGCGCTGCCTTGGCGTTGAAATCGGGGTGCTCGCGATTGACGCTGTCCTTCACCAATTTCACGCGCCACACCAGCGCCGGGTCGCTGGCCGAACGCTGCAACAACACACGGCGACCGGCCGCATCCTGGCTCCATTCAAAGCGCAGCCGGCCATCGGGATTGCGGATGCCCGACAGATCGGTGCCCGGCGGCGGTGCGGCGAGGTTCGATGTGCGCAAGCTGGGATAGGCATCGGCCGTGCCATGGCAATCCTTGCAGCCGATTTCGACACTGTTGGCCACTTCGCCGTGAATGAAGCCATTGCCATGGGCATCCTGGGCAAAATGGCAATCGGCGCACTGCATGCCCACTTCGGTGTGGATATCCATCAGATGGACCGCCTTGCCGGGCTGGCCTGGTCCGGGCACGGCGGCGGGCTTGGTGAACTGCGGTTGGCCGGCCTTGCGGAATTTCTCCGGATCATCATTGGCGACGATGTGGGCGGTGTCGGTGCCCCAGGTCGCCATGTTGCCGCCGGCATCAAGCAGATTGCCCTCACGGTCGCGCTTGTAGACGGCGCGGAAGTTCCAGCCATGGCCGTGATAATCGGCGAACTGGGTGTCCTTCATCTTGTCGTTGCGGTCATTGACGGTGCGCAGGAAGTCCAGATCGCTCCACGAACCATGGGCGGCGGCGCCTTCCGGGTTGCGATCATTGGTCTCGCGCACTTCGGCGGCGGTGGGGTAACGCTGGCGCTTGAACAGCCGGTCATAGTCGGCGTCGCTCATGCCCGGCGGCTTGGGATAGGGATTCTCCTTGCCCGGCCACATGCGCGGCGCATCGCTTTCATAATCCCACATCGTGTAGCCATAATAGGTGTTCACGAACATGTTGGGCTGGTGCATGTGGCAATTCATGCACAGGCTGGACGGCATGGCCCGGGTGAAACTGTGCTTGATCGGGTGGCCGGGCTCATCCTTCCTGATGGTCGGATCGGCGGTCTGCGACTGCCCGTCCCGGCCGGCGGAGGCGTAGACGGACGAGTGTCGCACTTCACGATCATTGGCATAGACGATGTGACAGGAACCACAGCCCGAGGTGCGATAATCGCCGGGCTGATCATTGGTGCCCATAAACCAGGTGAAGGGATCGTTCAGCCGGGTCTTGTGGATGTTGATCACTGGCACGGCGATGCGCAGGCCCGTTCCGGGCCCGCGGTTGGACTGGCGGATATCCGGCCGGCCCGGCTCTTCCAGGCGCTGGATGGCGCCCAGAGAATTGGGCAGGCCGATTTCCGGGAAGGTGGGATTGATGTTGCGGCCGCCGCGTTCGAACACGCGGAAAATGTCACCGGGCGGGATCACCTGCCAGGCCGGCAGCGGGGCGAGGAAGGGCAGGGAGCCCCGCGCCTTTTCGGCATCAGACAGCACACCAACGCCGCCGGCGCCGGGGCTGAACATCAAGGCGGGCAGGCTGTTGTCATGATGGGCACCAGCTTTGGCTTCATGGCCGGAACCATGGCCTTCACCATGTCCGTTGTCGTGTTTCAGGCCAATTTCACCATGGCCCGATGCCTCGCCATTCCACGCGCCCAGCATGCCGGCGGCCTGGCCTGGCCGGAAATAGGCTTCGCCCAGCACATAATTCTTATAGGGCAAAATGCCGTTGTTGTAGGACGCGCCGCCGAACAGCATGGCGCCGGTCGCCATCAAGCTGCGTTCGGCGCGTTCGATGATTTCCATGTGGCAGGCGCCGCAGGCATCGCGCGCCGCGCGATAGTCTGACGGGTTCACAAAGCGCACGAATTCCGGCGATTCCCGATTGAGCAATGTATAGCCGCGCTTGGGATTAGCCGATGACGGGAAATGCCAGGCTTCCGGAAACGTTGGCAGCACATGGGCTTCATCGCGCAACTTCTTGTAATTGGGGTCAGTCGCAGCCAGCGCGGCCGGCGCGATGATGTGGGAATCGCCGCCATGGCAATCGGTGCAGCCCAGGACGACCGATTTGGGCGCATGCATCGTCGCTTCATCGCCGTTGGTGTGGCAGCTGATGCAGCCGGCGGATTTGGCATCGGCCAGTTCCTGCGTTTGCCATTTCGGCGCAGCAGCGGCTCGCACCCGACTATAATCGCGCGCCACCGGCTTTTCGCCTTCTGACGCAATGGCCACCCCCATCAACGGCAGGATCAGCAGCAGGGCAAGACGCTTCCACATCATCAATAAGCCAGCACAGCGTTGAACAGCACCGAATAATAATGGCCGGTGCGGGGGGCGTTGGTGAACAGATCGCGGAAACCCGCGCCAGGTTTCAGCATCGCGCCCGACAGGCGGAACACCAGATTCTGGTTGAAGTGCGGGCGATAAGTGGCCGCGGTCGAAAGATCCCAGCCGATATCCCTGGGAATACTGCCTTCAACGCGCAGCGCCTGCAGCGTGGCGGTGGTGGCAAACCACAGATGGTTGACGTTCCCGCTGATCCGCAGCTCCGGCAAGATGTCGAAATCGGCGCCGGCGCCCAGCAACATGGTGCCGGGGTTGGTGAAATTGGCCTGCCCCTGTTCCTTGGATGATCGCAAATCGTTCAAGATGCCGTTGCGGCTGTTCACCGAAATGGCGCGGCCGCCGCCGGCGAACGGGATGGTCTGGCGCACCCAGTAGCTGGTGTCGGCGCCGGCAAACTGCGGGTTTTCAAAGATCGCCGCAAAGCCGCTGTCCACGTCATCATGCGGGTTGGAATCACCAGAAGCATACAGCGCCGAGGCACGGAAACGAGCCCAACCGCGATCATAGCTGGGCTCGATGGCGACGAACCAGCTGTTGATCTTGGCCCGTCGGTCCGTGAAGATGTTGTTGCGGTTGGTGCCAGTGGCGTGGGTGGCCGACAGCGACAGGTTGATGCGACCGATATGGCCATCGGCGTTATAGCTCAGATACACCACATCATAGCTGCGGCCGCGCAAGGTGCCGAGCAGCGCCGGGCGCACCGGGAAACCGTTGGTATCAACCTGAATGTCACCCCGCTCACGGTTCAGGTTCCAGATGGCACTGACCTGGCTGGTCATCCCCGGCAGCGGCAGATCCTGGCGATAAAGATTGGCGACGAACAGCGCATCGCGGCGGGGGCTGCGCAGCACGGCGTTCAGGCCGCTGTTGCTGTCCTTCTCCAGCCGCCAGAAGGCCGCCAGATTATATTGGAAGCGGTTGTTGTCGCGGTTGCCGAACAGGCGCACGCCCAGTTGATTGTCCTGAAACAGGAAACCGCGAAAATCGCTGGAAAAGGGCTGGATGCCGATGCGGATCGAATCGAAATCATAACGGTCCGACGTGTTCCTGAGGTGATAATCTAGGAACAATTCCTGCACGCCGATGAAGGCATCGGTGCGCAAAGATCGCTTGGAGGGCAGCACCGACAGCACCCGCTGTTCCGGCACATCGACATGGTTCACGTTGAAGGCAATCGCCGCGCGCAGTTCATATTCGGGCGGCTTGAAGGCGGTGCTGCCCTTGGTCAGCGCCGCGCCCAGGATGAAGGTCTGCGCGAACACCTCGCTATACTGCCGGCCGAACACATCGTTGCTGCCCGGCCGCTCAGTGGTCTGCACACCCACCGGGGTGGGGAAGCTGCGCGGTTCGGCCAGCGTGTCGGAAATCGCCGTCAACTGCACGAACAGATCATGGGTGCCGCAGATCGGCCGGTCACCCTTCAGCGTGTTCTGGTTGTACGGGTCTTTCCAGTTGGATTTCACCAGCCCCAGTGTCTCGATCAGGCGCCAGCGATCCGGCACCGGCAGGTGATCACTGGGGAAATCACCCTGTTTCGGCCAGGCCACCGCGCCCTGATTGGCCTGCACCACCGGGTCCCACG
>CAZHTW010000086.1:0-11723 GCA_964535865.1 uncultured Sandarakinorhabdus sp. | reverse complement strand
TCAACGTGAACGGCGGCGCCATCGCCATGGGCCACCCGCTGGGCGCCACCGGCGCGATGATCCTGGGCACCGTGCTCGATGAGCTGGAGCGCACCGGCAAGGGCACCGCGCTGGTCAATCTGTGCGTCGGCGCCGGCATGGGCACGGGCACGATCATCGAGCGGATCTGAGCGCGGCCGTCGCGTTGGAAGCGGCAACGCCGCTGAAACGCGACGGACTCGCGCCAGATCGGCCGGCGAGGCCCGGCAGAGCCGTGGCTTTGCCACGGCGCCGCCGGGAACTCGTTCGACGTCACGCAGTACGTACGAAAGGATTTGAACATGACCACCGCCATCCACACCGACCTCGATGCCGACGGCATCCTCCTGCTCACCATCGACGTGCCCGGCCAGTCGATGAACGTCATCACGCCCGAAGTGCAGGCCGATCTGGCCGCCGCCATTGAACGGCTGAAGACCGATGAAAGCATCAAGGGCGCCGTGCTCACCAGCGGCAAGGCCAGCGGTTTCATGGCCGGTGCTGACCTGAAGGGCATGGGCGGCCTGATGGGTGGCGGCAAGCCGCCCGAAGGCAAATCCAGGATGGCCGCGCTGTTCGATGCCGTGTTCGGCCTCAACAAGCTGCTGCGCGATCTCGAAACCTGCGGCAAGCCGGTGGCGGCGGCCGTCAATGGCCTCGCCTTGGGCGGCGGCCTCGAATTCATCCTCGCCTGCCATTACCGCGTCATCGCCGACAACCCGAAGATCACGCTGGGCCTGCCGGAAATCATGGTCGGCCTGTTCCCCGGGGCCGGCGGCACCCAGCGGCTGCCGCGCCTGATGGGCATCCAGCCGGCGCTGATGTATCTGCTGCAAGGCAAGAACATGTCTCCGCAGGAGGCCCTGGGCTTTGGCGTGGCGCAGGCCGTGGTGCCGGCCGATCAGATCATCACCGCCGCCAAGGCGTGGGTGAAGGCCAATCCGAACGGCGGCGTGCAGCCGTGGGACACCAAGAATTTCAAGATGCCGGGCGGCCCGGCCACGGCGCTGAACCCCAATTTCGCGCAGATTTTCGTCGGCGGCACCGCGATGACGCACGTCAACGCCGGTGACAACATGAACGCCCCGCGCGCCATATTGTCGGCCGTCTATGAAGGCACCCAGGTGCCGATGGACACCGCCATCCGCATCGAGTCCAAATATTTCGCCAAGGTGGTGGCCGACCCGCAGGCGGGCAACATGATCCGCAGCCTGTTTGTTTCCAAGCAGGCCGCCGAAAAGGGCGCGCGCCGCCCGGCGGGTGTGCCGCCGATGCCGACAAAGAAGATTGCGATGCTCGGCGCCGGCCTGATGGGCGCCGGCGTTGCCATGGTCACGGCGCAGGCCGGGATCGAGGTGGTGCTGCTTGATCGTGATCTGGCGGCCGCCGAAAAGGGCAAGCAGTACACGGCCGATCGGCTGGCCAAGAAGCGCATGGATCCGGCCAAGGCCCAGGCCATCCTCGACCGCATTCACCCCACCGCCGATTATGCCGATCTGGCCGGCTGCGACCTGATCATCGAAGCGGTGTTCGAAACCCGCGAGATCAAGGCCGATGTGACCAAGGCTACCGAAGCCGTGGTTGGCCCGGATGTGATCTTCGGTTCCAACACCTCCACCCTGCCGATCACCGGCCTGGCCAAGGCGTGGAGCAAGCCGGAGAATTTCATCGGCATCCACTTCTTCTCCCCGGTGGAAAAGATGCCGCTGGTGGAAATCATCGTTGGCAAGGAAACCGGCGCGGCGGCGATTGCCAAGGCGCTGGATTATGTCGCCGCCATCCGCAAGACGCCGATCGTGGTGAACGACAGCCGCGGCTTCTACACCTCGCGCTGCTTTGGCACCTATGTGCAGGAAGGCCTGGCGCTGCTCGGCGAAGGCACCACGCCGGCGCTGATCGAGAATATCGGCAAGCAGATGGGCATGCCGGTCGGCCCGCTGGCGGTGAACGACGAAGTCGGCCTCGACCTGTCGTACAAGGTGGGTCAGCAAACCCGCGCCGATCTGGGCGATGCCTACAAGCCCGGCCCGGCCGATGGCGTCATCACCAAAATGTATGAACTGGGCCGCCAGGGCCGCAAGAATGCCAAGGGCTTCTATGTCTATCCCGAAGGCGGCAAGAAATATCTGTGGCCCGAGCTGGTGGAAACCGTGGCCGGCGGACTGGCAGCGGATCAGCCGACAGCGGCCGATGTGAAGGAACGTCTGCTCTATCGCCAGCTGGTGGAATGTGCGCGCTGCATGGGCGAAGGCGTGCTGGAAACCCCGCAGGATGGCGACCTGGGCGCCATCTTCGGCTGGGGCTTTGCACCGTTCACCGGTGGGCCGTTCGCCCATATGGACACGGTGGGCATTGCCAATGTGGTGGCCACGCTGGACCGGCTGGCGCAACAGCACGGCGAGCGCTTCGCGCCGCCGCAATATCTGCGCGACATGGCGGCGAAGGGCGAAAGCTTCTACGGGCTGGCCGCGAAAAAGGCGGCCTGAGCCATTCAAATCCTCCCCCTCTGGGGAGGCGGAGCCTGCCCCGGCGAAGGCCGGGGGAGGGGGCGGGCAAGCCCGTGTTTGCCCGCCCCCTCCGCCCGGCGGGCACCTCCCCCAGAGGGGGAGGATCAACGCTTGCCCTCGTCGCCAAGCCAAGGCACCGTGCCGCCAAACAGGGGTGCCCCATGCCAGACGTCAACGAAGCCTTCAGCCTGGCCAACGGCCAGACCTTCCGCAATCGGATCGCCAAGGCGGCGATGACCGAAGGGCTGGCCGGCGCCGATGGCGTGCCCTGCGCCGCGCATGACATGCTCTATCGCCGCTGGGCGGATCGCGGTTGTGGCCTGTTGATCACCGGCAATGTGGTGATCGACCGCAATCATCGCGAGCGGCCGGGCAATGTGGTGGTTGATGGCCCGCTGACCCCCGAAGCAAAAGCCGCCTGGGCGCGTTGGGCTGCGGCGGCCACTGCCAGGGACTCTGGGGGCGACACCCAAGCCTGGGTGCAGATCAGCCATGCCGGGCGGCAGACGCAGAAGAACGTCAACGCCCACCCGCGCGCGCCGTCGGCGGTGCCGCTGGCGCTGCCGGGCGGGCAGTTCGGCCTGCCGCATCCGCTCACCGGCATCGAGATTGAGGATCTGATCGCGCGCTGGGCCCATGCTGCGGTGGTGTCGCGCGAGGCGGGCTTCACCGGCGTGCAGATCCACGCCGCTCATGGCTATCTGATCAGCCAGTTCCTCTCCCCGTTGGCCAATCTGCGCCGCGATGAATGGGGCGGCAGCCTGGAAAACCGCGCGCGGCTGCTCACCGAGGTGGTCAAGGCCGTGCGCGCAGGCGTCGGCGCGGATTTCACCATCAGCGTGAAGCTGAACAGCGCCGATTTCCAGAAGGGCGGCTTTGGCTTTGATGATTGCCTGATCGTGGCGGGCTGGCTGGCCGATCTGGGGGTGGATTGCCTGGAATTGTCGGGCGGCACCTATGAACAGCCGGCGATGATGGACATGGAAGGGCTCACCCCGCGCGACGAGCCGAAACAGCAATCGACCCGCGCGCGCGAAGCCTATTTCGTGAGCCTCGCCAAGGCGCTGATGGCGGCCAGGACCCCGCCGCTGATGGTGACCGGCGGCTTCCGCAGCCTGAATGCCATGGATGATGCGCTGGCCAGCGGCATTGCGCTGGTTGGCGTCGGCCGGCCGCTGTGTGCGGAGCCCGATTGTGTCGCCGAACTGCTCGCCGGCCATATCGAGGAGCTGCCGCGGTTCGAGGAGCGGCTGGCGATCGGCCCCGGCTGGCTGGGGCCGGCATCGCCGTTCAAGCTGGTGCGCACCATCAACGGCTTTGCTGCCCAGGCCTGGTATTATCAGCAGATCCGCCGCATCGCCGCCAATGGCGCGGCCGAAAAACTCAATCCGTTCAAGGCCTTTCTGGCCGAGGACAAGGAAAACAAAGCCCGGCTGTGATCCGCCGCCTCGCCTTGATCGGTGCCGCGCTGGCGCTGGCGGTGGCGTGGATCGGCTGGCTGGGCGCCATCCGCGATCCGGTGATCACCCGTTACCGCGTCGCGCTGCCGGGGCTGGAGCGGCCGCTGCGCATCGTTCACCTGTCAGACCTGCACGGCAGCGCCTGGGACATGCCGGAGGCGCGCATTGCCCGCATCGTGGCCCAGGCCAATGCGCAAAACCCCGATCTGATCGTCAACACCGGCGATTTTCATGCCAGCAAGATCTGGAATCCGCCCATGGCGCTGGAACAGGCGCTGCGTCCCCTGATGCGCTTGCGGGCGCCATTGGGGGTCTATCATGTTGCCGGCAACCATGATTCGCCCTATCCGACCCGCATGGTGATGGAGCGCTTTGGCCTGAACCTGCTGGCCGGCGATCATGTCGACGTGGGGCCGGTGCAGATCATCGGCATCGATGACATGATCATGAGCTTTGATCCGGTGGGTGGGCTGAACCGCGCGGTGACGCGCATCACGCCCGGCAAGCCGGCCATCGCCATCGCGCATGAATCGGATTTCTGGCGCTTCCTGCCGCCATCGGTGGGCCTGTTCCTGAACGGCCACACTCACGGCGGGCAGATCCGTGTGTTCGGCCTGCCGCGGCTGATCGGCCAATATGAACGCTATCGCCACGGCCTGTTCCGCAACGATGCCGGGCAGATGATGATCACCTCTGCCGGGCTGGGCACCACCTTTGTGCCCATGCGCATCGGCACCAGCCCGGAAATCGTGGTGATCGATCTCCAGCCGGCCAATCAACCCCCTGGCAGGAAATCCGGCACGGACAGATAACGCTCCCCGGTGTCATAATTGAAGCCGATCACCCGGGCGCCCTTGGGCAGTTCCTTCAGCTTCAGCGCGATGCCGGCCAGCGTGGCGCCGGAGGAAATGCCCACCAGCATGCCTTCCTCGCGGGCGGCGCGCAGGGCCCAGGCCTTGGCATCGGGGGCGTCCACCTGCACCACCCCGTCGAGCACGCTCATGTCGAGATTCTTCGGGATGAAGCCGGCGCCGATGCCCTGGATCGGGTGCGGGGCCGGGCTGCCGCCGGAAATCACCGGGCTGGCGGCGGGCTCAACGGCAAACACCTGCAACTTGGGCCAATGCTGCTTCAGCACGCGGGCGGTGCCGCTGATATGGCCGCCGGTGCCCACCCCGGTGATCAGGGCGTGCGGCGGCGCATCGGCGAAATCGGCGAGGAATTCCAGCGCGGTGGTGCGTTCATGCACCTCGATGTTGGCCGGGTTTTCAAATTGCTGCGGCATCCAGGCGCCCGGCGTTTCGGCCACGATTTCCAGGGCGCGGCCAATGGCGCCGTTCATGCCCTTTTCGCGCGGCGTCAGATCAAAGGTCGCGCCATAGGCCAGCATCAGCCGCCGCCGTTCGATCGACATGGATTCCGGCATCACCAGAACCAGCTTATAGCCTTTCACCGCCGCCACCATGGCCAGGCCAATGCCGGTGTTGCCGCTGGTCGGCTCCACGATGATCCCGCCGGGTTTCAGCGTGCCGGCCGCTTCGGCTGCCTCCACCATGGCCAGCGCGATGCGGTCCTTGATCGAACCGCCGGGGTTGGCCCGCTCCGACTTGATCCACACCTCGGCATCCGGGAACAATTTGCCCATGCGGATGTGCGGCGTGCGGCCGATGGTTTCGAGGATGTTGTTGGCCTTCATGGCAATAACCTTTTGGCAAAAGCAGGCCACAATCCTAGGCCCGTTGTGGCGCGGCCTCAACCTGCCTTCTTGGCCGGCTGTTGATCCTCGAACCGGTCGGCCTTGCGCAGCACCGGGAAGCGCCAGGCCCACAGGATGGTGACGATCACCGCGCCAATGCCGCCGGCCACCACCGATGGCACCGCGCCCACATAGCGCGCCGCCAGCCCCGATTCCAGTTCACCCAGTTCGTTGCTGGCCGAAATGAACAGGCCCGACACGCTGGAGACGCGCCCGCGCATGTCATCCGGCGTGTGCAGCTGGATCAGGCTGCCGCGCACAAACACGCTCACCGCATCGGCGGCGCCCAGCACGAACAGCGCCGCCAGGCTGAGCGGGAAGCTGGTGGAGAGCCCGAACGCCGTGGTGGCCAGCCCGAACACCGCCACGCTGGCAAACATCACCGGGCCCACGTTGCGCCGCAGCGGCCGCACCGCCAGCAGCGCCGCGACCAGCACCGCGCCGGCCGAGGGTGCCGCGCGCAGCGGGCCCAGCCCTTCCACGCCCACATGCAGCACATCGCGGGCATAAACCGGCAGCATGGCCGTCGCCCCGCCCAGCAGCACGGCAAACAGGTCAAGGCTGATCGCGCCCAGCAGCACCTTGTTGTGCCGCACATAGGCCACGCCTTCCACCAGCGATCGCCACGGGCTGATGGCAGACGGCGCCGGGCGCGCCACCGGGCGGATGATCATCAGGCAGATCAGCGTGATGCCAAAGGCGATGGCCGCCGCGCCATAGGCCGTTTGCGGCGACACGGCATAGAGAAACGCCCCCAGCGGCGGGCCGAGCACCGCGCCCGATTGCCAGGAAATGCTGTTCAGCGCGATGGCCTGGGGCAGAAGTTCACGCGGCACCAGATTGGGCGCCAGTGCCGCCATCGATGGCCCCTGAAACGCCCGGCCCACGCCCAGCAGCGCGGCCACGATGAACAGCGCCGCCATCGGCACCTCACCGGTGAAGGCCAGCCATGCCAGCACCCCGGCACAGCCCAGCTCCAGCGCCACGGCGGCGCGGGCAATGTGGCGGCGGTCCAGCCGGTCGGCGATCACGCCCACCACCAGCGCCAGGCAGAACAAGGGCAGAAACTGCGCCAGGCCGATCATGCCGAGCAGAAAGGCGGCATCCTCCACGCTGCGGCTGGCGCGGGCAATGTCATACACCTGCCAGCCGATGACGATCACCATCATCATGCCGGCAATGGTGGCGAAAAACCGCGCCGCCCAGAACGCCCGGTAATCGCGGATCAGAAAGGGGGCGGGGATCTTGGGCATGGCCCTGCATAGGAAGCGCTGCGCCAGCCGGCAATGGGTGCCTCTGGCTTTGTCAGCGCCGGAATCATGGGTTACAATCACTTGTGATGGATTTTTTTCGCCAACTTCCCGGCTATCTGATGGCTGCGGCGCTGATGGCGGTGGGGTTTGCCCACACGCTGTGTGCCTGGTTCGGCTGGATGGACCGGTTTGGCACCTTCCCGGCCCTTGCGGCGCTGTCGCTGTCGCTGTTCGGCGGCTTCAACGCCTTTGGCGTGGTGGGCGCCTTCTTCTTTGCCAATGATTATCTGCACTGGACGCCGCTGCAAAGCGCCGGGCTGGCGGCGGTTGGCCTGTTGTTCATCAGCCGCGGCGTGATCGCCACCATCGTGCGCATGTTGACGGCGCCGGATGCGGACTGAGCCTATCCGTCCTTCAGGCTGACAAACGAATCCAGCACGCGCTTGCGGCCCGCCGCCGGAAAATCAATCTCCAGCTTGTTGCCATCAACATGGAACACCACGCCTTCGCCAAATTTGGCGTGAAACACCTTGGTGCCGCGCCGGAAACCGGGGGCAGGGGCCAGGCTGATCGCGCTCACCCGCGCCTCACGCGGCGGTGCGGCGCTGCGCGGGCCAAAGTCACGCCCGCCTCCCAATTCCTGCTTCGCCGCCTGCCAGCCGCCGGCACCCGATCGCGCCCGATCCCAGCCCGGCCCGCGCCCGGTGCCGCGCTGCATGTCGGCAAAGGGATCGCCGCCGGCCAGGGCCGCGCGCCACAGGCTGGGCCCGCCCGACAGGGTTGAGCGCTCATCCACATGCGCCTGCCCCAGTTCGGCCACGAAGCGGCTGGGCAGCGCCGCCGTCCATTGGCCATAGACCTGCCGGTTGGCGGCATGCAGCACATGGGCGCGCACGCGTGCCCGGGTGATCCCCACATAGGCCAGCCGCCGTTCCTCCTCCAGCGCCGCCGTCCCGCCTTCATCCAGGGCGCGCTGGCTGGGGAACACGCCTTCCTCCCAGCCGGGCAGGAACACATGGTCAAACTCCAGCCCCTTGGCGGCATGCAGCGTCATGATGGTGATCTTTTCATCATCATTTGACGCTTCATTGTCCATCACCAGCGAGACATGCTCAAGGAACGCGGTCAGGCTGGGATAATCGCCCATCGCCCGCACCAGTTCCTTCAGATTGTCGATGCGGCCATCGGCTTCGGTGGATTTGTCGGCCTGCCACATGGCGACATAGCCCGATTCCTCCAGCACCAGTTCGGCCAGTTCGGCATGGCTCATGGTTTCGGACGCATCGCGCCAGCGCGCCAGATCGATCAGAAACCCGCGCAGCGACCGCCGCGCCGCCGGCGTCAGATCATCGCCCTGCACCACCAGATCGGCGGCGCGCGACAGCGGCAGGTTCAGCCGGCGGGCGGCGGCGTGCAGCGTGCCCATCGCCTTGTCGCCCAGGCCGCGCTTGGGCACGTTGACGATGCGTTCAAAGGCCAGCGCGTCATCGGGCGATTGCACCAGCCGCAGATAGGCCAGCGCATCGCGGATCTCGGCCCGCTCATAAAATCGGAACCCGCCCACGATGCGATAGGGCAGGCCGATGGCAATGAAGCGGTCTTCAAACAGGCGCGTCTGGAACTGGGCGCGCACCAGGATCGCCATGGCGTTCAGCGAAACCCCGTCCCGCGCCAGCCGTTCGGCCTCGTCGCCCAGGGTGCGGGCTTCCTCCGGCCCATCCCACACGCCGGTGACGGCCACCTTTTCCCCATGGCTGTGGGCGGTGAACAGGCTTTTGCCCAGCCTTCCATTGTTGTGGGCGATCAGATGGTTGGCTGCGGCCAGGATATGCGGGGTTGAGCGGTAATTCTCCTCCAGCCGGATCAGCTTGGCGCCGGGAAAATCCGTGTCAAAGCGCAGGATATTGGCCACCTCCGCGCCGCGCCAGCTGTAGATGGATTGGTCATCATCGCCCACGCAGGCGATATTGTGCCGCGTGCCGACCAGCGCCCGCAGCCATTGATATTGGGCGTGGTTGGTGTCCTGATATTCATCCACCATCACATAGAGAAAGCGCGCCTGATAATCGGCCAGCACATCCGGGTGGCGGGCAAAGATGGTCAGCATGTGCAGCAGCAGATCGCCGAAATCGGCAGCGTTCAGCTGCACCAGCCGTTCCTGATAACGGGCATAGAGGCCCGCGCCGCCGCCCTTCTGGCCATCGGCATAGGCGAAACTTTCCCCCGGCGGCACCGCGTCGGGCGTGAGGCCGCGGTTCTTCCAGCGGTCGATCAGGCTGGCCAGCAATTTGGCCGGCCAGCGTTTTTCGTCGAGCCCGGCCTCGGCCACCACCTGTTTCAGCAGGCGCAGCTGGTCATCCGTGTCAAGGATGGTGAATTGCGGGTTCAACCCCACCAGCCCGGCATGGCGGCGCAGCATCCTGGCCGACAAGGCGTGGAAGGTCCCCAGCCACGGCAGGCCTTCGGCCATCCCGCCCAACAGCATTTCGGTGCGGTGGCGCATCTCGCGCGCCGCCTTGTTGGTGAAGGTGACGGCCAGCACCTGCGACGGCCAGGCCAGCCGGTTGAAGAGAATATGCGCCAGCCGCGCCGTGAGCGCCTTGGTCTTGCCGGTGCCGGCGCCGGCCAGGATCAGCACCGGGCCTTCGGTGCTGGTCACCGCTTCGCGCTGCGGCGCGTTCAGGCCGGCCAGCCAGGGCGGCTGCGCAGAATCGGATGGAAGGGCAGGCTGCATCTGTGAACAAGTATGGAACAAACGCGCCGTTGCCAAGCCATTGCACGGCAGCTTGGCCGCAGCGGATTCAATCCGCCGCCGCTGCCGCCGTTGCCGTCTGCGGATTGGCCCTGCGGGGTGGAGATCGGGGAGCGCATATGACGGCCATGTTGCAACCGCCGGTGCAGATGCTGCGGGATCTGGGCTGGCGCCAGGTGCTGGGCCTGGGCCAGGCGGCTGATGGTTTCTGGGCCGGGGTGCGCGGCCACCAGTTGCAGCTGCTGAACCGGGCGATTCCGTTCAACATCGGCCTGCTGGTGATCAACATGGCGGTGTTGCTGGCGATGTTTGGCCCGGCGGTGCCGTTTTCGGCGCTGGCGCCATGGCTGGCGGGCTTTGCCGGCCTGTCGCTGATGTGGAGCCTGCGCGCCATAAGGCGCGGCCCGGCCGGCGCGCCCGACACCGCCAGCCATGGCCGCTTCTGGCGGGTGACCGGCGAGATCAGCCTGCTGGGCCTGTGCTGGGCCGGCATGTTGTTTGCGCTGTTGCCGGTGCTGCCGGCCGATGGCCAGGCCGTGCTGCTGATCTTCTCGCTGGTGTTCATGGGCGCGATCAGCAACGCCGCCGCCACCATGCCGGTGGCCGTGCTGGGCGTGGTGGGAGCAATTGCGGCGGCGATGTGGGCGGCGCTGCCACCGCAGGCACCGCTGGATCATCCGCTGGTGGCGCTGGGCCTGGCCAGCTTTGCTCTGATCAAGCTGCGCGCCGCGCTGGCCACCACCTATCAGGCCATGGCGCGGTTGAAGAGCGAGGCCGAACTGGGCGAACAGGGCGAGGTGGTGCGGCTGTTGCTGAACGAATATGAAGCCAATGGTTCGGATTGGCTGCTGGAACTGGATGGCGAGGGCCGGTTGACGCATGTGACGCCGCGCTTTGCCGATGTGGCGCGGCGCAAGCGCAGCGAGCTTCTGGGCCAAAGCCTGTTGTCGCTGATCGATCCGGCCCAGGGCGGCGCCGCCACCGTGGCGTTGATCCACGCCCTGCGCGATGGCCAGGCGTTTCGCGATCTGATGGTGCCGGTGCCGCTGGGCCGCGACCTGAGGTGGTGGGCGCTGTCGGGCACGCCCAAACAGGATATGGCCGGGCGCTTCACCGGCTTTCGCGGCGTGGGCCGCGACGTGACGGACATGCGCCGCAGCCAGGAACGCATTGCGCAACTGGCGCGCTTCGATCCGCTGACCGGCCTGGCCAACCGCAGCCTGTTCCGCGAAATGCTGGATGACATGCTGGACGTGGCCGAACACAGCGGCACCCCGGCGGCCCTGCTGTTTGTTGATCTGGATCGGTTCAAGGCGGTGAATGATGGCTTTGGCCATGCCGTGGGTGATCTGCTGCTGCGCCAGGTGGCACAAAGGTTGCAGGCGGTGATGAAGGGCCATGATCGTGACGGCGTCACCATCGCGCGGCTGGGCGGCGACGAGTTCGGCATCTTGCTGCAGGATGGCAGCGGTGACCGGCCGGAACGGCTGGCCCGGCGCATCGTGCGCGAAATGGCACGGCCGTTCGCCTTGGGGGAACAGGGCCGCGTTGAGCAGGGACGGGGCGGCGTGGTGGTGGGCGCGTCGGTGGGCTGGGCGCTGGCGCCGGACGATGCCACCACGCCCGAAGCCCTGCTGAAATGTGCTGATCTGGCGCTGTATCAGGTCAAGGCCCAGGGGCGCGGTGCGGCCTGCCGCTTTTCGGCCGAAATGGCCGCGGCCGCCGAGCAGCGCCGCCGGCTGGAGGCCGATCTGGCCCGCGCGCTGGATCGCGACCAGTTGCGCCTGCTGTTCCAGCCGGTGGTGGATGCGGCCGACGAACGCATCACCGGCTTCGAAGCGCTGCTGCGCTGGCATCATCCCGAACTGGGGCTGATCCCGCCCCTGAACTTCATCCCGGTGGCCGAGGACACCGGCCTGATCGTGCCGATCGGCCATTGGGTGATTGATCAGGCGCTGGGCTGGGCGGCGCGCTGGC
>CAZHTW010000085.1:0-11970 GCA_964535865.1 uncultured Sandarakinorhabdus sp. | reverse complement strand
TCGGGTGTGCCGGCGTTTGTGCTGCTGTGGTCTCAGATGCCGCGCTATCGGTGGCTGGCGCGGATCGTGGGGTTGCCGGGGATCAGGCAGATGGCCAGCGCGGCCTATGACCATGTGTTTGCCCCGGCGCTGTATCGCCGGCATCGGCGGCGGGTGGGGACGAATCGTGAAGGCGGGCGCGCCTGAATACGAACGGGTCAAGGGTCTGCGACCCTTGCCGCCGGAGGCATTCCCTTTTCTTCACACCTCCGGGTTGAACACGCTCCACCCCATGGCGTTGGCCAGTTGTTCCAGCGCGGCGGTGCCGAGCAGGCTGTTGCCTTGCGGGGAGAGGCCGGGCGACCAGACGGCGATGCTGGCGCGGCCCGGTGCGATGGCGAGGATGCCGCCGCCCACGCCGGATTTGGCCGGCAGGCCGACGAGGAAGGCGAATTCGCCTGAGGCATCATAATGGCCGCAGGTGAGCATCAGGGCGTTGATGCGGCGGGCCTGTTCGGCGCTGATGATGCGTTCGCCGTTGCTGGGATCGATGCCGCCGTTCATCAGGAAGCGGCCGGCGCGGGCCAGGTGGCGGCAGCTCATGGCGATGGCGCATTGGTGGAAATAGGTGGAGAGCGTGGCCTCCACCTTGCCGGTGAGCACGCCATGCGCCTTCATGAAATGCGCCAGCGCGGCGTTGCGGTGGCCGGTGGCGGCCTCGCTGTAGGCCACGGCGCCGTCCACCGCGATGGTGGGCGCGCCGGACAATTTGCGCAACAGGCGCAGGATGCGGCCGGCGCCGGTGCGCGGATCATCGGGATCGGTGATCAGATCGGACACTGCGATGGCGCCGGCATTGATGAAGGGGTTGCGCGGCTTGCCGGCTTCCGCCTCCAGCTGCACGATGGAATTGAACGCGCCGCCGGATGGTTCGCGCCCCACGCGCGCCCACACCGCCTCGCCATGCTGGGCCAGGGCTTCGACCAGGGCGAACAGCTTGGAAATGGACTGGATGGAAAATTCGGTGTCGGCATCGCCGGCGGCATATTCCTGCCCGTCGGCGGTGGCGACCACCAGGCCGAAATGATCGGCCGAAACCTTGGCCAGTTCGGGGATATAGCTGGCGACGCGGCCGCGATCAGGGCAGGCAGCCATGCGGGCGGCGATGGCGGCAACAAGATGGGCAAGATCGGCCATGAACAGTCCCCCGGGGCAGGGCGTGATCATGCCGGCAAGCGGCGGGGCGTGCAAATGCGGAGGTGAAATCCGCAAATTTGGCTGGCGCGGGATATTTGCGTAGTGTATGTCCGCAAATGAGGGCGAGCAACCACAGACCCATCCGGGAGGATCAAATGGCGACTCAGTTGAAGGACACACGGCAAACCCAGACCCTGCCGCAGGGCAGCGTGAGCTGGCCGCTGCCGCCGCGCGTGCGGCCCGAATTGCCGAATCACGAAACGGCCACGCTTGAGGCCTATTTGGCCACCGCACCCCTGGAAGAGGTGGATATTGCGGACCCGCTTTGGTGGGAAACGGACACCAACCACGTCTATTTCCGCCGTTTGCGCGCAGAAGCGCCGGTGTTTTTCACGAGCGTGAACAGCAATCGCCACCGCGGTTTCTGGAACGTGGTGCGCTGGAACGACGTGATGGCGGTGGACACCAACCACCAGGTGTTCAGTTCCGAAGCCATGCTGGGCGGGATCACCCTGTTCGATATGGACCCGGATTTCATCATGCCGATGTTCATCGCCATGGATCAGCCCAAGCACGACGTGCAGCGCAAGGCCGTGAACCCGATCGTTTCGGGCCAGAATCTGGCGGGTTATGAAGAACTTATCCGCAGCCGCACCTGCGAGGTGCTGGACAGCCTGCCGCGCGGCGAGGCCTTTGACTGGGTGGACAAGGTGTCCATCGAACTGACCAGCCGCATGCTGGCCACACTGTTCGGCTGGCCGCAGGAACGCCGCCGCATGCTGACCTATTGGTCGGATGTGTCGACCTCTGACCCGGAACTGCCGGGCAGCCCCGGCAAGGAAGAACGGCAGGGTATCCTGTTGGGAATGCTGCAGGAATTCACCATGCTGTGGAACGAGCGGGTGAACGCCGAGCCGACCGGCGACCTGGTGTCGATGCTGGCGCACAACCCCGCGACGCGCAACATGCCGCCGATGGAGTTCATGGGCAATCTGGTGCTGCTGATCGTGGGCGGCAATGACACCACCCGCAATTCGATCACCGGCGGCCTGTATTTCCTCAACAAAAACCCTGAGGAATATGCCAAGCTGAAGGCCAACCACGGTCTGGTGGAGAATATGGTTTCGGAAATCATCCGTTATCAGACGCCGCTGGCCCATATGCGCCGCACGGCCTTGCAGGATACTGTGCTGGGCGGCCAGCTGATCCACAAGGGCGACAAGGTGGTGATGTGGTATACTTCGGCCAACCGTGATGACACGGTGCTCGACAATCCCGATGCCTTCATCATCGATCGCGCCCGCGCCCGCCAGCACATGAGCTTTGGCTTCGGCATCCACCGCTGTGTGGGCAACCGCCTGGCCGAACTGCAGTTGAAGATATTGTGGGAAGAAATCCTGAAGCGCTTTGATAACATCGAAGTGCTGGAAGAGCCGGAGCGGGTGCCGAGTGCCTTCGTGCGTGGTTACAAGAAGATGATGGTCCGTATTCCGGCCTGAGCAGAGGATAACATGGTCAAGATCATTTACGTCGAGCACAATGGTGCCCGCCACGAAGTCAATGTGCCGGAAGGCGAGAATTTGATGGAAGGCGCGGTGCAGAACAATGTACCGGGCATCGACGGCGATTGCGGCGGCAACGCCGCCTGCGCCACCTGCCACTGCTATATCCCGGAACAATGGGCTGGCCTGACCGGGGAGCGCAGCGAGCTGGAAGATTCGATGATCGAACTGGCAGACACCGCCAAGCCGAACAGCCGCCTGGCCTGCCAGATCAAGGCTTCGGCCGCGCTGGACGGGCTGGAGGTGCTGATGCCGGCCACCCAGCACTGATCAAGGCTGGTTTGCAAGATGAGAGAGGCGGCCCCAAAAGGCCGCCTCTTTTGCTGTTCAGGCCGCGGGCCGATCGCTCCACAGCGACGGAAACAGCCGCTTGAAGCCTTCCACCTTGGGAATATCGTTGTAGACGATGTAAGGCTGGGTCGGGTGGGCGCGCAGATAATTCTGGTGATAATCCTCCCCGGCATAGAAGGGCTTGGCGCCCTCAAATGTGGTGACGATCTTCGGCTTCCAGGTGCCGGCCTTTTCCATCTGTGCCACATAGGCGCGGGCAATCCGCTCCTGCTCCGCCCCGCGGGTGAACAGCGCGCTGCGATACTGGTTGCCGCTGTCAGGCCCCTGGCGGTTCAACTGGGTCGGATCATGCGCGACCGAGAAAAACACGCGCAGCAGGGTGCCATAGCTAACCACGGCAGGGTCATAAGTCACCTCAACGGCCTCGGCATGGCCGGTGAGGCCGCTACCGGTGATCTCGTACACTGCGGTCGCCCGCGCGCCTCCGGCATAGCCGGACACGGCTGACTTTACGCCCTTCACCCGTTCGAACACGGCTTCGACGCCCCAGAAACAGCCGCCGGCAAACACCGCCTTTTGCAGCGCGCCCTGAGCCAGCGGCGCATCGACGGCCGGGGCCGGGGCCAGAACCATGCGCTCGGCCGAACAGGCCGGCGCTGCCAGCAGGGCGGCCAGGATGAGAAAATTCTTCACGCGGTTTTCCCTGGAACAAAGCTGAGCGAGAGGCCGTTGATGCAATAGCGCAGCCCTGTTGGCGGCGGCCCATCGTCAAAAACATGGCCCTGGTGCCCGCCGCAGCGGCTGCAATGCACTTCGGTGCGCACCATGAAGTAGCTGCGGTCGACCGTGCTGCCAATCGCGGCCTTGTTGAGCGGCTGCCAGAAGCTGGGCCAACCGGTGCCGCTGTCAAACTTGTGGGCCGAACTGAACAGCGGCAACTGGCAGCCCCGGCAGACAAACAGGCCGGGGCGCTTCTCCTTGTTCAGCGGCGAGGTGAACGGCCGTTCCGTCGCCTCTTCGCGCAACACCGCATAGGCATCGGCGCCCAGTCGGCGTTTCCATTCGTCGGGCGTGAAGCGCACGGCATAGGTGCCTGCCGCGCCAAAGGCCGGGGCAGCAAAGGGGAGGGCCAGCACAAGGCCAAGCAGGGCGCGACGTTCCATCATGCCCCCTTATACGCATGCCCCGGCTGAACGGTTACT
The DNA here is from genome assembly GCA_964535865.1 of uncultured Sandarakinorhabdus sp. Classification (GTDB taxonomy): domain Bacteria; phylum Pseudomonadota; class Alphaproteobacteria; order Sphingomonadales; family Sphingomonadaceae; genus Sandarakinorhabdus. The sequence continues at coordinate 7,739 of CAZHTW010000085.1, read as the reverse complement.
TTCCGTTTTGCCGCAGCCAGGCTGCACCCTGCTGGCCGGCCAGTGTGACCAGATCCTCCATCACCACCTGCATGTCGATCAGGTGAAGGCCCCAGGCCGGCACAACCTGGCCGCCGATCACCACATCGCCGTTGATCGTGTCGGTGCGCGGATCGGCCGGATCGGCACTGATGCCAACCGAAAGCACGTTGGCATTCTCGCGGGTCATGCACTCGCCGGTGAGCAGGCCGGGCAGGGCGACAAACGGCGTGTAGATGTTGCGGCCCTTGGCCCATTTCGGCGGCGGGTTCCCATTGTCCACAATGCCGGTGCGGTTGACCATCAATGGCCGCAGCGTGGCGCGGCCGCCGGCCAGCGCGGCCGGATTGGTGCAGGCCGCGGCCATGCCAGCCGGTGCGGCGGCGGGCGGTCGGCCGAACAGACTGGCCGGCGGCACTGGCATGGTGTCACGGAATGTCACCCACGACAGCGCACAGCCGGTTTGCGTCGCAGACCGGCACAGCGGCATGGATTTCAGATCACCGCCCACATCGGCACCTTGCGGCACCAGCAGATTGTGACCGGCCAGATAGGCGGCGATCACCTGCTTCGCGACCGGCTTTCCTTCGATCTCGTTCTGCAACAGCGCCTTCAACACGCCGCTGCCCTGGCTGTGGCCGATCAGGATGACACCGCGACCCTTGTTGTCATGCTTCATGTAATCGGCAAAGGCGGCGGCAACGTCGCGGTAACCCAAGGTGGGATCGGCGGTCACTGGCTTCCCCATCAACCGGTCTCGCAACGCAGCCAGCGTGACCTGGCGATACAGCGGGGCAAACACCCGACAGGCCTGGCGGAATGGCGCCGCCTGGGCCTGGGCAACGCCAATTTCGGCCGGATCGGCGCTCATGTCACTGTTGGGCGTGGGATCGGTGGAGACGGTGGGATAGACATAGAAGCAATCGATGGCCGGCTTCTTGGCCGCCGGCAGCATGTCGAGGCTGACAATGGCATCGGCTGCCACCCGGCTGACGCTGGCATCGCCACTGCACGGATCGGCCGCGCCCAATTTGTTAGGACTGGGCCGGCACAGCCACGATTCGGGCTTGCGGTAATCGGGGGCGTCGGCGGCGATGGCCGGGGCCGCCAGCAGTGCGAGGAGGGGGAGGAGAATCGGCTTCATTGATTTTTCCTTTGCTCGTTCCCACCCCCAGCCCCTCCCGCAAGCGGGAGGGGAGCAGATTGGACGTGGAAGTCGCTTTTGCCGCCAGTGCAAGCTTCTCCCCTCCCGCTTTTTTTGGAGGGGAGAGGGTTTACTTCCAGCCATCCTTAAGCACCGGCGAGACATCCTCACCCATTTTTTCAAGCACTTCGATGATGCGCTCACGGCCGGCATCATTCTGTGCCCAGAACATCGGGCCGCCGCGATAGACCGGCCAGCCATAGCCGTTGATCCAGACGATATCGATGTCGCTGGCGCGCTGGGCCTTGCCTTCGGCCAGGATGCGGGCACCTTCATTCACCATCGGGAACAGGCATCGCTCCAATATTTCCTGATCATCGATGGTGCGGCGGTTGATGCCCTTTTCCACTGCATAGGCATCGATGATGGCGAGGGCTTCCGGGTTGGGCGTGCGGTTGCGGTTTTCGTCGTAAACGTAAAAGCCCTTGCCGTTCTTCTGGCCGCGCAGGCCGGCTTCGCACAGCCGGTCGCGCACCGTCTCGCCCTTGCTGGTCTCGGCGTTCCAGCCAATGTCCAGCCCGGCCAGATCGCTCATCTGGAACGGGCCCATCGGGAAACCGAAATCGGTCAACACACGGTCGATGTCGGCCGGCGCAGCGCCTTCCAGCATCAGCAGATTGGCCTGTTGCTGGCGGCGGCTGAGCATGCGGTTGCCGATGAAACCATGACAGACGCCGGCCACAACGGCGATCTTGCCGGTGGCCTTGCCCATCGCCATGGCGGTGGCCAGCACCTGGGGATCGGTCTTGGCGCCGCGCACGACTTCCAGCAGGCGCATCACATTGGCCGGCGAGAAATAATGCATGCCCACCACCGATTCCGGGCGGCTGGTGGCAGCGGCAATCTCGTCCACATCCAGGTAGCTGGTGTTGCTGGCCAGTATGGCGCCGGGCTTGGCGATCTGGTCGAGCTTGGCGAAGATATCCTTCTTGATCGCCATATTCTCGAACACGGCTTCGATGATCAGGTCGCAATCGGCCAGATCTGCCATGTCGAGCGTCGGCGTCAGCCGGCCCATGCGGGCTTCCACCTCGTCCATGCTGAAGCGACCCTTCTTGGCACTGTTCTCATAATTCCTGCGGATCACGCCCACGCCGCGATCCAGCGCCTCCTGCTTCATCTCGACGATGGTGACGGGGATGCCGACCGACAGGAAGTTCATCGAAATGCCGCCGCCCATGGTGCCAGCACCGATCACGCCGACCTTCTTCACCGGCAACGGCTGCACATCGGCCGGCAGACCATCGATCTTGGCGGCGGCGCGCTCGGCGAAAAACACATGGCGCTGGGCGGCGGATTGCAGGCCTGTCATCAGCTGCATGAACTCGGCGCGCTCCACCTTCAGACCTTCTTCGAAGGGCAGGGCAACGGCGGCCTCTATGCACTTGATGTTGGCTTCGGGCGCATCAAAGCCCTTGAAGGCCTTGGCGTTCTTCGCGCGGAATTCGGCGAAGAACGGCGCCAGTTCGGCGGCCGTGCCGCCCAGCTTGCTGGCATCATCGCGCACCTTCTTAAGCGGCCGGCCTTCCGCCACCACGCGGCGGGCAAAGGCGACGGCCCTGGCCGTGAGGTCGCCATCCACCACCTCATCCACCAGACCAGTGGCAAGCGCATCCTTGGCACCCATCTGCGCACCGCTGGTCACCATTTCGGTGGCCTTCTTGGCACCCACAATGCGCGGCAGGCGCTGTGTGCCGCCGGCACCGGGCAACAGGCCCAATTTCACTTCCGGCAGGCCAAACTTGGCCTTGGCGTCGCTCACCCGGTAATGCGCGCACAGCGCCACTTCCAGGCCGCCGCCCAGCGCGGTGCCGTGCACGGCCGCAATGACCGGCACCGGCGCGCTTTCCATCGCATCCTGCACCGCCGGCAGGGACGCGCCGCGCGGCGGCTTGCCAAATTCGGAGATGTCTGCCCCGGCAATGAAGGTGCGGCCGGCACACACCAGCACGGCGGCCTTCACGCCGGCATCTGCGGCAATGGCGGCAAAGGCTCCGGCCAGGCCATCGCGCACATCGGCCGACAAAGCGTTGACCGGCGGCGAGTTGACCGTGACGACAGCGATATCGCCATCCTTGGCAAGATCGACAACATGGTTGATGGCGGTCATTTCAGTCCCCTCAGGTGGTTGTTTGCCGGCAAGTTAGCAGCAGTTCGGCGCCAATGCAGCCTTGTGGATAGGCCAGTGTTTGCTTAAAGTTGCAGCGATGGGTGTGAAGCTTGGCCTGAAGGATTTGCTCGTTCGCTCTGCGCTGCCGGTGGGCTGCGTGGTGGTGGGCAGCTATTTCGCGTTTCACGCCGTGTCCGGGCCAACCGGTTATACCGCCTGGCGCGGCTACACCGCGCAACGTGCCAAGCTGGAGCAGGCGGTTCGGTCCACCGAAGAACAGAAGGTGGCGCTGCAACAGCGCCTGGCCCTGTTAAACCCGCGCGGGATCGATCCCGACCTGGCCGATGAACTGGTGCGCCGCAACCTGGATATGGTGCGGCCCGATGAAGTGATCGTGCCGCTGCCGCCGGAACCGCGCGCCGCCAGCTGAAAAATCGCGCCGTTGATGCCGTGGTGAACCTATTTGGTTGGTCCGTATAATTCGTCCCTTGTCGGTTGCGGCTGCGACATTTTATACCAAGCCATCCTCATCGAAGAAGGGTGACCATCTTGGCACGCAGCACAGGCCGCAAGGCCGCATCCGCACCGCCCGCATCCAATTGGCCGCGCCCTGATGAACCGGAACGGTTCGCGGCCAGCAAAGAACAATTGATCGACATGTATCGCCAGATGGTGCTGATCCGGCGGTTTGAAGAACGCGCCGGCCAGCTTTATGGCATGGGCCAGATTGGCGGTTTCTGTCACCTTTACATCGGGCAGGAAGCCGTGGTGGTGGGCATGCAGGCGGAACTGGTGCGCGGCGACAGCATCATCACCGGCTATCGCGACCATGGCCATATGCTGGCCTGCGGCATTGATGCCAAGGCCGTGATGGCCGAACTCACCGGCCGCGCCGCCGGCATCAGCCACGGCAAGGGCGGTTCGATGCACATGTTCAGCGTGGAGCATGGCTTTTTCGGCGGCCATGGCATTGTGGCGGCGCAGGTGCCGCTGGGCGCCGGCCTGGGTTTTGCCCACAAGTACAAGAATGATGGGCATATCGCCGTGACCTATTTTGGCGATGGCGCGTCCAACCAGGGCCAGGTGTATGAAGCCTTCAACATGGCGGAGCTGTGGAAGCTGCCGGTGATCTTCATCATCGAAAACAACCAATATGCCATGGGCACCTCGGTCAACCGCGCCAGTTCGGAAGACCAGCTTTATCGCCGCGGCGAAAGCTTCCGCGTGCCTGGCATGCAGGTGGATGGGATGGACGTGCTGGCCGTGCGCGGCGCTGCCAAGACCGCCGTCGAATGGGTGCGCGCCGGCAACGGGCCGGTGCTGATGGAAATGAAGACCTATCGCTATCGCGGCCATTCGATGAGCGATCCGGCCAAATATCGCAGCCGCGAGGAAGTGCAGGCCATGCGCGACAAGAGTGATCCGATCGAGGGCCTGAAAAAGGAAATCATCGACGGCGGATTTGCCGATGAAGCGGCCCTGAAGGCCATTGATCGTGCCGTGCGCGACGAGGTGGCCGAAAGTGCCGACTTCGCCCTGGAAGCGCCGGAACCCGCTCTGTCCGAACTCCACACCGACGTGCTGTTGGGAACTTACTGATGCCGCAAATCCTTCTCCCCGCCATGTCGCCCACCATGGAAGAGGGCACGCTGGCCAAATGGCTGGTGGCCGTGGGCGATGTGGTCAAACCCGGCGACGTGATCGCCGAGATCGAAACCGACAAGGCGACCATGGAACTGGAAGCCGATGATGGCGGCACGGTGACCGCGCTGTTGGTCGCGGCCGGAGCTGAGGGCGTGAAGGTTGGCACGCCGATCATCAACATTGCCGGTGAGGACGAAGCAGCTGCGCCAGCACCGGTTGCGGCCCCGGTCGCCGCGCCTGCGCCAACGGCTGCGCCGGCACCCGCTGCTGTCGAAGCGCCGGTGGCCGCGGCCATCACTGCCCCCGAACCGGCCGGCGGCCCCACCCGCCGCCAGACCGTGCGCGAAGCGTTGCGCGATGCCATGGCGGAGGAGATGCGCACCGATGGCACGGTGTTCGTGATGGGCGAAGAGGTTGCCGAATATCAGGGCGCCTACAAGGTCACCCAGGGACTGCTTGACGAATTCGGGGCGCAACGCGTGATTGACACACCGATCACCGAATATGGCTTTGCTGGCCTGGGCACCGGGGCGGCGATGGGCGGCCTGAAACCCATTGTGGAGTTCATGACCTTCAACTTCGCCATGCAGGCAATTGATCACATCATCAACTCGGCAGCCAAGACGCTCTATATGTCGGGCGGCCAGATGCGTTGCCCCATCGTGTTCCGCGGCCCCAACGGCGCCGCCAGCCGGGTGGGCGCGCAGCACAGCCAAAATTATGGCCCCTGGTATGCCAGCGTGCCGGGCCTGATCGTGATTGCGCCGTACGACGCCGCCGATGCCAAGGGCTTGCTCAAGGCTGCCATCCGTTGCCCCGATCCGGTGGTGTTCCTTGAAAACGAGCTGCTTTATGGCCAGAGCTTCGACGTGCCTGAAGGCGATCATGTCGTGCCGATCGGCAAGGCCCGCGTCATGCGCGCCGGCAGCCACGTCACACTGGTGAGCTATAGCATCGGGGTCGGCGTGGCGTTGCAAGCCGCCGCGACTCTGGCCGCCGAAGGCATTGAGGCCGAAGTGATCGATCTGCGCACCCTGCGCCCGCTCGACAAGGCCTGTGTGCTGGCGTCCTTGAAGAAAACCAACCGGCTGGTGGTGGTGGAAGAAGGCTGGCCCACCTGTTCCATCGCGTCGGAAATCATGGCCATCTGCATGGAAGAGGGCTTCGATGATCTGGATGCCCCCGTTCTGCGGGTCACCAACGTGGATGTGCCGCTGCCCTATGCCGCCAATCTGGAAAAGGCGGCCCTGTTGAAGGCGGACGATGTCGTGAGCGCTGCCCGCGCCGTGTGCTACAGGTGAACTCGATGCAGACCCGCATTGCCGTGATGATCGACGGCAGCTATTTCAACCGCGTGTCGAACTTCTACAAGTTCGAGCATCCTGCGGCCCGGCGCCTTTCGCTGTCGGGCCTGATGGATTTCATCCGCATTGCCTGCGCCGACATGGAAGACGTGCCGCGCACCCGCGCCCGCGTGGTGGAGGCGCATTATTTCCGCGGCCGTTACACCGTGCGCGATCTGGAAGACCGGGCGCGCAGCCCGAATTTCCTGGAGGAATCGCTGCGCAATGACCGGGTGTTCGATCAGATATTGGCCGCCAGCAACATCACGCCGCACTTCACCCGCATTGATACCAACAGCGAACCGCCCAAGGAACAGGGCATCGATGTGTGGCTGGCGCTGGAGGCGTTTGATCTGGCGGTGTCCAACCGCTGCGATGTGGTGGCGCTGCTCGCCGGTGACGGCGATTTCGTGCCGCTGGTGAAGAAGATCAACGCCATCGGCAAGCGCGCGCTGGTGGTGGCCTGGGGCATGAAATCGGACCAGGGCGCCGAGGTGCGCTTTTCCTCCGCGCTTGCGGGCTCCGCTGCCTATTTCCTCGACATGGCCGATCTGATCGACAATCCCGACGATGATGAGCAGCGCGCGCTGGTCGATCAGCTTTTTGTGGACAATTGAGCATGGCTATCGATGTGACAATGCCCGCCCTGTCGCCCACCATGGAAGTGGGCACGCTGGCGAAATGGCATGTGAAACCCGGCGACACGGTGAAATCCGGCGACATCATCGCCGAGATCGAAACCGACAAGGCCACCATGGAAGTGGAAGCCGTGGACGAAGGCACGGTGATCGAGATCGCTGTGCCCGAAGGCCTGGAAAATGTGCCGGTGGGCACGGTGATCCTGCGCCTGACCGGGGAAGGGGAGAGCAGCGCCCCGCCGCCGAAGCCCGCGCCGGCTGCACCGGCCCCTGTCGCCGCTGTTGCACCGCCGCCGTCCGAACCGGCCGCCATGCCCGCTGCCAGCGGCACCCGCATCATCGCCAGCCCGTTGGCTCGCCGGATCGCCGAATTGCAGGGCGTTGATCTGGCCACGGTCACCGGTTCCGGCCCACGCGGTCGGATCGTGCGCGCCGATGTGGAGGCCGCTGCAGGCAAGGCCGCGGCGGTTCCGGCCGCTGCGTCCGTGGTCGCACCTGTGCCAACTCCGGCCCCAACCCCAACCCCGTCCCAGGCGCCTGCACCGGCTGCCCCTATCACCAGCGACATCCCGCACAGCATTGAAAAGCTCGGCAATGTCCGCAAGGTCATCGCCCGCCGCCTGACCGAGGCCAAACAGTCCATCCCGCACATCTATCTCACGCTCGATGTCGAACTCGATGCGCTGCTCAAGCTGCGCGGCGAGCTTAACAAGGCGCTGGAACCACGTGGCATCAAGGTCAGCGTCAACGATCTCGTCATCAAGGCGCTGGCGCTGGGCCTG
>CAZHTW010000084.1:0-12106 GCA_964535865.1 uncultured Sandarakinorhabdus sp. | reverse complement strand
GCACCACAGCGCCGGAAATCTGGCGCCAAACCGGCGGCCGCATCGATGGTTTCACTTGCGCGGTGGGCACCGGCGGCACGCTGGCTGGCGTCGCGCTTGGCCTGCGCGCCGAAAAGCCCGAAATCACCATCGCGCTCACCGATCCCGAAGGCGCGGCGCTGTATAATTATTTCGCCTGTGGGGAGCTGCGGGCCGAAGGGTCCAGCGTGTCCGAAGGCATCGGTCAGTCGCGCATCACCGGCAATCTGGATGGGCTGCAGGTGGATGCGCAATTTCGCGTGCCAGATACGGAAGGCCTCGATTGGGTGCGCCGTCTGAATGCCGAAGAGGGGCTTTGCCTGGGCCTGTCGTCGGGCATCAATGTGGCCGGCGCGGTGCGGCTGGCGCGGTTGATGGGGCCGGGCCATATCATCGCAACCATCTTGTGTGACAGTGGTTTGCGTTATCTTTCAACGATTTATAACGCCGATTGGCTGGCCGCCAAAGGGCTTGCCCCGGCCTGACTCCCGCCCCTATGATGGGGCGATGTTGCCCGTGCAATCCGAACCGGCTGAACGCCGCCCTGCGCCGCCGCGCGGGGAGCGATTGCGCTGGGGCCTTACCGGCCTGGCGGCGATCCTGCTGGTGGTGATGGCCACCGCCGCCGGCCTGCGCCCCACCGGCAAGGACGACCGTCCCGGCACCGGGGAATCGCTGGCCGTGCTGGGCGTCGCCCCTGGACCGGCAAGCCGCCCTCCCGAGCCGTGATGGCCGCCGGCGCCCGCCGGCCGGCCGCGACTCGGGGCCGGACGCGCGCTGCAATGGTCCCCAAAAGCCGGCATCATCCCCGGAATCCACCCACATACTTATCCACAGGCAAATTCTACCTGAGAACAAGAACCGAACATCCACCAGATTGGCCGCGTTTGCCCAACCATATCCCCAGCTGAGACCATTTCAGCCCAATAGACTCCATTGAGGACCAGATCATCCCATGATAGACCGCTTATCCACAGCGGAATGGGTGAGTGCGGCCTGAATTTGTCGATCTGATCCGCAGGACGGCAGCCAGGCAGCAACAGTCCATTCCCCGCACAGGGGTTTTGGGTGAGCGAAGCGGCCTTTCAGGGACCGGCGATGGGCGCGATCGACGCGAAGGGGCGGCTGCTGATACCGGCGGGCTTTCGCGATGTGATTGCTGCGCGCGCCGGTGACCGCATCCTGAAGGTGAGCATCGGGCTGTCGGGCCGCCGCTGCCTGACGGCCTATAGCAGCGATTATGCCGCCCAGCTGAAAAGCGGGTTTGATGCCCGCCACGGCGAATCCATCTCGCCGCAGGCACTGGCCGAGCGCAACGCGCTGTTTGGCTCCACGCTCAGTTTCGCCATCGATGACGCCGGCCGCATCGTGTTGCCGCCGGGCATCAAGAAGGCCGGTGCCCTCAGCAGCGCCGTGCTGTTCATGGGCATGTGGGATTTCTTTGAGCTGTGGGATCCCTGGACCTACCTGGCCAACCCGCTGCTGGACGATGGCCAGCGCTGGCTGGTGGAAGGCGAACTGGAAGCCAAGGGTCTGCCGCTGGAGCGGCCGGCATGAGCGGTGCCCCCCATATCCCCGTGCTGCTGGACGAGGTGATGGCCGCGCTGGCGTTGCAACCGGGCGCGCTATACGTGGATGCCACGCTGGGTGCCGGCGGCTATCTGCGGGCGGCCCGCGGGCATGGCATCGCGCATGCCTATGGCTTTGATCGTGATCCCGATGCGCATGCCTTGAACGCCGATCTGGCCGGGCTGGCCGATGTCACCCTGATCCACCGGCCCTTTGCCGAGATGGAAGCCGGGCTGGCCGAACAGGGCGTGACGGCGGTGGATGCCATCGCTTTTGATATCGGCGTGTCATCGATGCAGATCGACCGGGCGGAACGGGGCTTTTCCTTCCAGGCCGATGGCCCGCTCGACATGCGCATGGCGCAGGATGGCATGAGTGCGGCCGATTTCATCAACAGCGCCAGCGAGGCCGAGATCGCCGACGTGCTGTACAATCTGGGCGACGAACGTGCCTCGCGCCGGATTGCCCGGGCCATCGTGGCGGATCGGCCCTTTGCCCGCACCGGCGAACTGGCCGGCCTGATCCGCCGGGTGATCGGCAAGAGTGAGCCCGGCAAGGACCCGGCAACCCGCAGTTTCCAGGCCCTGCGCATCCATGTGAACGACGAGCTGGGCCAATTGGATGCCGGGCTGGCGGCGGCGGAGCGGCTGCTGAAGCCCGGCGGCCGGCTGGCGGTGGTGAGTTTTCATTCCGCCGAGGACCGGCGGGTGAAGGCCTTTCTGCGTGACAGGTCGGGCAGTGCGCCGGCCGGATCGCGCCACCAGCCGATGGCGGCGCGTGGCCCGGATCCCAGTTTTGACCGGCCAGCCAAGGCGGTGCGGCCATCGGCGGCCGAAATGGCCCGCAATCCGCGTGCGCGCAGCGCCACCCTGCGCAGTGCCACCCGCACCGCCGCCCCGGCCTGGGGCCACCATCCGGAGGACCGGGCATGAGGCAATATCTTTCTTCGGTGTTGTGGATTGCCGGCACCACCATCGTGGTGGCCAGCGCCCAGGTTGTCACCACCAGGTCGGCCGCCGAACGCCGCACTGTCACCAAGCTGAACATCGAACTGGTGGACAACAAGGCGCGCATCCGTGAGTTGGAAGCCGAAATGCGCACCCGCACCGGCATGCAGGAAGTGGAACGCTGGAACAACGTCAACTTCCAGATGGCGGCGCCGCAAACCAGCCAGATCCTGCGGTCCCCCGTGCAGCTGGCAGCCTTTGCCGCCCAGCCCGAAACTGCGCCGCGGGTGCAGATGGCCGTGGCGCGCGACATGGCCGGGGATGCCGCCGCCGTGGTGCCGACCACGCCGCCGCCCGCCGCGGCCCCCGGCGGCGCCCGTGTGGTGCAGACCAGCTTTGGCGCTTCCGCCGCCGCCCTGCCGGCCCAGCCCGATGCGGGAATCCCTGTTGAACCCGGCGGAGAACCGCGCTGATGGCCAGTGTGTCCGACAATGATCCGCTGGTGCGCGCCTTGCCCGCGGCGGCCGGCGAACGGGTGACGGCGCGCAGCCAGGCCCGGCAACGGCTGGCATTCATCATCATGCTGTTTCCGGTGCTGGCGCTCGTCATCCTGGCGCGGTTGATCGATCTGGCCATCCTGCAGGGCCGGCCGCAAACCGGCGCCCCGGCAATCAGTGCGGCGCCGCCACGCGGCGACATACTGGACCGCAACGGCGTGGAACTGGCCCGCACCTTCGAAGCCTATGCCATCACCGTGCTGCCGCACCGGCTGACATCGGATCCCGACGTGCTGGCAACCCGGCTGGCCGAAATTTTGCCGGAACGCAGCCGCGACGCGATTCTGGCCGATCTCACGTCTGACAAGGGCTTCCACTATCTGGCGCGGCGGGTGCTGCCCAGCCAGGCCAAGCGCATCAATGATCTGGGGGAACCGGCCATCGAACTGGCGCGCGAAGCCGAGCGGCTTTACCCAAATTATTCGCTGGCGGCCCAGGTGCTGGGGTACACCAACGACCAGGGTCACGGCCTGATCGGGGCGGAACGCGCCTTTGATGAGCAGCTGGGCGATCCCAAGGCGCAAGGCGCACCGCTGGTGCTGGCGCTGGATGTGCGGGTGCAGCAGGCCATGCAATCGGAACTGGCCGCGCTGGTGGCGGATCAGAACGCCAAGGGCGCTGCCGGCGTGGTGATGGATGCCAACAGCGGCGAAGTGCTGGCCATGGTGAGCCTGCCGGATTTCAACCCGAACGTGCCGGGCCAGCGCGCCGATGGCACGCGTTACACCAAGGAAAACGACGACGGCAGCCGCTTCAACCGGGTGACGCTGGGCGGTTATGAACTGGGTTCCACCTTCAAGGCCTTCACCATTGCCACCGCGCTGGAAACCGGCGTGCTGACCAATTTGCAGAAGCAATATGATGCCACCCGGCCGCTGCAGGTTGCCGGCTTTCCCATCCGCGATGATCATGCCAAGAACCGCTGGCTCACCGTGCCGGAAATCTTCATCTATTCCAGCAATATCGGCACCGCCCGCATGGCCGTTGAAGTGGGCCGCGAACGGCAGCGCGCGTATCTGGACAAGCTGGGCTTTCTGAAACCGGCAGAGATCGAGCTGAAGGAAAAGACCCGCCCGCGCTTTCCGCCCCTTTCGAACTGGGGCCAGCTTGCCACCATGACCATCAGCTATGGTCACGGCCTCACCGTGTCACCGCTGCATCTGGCCAATGGCTATGCCACGCTGGTGAATGGCGGCATCTATCGCCCACCCACCATCCTGAAGCGCGATGCGGCAAGCGTGCCCCCGGGCGTGCGGGTGTTTTCGGAAAAGACCAGCGCCGAACTGCGCCGGCTGTTGCGCCTGGTGGTGACCAACGGCACCGGCCGCAGAGCTGATGTGCCGGGATATCGAGTGGGAGGAAAAACTGGCACAGCCGAGAAGATTGACGACAATGGACGGTATATGCGCGGCCAGAATGTGGTGAATTTCGCTGCCGCCTTCCCGATGGATGCACCGCGTTATGTGGTTGTGGCGATGATCGATGATCCGCGCGGCAGCAAGGCCACCGCCGGTTACCGCACCGCCGGCATGGTGATGGCCCCGGCAATCAAGCGCATCATCGCCCGGATTGCGCCGCCGCTGGGCGTGGCGCCCGACAGCAACCGCGATGTGAACCTGGCCGGGCTGCTGCCACATGGCGGCGACGTGAAGGAATAGGCCGATGCGGGTGGGGGCGCTCATTCCCGGCGGCGGGGACAATGAGGTGACCGGCTTTGCGCTGGACCACCGCAAGGTCGCGCCGGGCACCATCTTTGGTGCCTTTGCCGGCGCGCGGGTGAATGGCGAGGATTATATCCCCGCGGCCATCGCGGCCGGCGCCGTGGCCGTGGTGGCGCGGCCGGGCGTCGTGGTGGATGGCGCGCTTCATGTGGCCGATGCCAACCCGCGCCGGGCCTTTGCCGCCCTGGCCGCGCGCTTCTTTGCGCCCTTCCCCGCCACCACAGTGGCGATCACCGGCACCAACGGCAAGACCAGCACCGCGGAGTTGACCCGCCAGCTGTGGCAGCTGGCCGGGCACCGCGCCGCCAGCATCGGCACGCTGGGCGTGACCACCGGGCAGGACCGGGTGTCGCCGGCCGATGGCACCGGCGGGCTGACGACGCCGGATGTGGTGACGTTTCTGGCCACTATGGCCGGGCTGGCACGCGAGGGCATCAGCCACGCCGCCTTTGAAGCATCGAGCCACGGGCTGGTCCAGTATCGCACCGAAGGCCTGGCCGTGCAGGCCGCCGCTTTCACCAACCTCAGCCGCGATCACCTGGATTATCACGGCACCATGGACGCCTATTTCACCGCCAAGACGCGGCTGATCACCGAGGTGGTCAGCGACGGCGGCAGCGCGGTGATCTGGGCCGATGATGGCGACTGGTCGGCACGGATGATCGCGCTGGCCCGCGCGCGCGGGCTGCGGCTGATCACGGTTGGCGCGACGGGCGAGACGCTGCGCCTGATCAGCCGCACCCCCACCGCGCTGGGTCAGGATCTTGTGGTGGAGGCGGCTGGCACGCGCCACAGGATCGCGCTGCCGCTGATCGGTGCTTATCAGGCGGCCAATGCGCTGGTCTCGGCAGGCCTGGTGTTGGCGACCGGCGGAGAGGTGGCGACCACATTGGCCGCGCTGGCCCGCGTGTCGGGCGTGCGCGGCCGGCTGGAACGGGCAGTGATCACCCGGGCTGGCGCGGCGGTCTATGTTGATTATGCCCACACGCCCGATGCCATTGTGGCGGCGTGTGCGGCCCTGCGCCCGCATGTTGTTGGCAAGTTGATCATCGTGATCGGGGCCGGCGGCGACCGTGATGCCGGCAAGCGGCCGTTGATGGGCGAGGCTGCCGCCGCCCATGCCGATGCCGTGATCGTGACGGACGACAATCCGCGCAGCGAAGACCCGGCCGCCATCCGCGCCGCGGTGATGGCCGGCGCACCGCAGGCCGCCAACGTGCCCGGCCGGCGTGAGGCGATTGCCGCTGCCATTGCTGGGGCCGGCCAAGGCGACATCGTGCTGATCGCCGGCAAGGGCCATGAACAGGGCCAGATCATCGCCGGCCGCACCCTGCCGTTTGATGACGTCGCGGTGGCGCGGGAGTGCGCGGCATGAGCCTGTGGACCAGCGCTGCCATCGCCGCCGCGTGCGCCGGCACCGCCCGAGGTGACTTCACGGCCACCGGCGTCACCTTTGACAGCCGCGAGGTGGAAGCGGGCGATCTGTTCATCGCGCTGAAGGGTGAGGCCACCGATGGCCACCGTTTCCTGACCATGGCGCGGGAGCGCGGCGCTGCCGGCCTGCTGGTGAGCGAAGCCGTGGCTGGCCCTGCCGTGCAGGTGGCCGACACGATGGCAGCGCTGAACGCGCTGGGTGCAGCGGCGCGCGACCGCAGCGGCGCCTTGCGCATCGGTGTGACCGGCAGTGTTGGCAAGACCGGCGTGAAGGAGGCCTTGAAGGCCGCCTTGCTGCGCGCGGCGCCGGATGCCGTCCACGCTTCGGTGAAAAGCTACAACAACCACACCGGGGTGCCATTGTCCCTGGCGCGGATGCCGGCGGCCAGCCGCTATGGCGTGTTTGAAATGGGCATGAACCATGCGGGCGAACTGGCCCAGCTCACGCAATTGGTGCGCCCGCACATCGCCATTGTCACCTGGGTGGCATCGGCGCACCGCGCGTTTTTCGCGACCGAAGCCGATATTGCCCGCGCCAAGGCGGAAATCTTTGCCGGATTGCCGGCTGGCGGCACGGCCATCATCCCGCACGACAATCCCCACGCCGGCCTGCTCGCCGATGCGGCTGCGGCAGCGGGCGCGCAGGTGGTGCGGTTTGGCGTTGTTGAAGGCGCCCATGTGCGCGCCGAAACCGTGGCGCTTCACCCCGATTGTTCCTGCGTGACGGCCCGCATCGGCACGGAGCGGCTGACCTTCAGGATCGGCATGGCCGGGCAGCATTGGGTGAACAATGCGCTGGCAGTGCTGGCCGGCGTACAGGCGGCTGGCGGCGATCTGGCGCTGGCCGGCCTGGCCCTGGCCGAGATGAACGGCCTGCCCGGCCGTGGCCGCCGACTGCGCGTGGCGGCGGGTGATGGGCAGGCGGTGGTGATCGATGAAGCCTATAATGCCAATCCGGCCAGCATGGCGGCCAGCCTGGCGGTGTTGCGGGATGTGGTGCCGGCCCGTCACGGCAAGCGGATCGCGCTGTTGGGCAGCATGAAGGAATTGGGGGCGCTGTCGGATGAATTCCACGCCGGCATCGCGCCGCATCTGATCGAAGCGAAGGTGGCGCTGGCGGTGCTGGTGGGGGCGGAAATGGCCCCGCTGGCGCACGCGCTGGGCCGCCGCGTGGATGTGCGCCATGTTGCCAACGCCGATGCGGCGCTGGCCGAGATCAATCGCAGCCTGGCGGCCGATGATGTGCTGTTGGCCAAGGGGTCCAATTCGATCGGCCTGGGCCAGGTGGTGGCCGCATTGGCGGCGGGGGAGAGCATTTCATGATCAAGCTGCTGGCTGATCTGGCGGGCTATGAAGGCCTGTTCAACCTGTTCCGCTATATCAGTTTCCGCGCCATCGGCGCGTTGGTGACCAGCCTTGCCATCGCGCTGATCATCGGGCCGCGCTTCATCGACATGCTGCGCGCCAAGCAGGGCAAGGGCCAGCCGATCCGTGAGGACGGGCCGGAATGGCATCTGCTCACCAAGCGCGGCACCCCCACCATGGGCGGGCTGTTGATCCTGATCGGCTTCACCATTTCCACCCTGTTCTGGATGGATCTGGGCAATGGCTTTGTGTGGGCGGCGCTGGCCGTCACGCTGGGCTTTGGCGCGATCGGTTTCATGGACGATTATGACAAGGTGACGAAACAGAGCCACAAGGGCGTATCGGGGAAGGTGCGCCTTGCCATGGAATTCCTGATCGCTGGCCTCGCCTGTTCGTGGATCGCCAGCCGCACCGGCTTTACCCTCTATCTGCCCTTCCTGAAGGATGCCGGCCTGTATCTGGGCCTGTTCTATATCGCCTTTGCCGCCTTCATCGTGACCGGCTTTGGCAATGCCGTGAACCTCACCGATGGGCTGGACGGGCTGGCCACCATGCCGGTGGTCATCGCAGCGGCGGCCTTTGCCATCATCGCCTATCTGGTTGGGAATATCCGCTTTTCCGATTATCTGGGCATCCACCATGTGCCGGGATCGGGTGAGCTTGCCGTGTTCTGCGCCGCGCTGATCGGGGCCTGTCTGGGCTTCCTGTGGTTCAACGCGCCGCCGGCCCAGGTGTTCATGGGCGATACCGGCAGCCTGGCGCTGGGCGGCGCGCTGGGCACCATCGCGGTGATCACCAATCACGAACTGGTGCTGCTGGTGATCGGCGGGCTGTTCGTGCTGGAAACAATGTCGGTGATCATCCAGGTGGTCAGCTTCAAGACCACCGGCAAGCGCGTGTTCCGGATGGCGCCCCTGCACCATCATTATGAGAAGAAGGGCTGGAAGGAATCCACCGTGGTGATCCGCTTCTGGATCATCGCCATCCTGCTGGCGCTGGCTGGCCTCGCCACGTTGAAGCTGCGGTGATCACCTCGCCTGCCTTTGCCGGCAAACGCTGGGGCGTGCTGGGCCTGGCCCGCACCGGCCGGGCGGTGGCGGCTGCGCTGGCCGCATCGGGCGGCGATGTCGTGGGCTGGGATGATGGCGCGGCGGCGCGGGCCGGCTTTGCTGGCCCGCAGGCCGATCTGAACAGCATCGATCTGTCGGGCTTTGCCGGCATCATCGTGTCGCCCGGCGTGCCGCACAGCGCAGCCATCTTCGGCCATGCCGCCGCCCACGGCGTGCCGGTGATGGGCGATACCGAATTGTTCGCACGTGCCCTGCGGCACCTGCCGCCCACACGCATCGTGGGCATCACCGGCACCAACGGCAAATCCACCACCACGGCACTGCTGCATCATCTGCTGGTCACGGCTGGCGTGCCAGCGGCGATGGGCGGCAACATCGGCTTGCCCATCATGGCGCAAGATCCGCTGCCGGCCGGCGGCATCTGGGTGCTGGAGCTTTCCAGCTATCAGCTCGACATCACCCACAGCCTTGCCTGCGATATCGCCATCCTCACCAACCTCACCCCGGATCATCTGGAACGCCACGGCAGCATGGCTGGCTATGCCGCCGCCAAGGCGCGGCTGTTTGCCATGCAGACGGCCGGCAGCCTCGCCATCGTGGGCAGCAACGCGCAGCGCCACTATCATGTGGCCGGCGGACCGGCCGATCTGATCGCCATTGAAACCGTGCCCCTGCCCGGCAATCAGGCCGATTGGCCATCGCTGCAGGGCCCGCACAATCTGGAAAACGCCCGTGCCGCCGTGGCCGCCGCCCGCCGGCTGGGGCTGGACGATGCGGTGATCGCCGCCGGGCTCAAATCCTATCAGGCGCTGGCGCACCGCATGGAACCGGTGGGCGAACAGCGCGGCCTGTTGTGGGTGAACGACAGCAAGGCCACCAATCCGGACAGCACGGCCCCGGCGCTGACCGCCTATCCCGCCATCCACTGGATTGCCGGCGGCCGGCCCAAGCTGGATGCCGATGGCCGCGCCGATCTGTCTGCCGTGCTGCCGCATCTGGGCAATGTGATCCATGCCTGGCTGATCGGGGAAGCGGCGCCGGCCTTTGCCGAAATTCTTGAGGGCCATGTGCCCGTCACCCAGTCAGGCACGCTGGATGCGGCCATTGCCGGCATCCTGGCCGAAGCCCGGCCGGGCGCGGTTGTGCTGTTCAGCCCGGCTGCGGCCAGCTTTGATCAATATCGCGATTTCGAACAGCGCGGCGCGGCCTTCCGGGCTGCCGTCGCCGCATTGGATGGAGGGCAGGATGGCCTTTGCTGATCGCCGCCGTCTGGCGCAATCCTATCGGCAACCGCGCAACCAGGCGCTGTCGCGCGGCGACGGATCAGCGTTCGGCCGTTGGTTCTGGACGATCGACAAGACGCTGCTGCTGCTGATCCTGGCCTTGATCGCGGCGGGCATCACTGCCGTCTCTGCCGCATCGCCGGTGGCGGCACGGCGGCTTTCGGGCAGCAACCTGCGGTATGACGATCTCTATTTCCTCTATCGCCAGCTGCTGTGGGTGGCGCTGGGCCTGCCGGTGATGGTGGCCACATCGATGCTCAATGTGCGCCAGCTCAAGCGGGTGGCGGTGGCCGGCACCTTGCTGTGCATGCTGGCGCTGATCGCGGTGCCGTTCATTGGCGGCGGTTCCAACGGCGCGGCGCGCTGGATCCAGTTGCCCGGGTTCCAGTTCCAGCCTTCGGAATTCTTCAAGCCCTGCTTCATCGTCACCACCGCATGGCTGCTGAGCCTGAAGCTGGAAGACCGCTCACTGCCCACCATGCAGATCAGCGCGGCCATCCTGGCCATGGCGGTGATCTGCCTGATCGCCCAGCCTGATGTGGGGCAATCGGCGCTGATCTCGATGGTGTGGCTGGCCCAGGCGACGCTGGCCGGCCTGTCGCTCACCAATATCATCATGCTGGCGGTGATTGGCGCGGTCGGGCTGGTGGCGGCCTATTTCACCCTGGATCACTTCGCCTCGCGCATCGACAAATTCCTCACCGGCAGCGGGGACACGTTCCAGATCGACAAGGCGCTGGACTGCTTCCGCGCCGGCGGGCTGCTGGGCACCGGCCCCGGTGAAGGCCGCATGAAGTTCCGCCTGCCCGAAGCCCAGACCGACTATATCTTCAGCGTGATCGGCGAGGAGTTCGGCCTGATCGCCTGTTTCATGCTGGCCGGCCTGTTCATCGCGCTGGTGGTGCGCGCCCTGCTGGTGGCGATGGAGGAGGATGATCCGTTCATCTTCCTCGCCACATCAGGCCTGGCCGTGCAGTTCGGCTTGCAGGCCATGATCAACATGCTGGTAAACCTCAATCTTTTGCCCTCCAAGGGCATGACCTTGCCGTTCATCAGCCACGGCGGGTCAAGCTTTCTGGCCATTTCCATGGGGGCCGGCATGTTGCTGGCGCTCACCCGCTGCAACCCGTTCCTGAAAGGGCGGCCATGGGCCAAGGGAGCGCTGGCGTGATGGACGCGGACCGGTATGATTCCCGCCCGCGCCAACAGCGCCCCGGCCCCGGCGGCACCTATGTGCTGTGCGCCGGTGGCACCGGTGGCCATATGGTGCCGGCGCATTGCCTCGCACTGGAACTGATGGCGCGCGGCCACAATGTCCACTTGGTCACCGATGAACGCGGCCTGCGCTTTCCCGGCCTGTTTCCCGGGGTGACGATCACCAAGGTGGACGCGGCTTCCACGGGACGCAGCGGCTGGCGGGCGCTGCCGCAGGTGGCGTTGGCCATATGGAAGGGCCGCAGCGCGGCGCGGGCGCTGTTCAAGTCGTTGAAACCGCGCGCGGTGATCGGCTTTGGCGGCTATCCCGCCTTGCCTGGGCTGTTGGCCGGATTGTCGCTCTATCTGCCGTGCCTGATCCACGAGCAGAACGCCGTGCTGGGCCGCACCAACCGTTATCTGGCGCCGCGGGTGCGGGCGATTGCCACCAGCTTCCCGCGTGTGCGCCGCATGGAAGGCAGCTGGCAACGCCGCGCCCATTTCATCGGCAATCCGGTGCGCCCCGAGGTGCTGGCGGCGCGCGACGTGCCGTTCAACGAAAACGCTGCCCGGTTGAAGATATTGGTGACCGGCGGCAGCCAGGGAGCGGCGGTTTTGAACCGGGTGGTGCCCGCCGCGCTGGCGTTGCTGCCGGCCGAGCTGCGCGCCACCCTTGATGTCACCCACCAGGGCCGCGACGAGGATCGCGACGCCATGCTGGCCGCCTATCGCGCTGCCGGGATCGAGCCCAACATCGCTGCCTATTTCACCGATCTGCCCGCCGAGATGGCGGCATCCCATATCGTCATTGCCCGCTCCGGCGCGTCGACGGTGGCGGAGCTGGCGGTGATGGGCCGGCCGTCCATATTGGTGCCGCTGCCGATCGCGACGGATGATCATCAGGCCGACAATGCTGCCGCCCTGGTGGCCGCCGGCGGCGCGCAGATG
>CAZHTW010000083.1:0-12313 GCA_964535865.1 uncultured Sandarakinorhabdus sp. | reverse complement strand
GCCCACACGGTTTGCAGCTGCACCTTGAAAAACCGCCGCACCTCCTTCAAATAGAGGGTCTTCAAGCCTTCGGTGTTGAACCGCGCGATCACCGGCACGCCAGGTTCACGCTGAACCAACGGGCTGGCAGGCCGCTTGTTATCCATGTGCATCATGGTTAGGGGCTTATGCGTGATCCCGCTGCCTGCCAAGAGGCCGGCGGCTTTTGCGAGGCAAAGAATATTCATGGCCTGGACCGAAGAGCGTATCGCCAAGCTGAAGCAGGGCTGGGAAGGCGGCATGACCGCCACGCAGATCGCCGAAATGTTGGGCGAAGGCGTCACCCGCAATGCCGTGATCGGCAAGGCCCACCGGCTTGGGCTGGAAAGCCGCCCATCCCCGGTGAAGGCAGCCGCCGAGGAGGCAAGCCCGCGCACGGCGCCGCCCGCCCCGCCGCCGGCTGCAAAGCCAGCGGAACCACCTGCCCCGCCGACCGCGCGCGCCGAACCCGTGGTGGCCGCGCCGCCGGCAGCACCAGTTGCCGTGGCCAAGCCCGCTGCCAAGCCGGCCAAGGGCGGCAAGCAGGCCCGCACCACCCTGCTCGATCTGAACGAGAAGGTGTGCAAATGGCCGATCGGCCATCCCGGTGAGCCGGATTTCCACTTCTGCGGCAAGGCGGCCCAGCCGGGTTTCCCCTATTGCGGCGAACATTGCCTGGTGGCCTATCAGGCCCAGATGCCGCGCCGCGACCGGCCCAAGCATTTGCCGGTGATGCCGGGCGCGCCGCGCCGCTGAACCCAGGCCGTGAACTCATAAATATCACCCCCCGTGACGGGCTGTTCAGCCCCGAGGCGAGTGAGCAAGCGCAGCGGTGGGTGCAGCGCACCCGCCAAAGCGCAGCGAGCGCTGCATCGGGGCTGAAAAGCCCGCCTGCGGTGACCCGGAGAGGCCAAATCAACGTCATCAGTCGCCTCGCCGGGGGGCGAAGCCCCGCCTTCGCCGCCTGCTAACGCCGATTTGGCCTCTCCGGGCCATCACGGGGGGTGATACTTATGAGTTCACGGCCTAGCCGGCACGGGCAGTTTTGCCTCATTGCCGCGCCGCCTGTAAGGCTTTACGTTAACGTAAAGTTGGAGGGCGCGGATGACGGGCGTTGATGTGGATGTGCTGATCGTGGGCGCCGGGCTTTCGGGCATTGGCGCTGCCGTGCAGATCAAGGAGCAATGCCCCGGCAAGAGTTGGGCCCTGTTGGAAGGCCGCGCCGCCATTGGTGGCACCTGGGATCTGTTCCGCTATCCCGGCATCCGGTCAGACAGTGACATGTACACGCTGGGTTATCGCTTCAAGCCGTGGAAGGCCGCCAAGGCCATCGCCGACGGGCCGTCAATCCGCAGCTATATCCGCGAAACCGCAGCGGAACATGGCATCACCCCGCACATCCGCTTCAACCACAAGGTGACCGACGCGCGCTGGAACAGCGAAACCGCCTGCTGGACGGTGAGCGCCAGCACGCCCGATGGCCCGGTCACCCTCACTGCCCGCTTTCTCTACATGTGTTCAGGCTATTACAACTATGGCGAAGCACATCGTCCGCGCTGGGACGGAGAGGCCGAATTTGCCGGCCAGATCATCCATCCGCAATTCTGGCCGGAAGGGCTGGATTACAGTGGCAAGCGCGTGGTGGTGATCGGCTCCGGCGCCACCGCCGTGACACTGGTGCCGGAAATGGCCAAGCATGCGGCTGGCGTGACCATGTTGCAACGATCGCCCACCTGGATGGTGTCGCGGCCATCGTCCGACGCGATTGCCAATGTTCTGAAGGCCATATTGCCAGCGCAGATGGCCTATGATCTGGTGCGCTGGAAGAATGTCACCTTCGGCCAATGGTTCTACAAGCAGACCCGTGAACGGCCGGGCAAGGTGCGCGAACAATTGTTGAAGCGCCTCGCCGCCCTGCTGCCGGCCGATTATGATCTCGAAACCCATTTCACGCCTGGTTACAACCCGTGGGACCAGCGGCTCTGCCTTGTGCCCGATGCCGATCTGTTCACCGCGATCAAACAAGGCAAAGCCAGCATCGTCACCGATCAGATCGAACGGTTCGAAGCTGGCGGCATCCGGCTGAAATCCGGCGGCCTGCTGGCGGCCGATATCGTGGTGACCGCCACCGGGCTGAAGCTGGAGGCGCTGGGCGGGATGCAGGTGACGGTGGATGGCGTGCTGCGCCGGACCGCCGATGCCATGGCCTACAAGGGCATGATGTATTCCGGCATTCCCAACCTGTTCCAAAGCTTTGGCTATATCAACGCCAGCTGGACCCTGCGTTCCGACCTCATCGCCGATTATGTCTGCCGGTTGATCAATCATATGGATGTCAAGGGTGCGCAGATCGCAACGCCTACACCGGCAGCCGATGTGCTGCCCGAGCGGTTGGCGATGGATTTGCAGTCAGGCTATGTCCAGCGCGGCGCCGATGCCCTGCCCCGCTCCGGCAACCGCGCACCCTGGGTGGTGACGGCCAATTATAGTTATGATCGCAAGGAATTGCTCAATGGCCCGGTCGACAATGAACTGCTATTGAGCGAAGCCAATATGCCAATGCTGGAGGCGGCAGAATGAGCTGGAAGATGGTATTGGTTGCATCCGCGGTTTTGCTGGCAACCCCTGGCTTGTCGCAAACCCATGTTGGCACATTGACGCCGGGCGCAGGCGGCTATTTTCAATTGGACCTGCCAATGTACGGCCGCGGTACGGCAAGTTTTCGCGTGGAAACCGATCGGCCGGTGCAGTTCAATCTCTATAGCTATGGTGAAATACGGTATAATTTTCTGTGCGCGCCAGGCGGCGGCGATTGCGGCGGCAATGAAATCCTGTTCTCTATCTCTTATGGACCACACACCACTGATAGCTTCGTGCAGTCCAAGCTGACCTGGCGCAATGCCTACCGCTATGGCCAGAAGCAATATGGATTGGGTTATGGCACCCACTTGTTCTTGTTCGACGTGCCAGACAACCAGCCGCTGAACTATCGCATCACCCAAAGCTTCAGCAGCCAGGTGCCGGAGCCGGCCAGCTGGCTGATGCTGGTGACGGGTTTCGGGCTGGTTGGCGCAGCGGCCCGGCGTCGGGCGGCGCTGGTTTAACAAATTGCACCCAAATGAGCCGGCCCTGCCGATGGGCCGGCTCTTTTGCCGGGTCTTCACATTGCGTTGTGACGCGCGATGGTGGCCGAATCCAGGCGCAGAAAGCGCGCGGCATTGTCATAGAATATCGCGCGCTTCTGGGCTTGATCCAGATAAGGCGCGGCCTCGATCACGCCGATGGCGCGCTCGATGGTCTCGGGCCACACCATCTGATCTGATCCAAACATGATGCGGTTGCCGAACCCCGCTTCCACCAGGGCCTTCAGATAGCGGTGAAAGGCGGCCGGCGGCTGGGTGTAGATGATCACGCCGAGGTCTACATAGACCTGCGGATGGGCATAGAGCAGCGCCAGCGTGTCATCGAGCATCGGGAAACCGGCGTGCATCACATTCACCCGCAGGCCGGGGTGGCGCACCAAGATATCTTCCAGCAACAACGGGCTCGAGAGCCGGGCGCGATAACCACTGCCGGGGAAATGGGCGACACCGGGCGGGCCAGGCCCCATGTGGACCGCCACCGGCACATCAGCGGCTTCGGCGGCCTTCCACAGCGCCTCCAGCCTGGGGGAGTCCACCGATATGCCGTCATATTGCATGCCCAACTCGCCGATCACGGCCAGCTTGCCGGCAGCCTTGGCCTGCTTGAACATGCGGGTCATCGCATCGGCATCGGCCAGATCGGCCTGTGACGGTTCCAGCGAAGGCAGCACGCGCGCCGGCGCGTCCCTGGCCCAGGCCGCCACCATCGCCTGGCGGCCGGCGACAACCCCGATGATGTTGTTGCGCTCCATCACGGCCAGGGTGCGCTGGCGCAGTTCGTCATCACTTTTGGGTGACCAGATCGGATTGCGGCATGCCGGCTGTTTGAACGTGCCGATGAAGGCTTCGATCCACGGGCCTTTCTGATCCCAGACCGGCATCGGATCCATGGGTGTGCACATCGCCAGTGGCGGCGGGCCTTGATCGTCGGCGGCCAGCGCATGCACATGCATGTCGATGATCGGCGGCCGCGCCAGCACCGGGGCAGCCCCCAGCAAGGCCAACATGGGCAACAAAAAGCGCATTGAAATTCCCCCCGTTTGGCAGGCCCCTGCCCGGCCTGCAAAAAATCAGCTCACGAGCGCCAGTTGCGGCGGATCAAGCGCCTCCTGCACCACGCGGTCTGGCCCCAGCGCGCGGGCAATCTCGGCCTCCAGATCGGCATCAATCAGATAGTGCCGGCCCAGCACCACACGGGCGGGGCCGTGCATGGTGGCAACTTCGGCCACCAGCTCGCCCCGTCCCTGTGCCGGGTTGCGGCTCAACGCGGCCTGCAAAACCGCGGCTTCGCCGGCATGATCCATGCGCACCACCAGCCGACCGCGGGTGCGGCGGGCGATTTCAGACAATGGGCGGGCGGTGCGCAAGGTCAGGCGCGGCACCTCCTCGCCCTCGCGCCACTGCGCCTCCATGCCCAGCAACAGCGGCGGCGCATCGTCGGCCAGCGCCTCGATCACCGTCTGCAATTCCTCATCAAAACAACTTGTGACAAATTGGCCCGACCGGTCCGAAAAGCTGAGGAACTGGTATCGCCGCCCGGTCTGGGTGGTGCGCCAGCGTCGTTCTTCCAGCAGGCCGGCCATCATCACCAATTGCCGCCCGCCCCCGGCAGGGGCCGGCATGGCCTGCACCTCGCCAAAGCTTTTCACATCATTGGCCAGCAGCACATTGGCATAGCCATCAACCGGGTGGCCGCTGAAGAAGAAGCCATAAGCCTCTTTCTCGTGGCTCATGCGTTCGGCGACGCTCCACGACAAATTGGGCACCATCAACGCCAGGCTGGCATGATCGGCCATGCCGGTGGCTTCGCCAAACAGCGCCACCTGGGCAGATTCCCGTTCTTCGGTGGCGGATTGGGCACTGGCCATGATGGCTTCGGCCAAGGCATGGACACCGGCGCGATTGGCGTTGAGCGCATCAAAGCCGCCAGCGGCGATCAGGCTTTCCAACTGGCGCTTGTTCAGGCTCTTCGGGTCGCAGCGGCGGGCGAAATCGGCCAGATCGGCAAAGGGCCCCTTCCTGTCCCGATCCGCCACCAGGCCTTCCATTGCCTTCAGGCCCACGCCCTTGAGGCCCGCCAGCGCATAGCGCACGGCACCGTTCACCACGGTGAAATCCGCGGCCGACGCATTGATGCACGGCGGCAGCATGGCAAGGCCTGATCGCCGCGCATCTTCGGCAAAGATCGCCAACCGATCGGTGTTGTCGATATCATAGGCCATGGAGGCGGCATAGAATTCGGCGCGGTGGTGGGTTTTCAGCCAGGCGGTGTGATAGGACACCAGCGCATAGGCCGCAGCGTGGCTCTTGTTGAAGCCATAGTTGGCAAACTTCAGGATCAATTCAAAGATTGCATCTGAAGTCGCTGGATCAATGTTGTTTTTCTCTGCGCCTTCCGAGAAGCGGGCCTTTTGCGCCACCATCTCGGCATGGATTTTCTTGCCCATGGCGCGGCGCAGCAGATCGGCTTCGCCAAGGCTGTACCCGGCCAGCTCGCGCGCGAGGCTCATCACCTGTTCCTGATAGACAATGATGCCATAGGTTTCGCGCAGGATCGGCTCCATCGCCGGATGCAGCAATTCCACCTGCTCGCGCCCGGCCTTGCGCAGCGCAAAGCTGGGAATATTGTCCATCGGGCCAGGGCGATAGAGGGCGCCAAGCGCGACGATATCCGCGAAACAATCGGGCCGCACCTGGCCCAGTGCGCGGCGCATACCTTCCGATTCAAACTGGAACACGCCCACTGTGTCGCCTTCGGCAATCAGGCGATACACCGCCGGATCATCGGTGGGCAGCGTCGCCCAATCCACCTCCACGCCGCGCGCCCGCAGCATGGCAGCAGCGCGGTCCAGCACCGACAATGTTTTCAGGCCGAGAAAATCGAACTTCACCAGCCCGGCCTTTTCGGCGGCCTTCATTTCGAACTGCGTCACCTGCATGTCCGACTTGGGGTCGCGATAGAGCGGCACCAGCTGGCTGAGCGGCCGATCCCCGATCACCACGCCGGCGGCATGGGTGGAGCTGTGGCGCGGCAGCCCTTCCAGTTGCAGGGCGATATCGACCAGCCGCTTCACCTTGGGATCGCGTTCCACCTCGGTGATGAAGGCCGGTTCACCGGGGTAACGCTTGCCGTCCTTGTCCTTGCCCTGCCCCAGGGTGCGGGCCAACGTCCATGGATCGGTGGGATGGCTGGGCACCAGCTTGGCCAGCCGGTCTGTCTGGCCATAGGGCATTTGCAGCACGCGCCCCACATCCTTCAGCACGGCGCGGGCCTTCATCTTCCCGAAGGTGATGATCTGCGCCACCTGCTCGCGACCATAACGCTGCTGCACATAATCAATCACTTCACCGCGCCGGGTTTCGCAGAAATCGATATCGAAATCCGGCATCGACACGCGGTCCGGGTTGAGGAAGCGTTCGAACAGCAGGCCATGTTCCAGCGGATCCAGATCAGTGATGGTCAGCGCCCAGGCCACCACCGATCCAGCGCCGGAACCACGCCCCGGCCCCACCGGAATCCCCTGGCCTTTGGCCCACACGATGAAATCGGCCACGATCAGGAAGTAACCCGGAAAGCCCATCCCCTTGATCACGTCCAGCTCGAAGGTCAGCCGGGCTTCATAGGGCGCGCGGTCCTCAGCCGATTTGCCCAGCACATCCATGCGCCGGGCCAGGCCTGCGGTCGCAGCCGCATCCAGCGCCTCATCCTCGCCTCCGGCCGACAGGCGCGGCAGGATCGGCTTACGGCTGGGCGCCATCATGGCGCAGCGCTGGGCCACCACCATGGTGTTGGCAATGGCCTCGGGCAGATCGGCAAACAGCGCGTGCCAATCGTCGGCCGATTTCAGCCATTGCTGCGGGTTGGATTGCGGCCGGTCCTGCGCCTCGACATAGCTGCTGTTGGCGATGCACAGCAGCACATCATGGGCCTGGTGCATGTCGGGCGTGAGAAATTTGACGGGCGCCGTGCCCACGATCGGCAGCCCGCGCACCTCGGCCAGGCGCAGCAGCAACGCCTCGCTCTTCTGCTCGATGGGGTCGCCGCAGCGCGAAATCTCGACATAGAGCCGGCCGGGGAACAGGCCTGTCAGCCGGTCGGCCATCGCTTCCATGTCCTGGCCCTCGGCGGCCAAGCGGGCCAACGCGCCATCGGCGCCGCCGGTGAGGCAGATCAGGCCTTCGGTGCGCCCATCCAGCTGCGCCAGCCGCAGCAGCGGATCGCCGGGGGTTTCGGCAGCCAGATGCGCATCCGACACCAGCGCGATCAGATTGGTGTAACCGGCCGCATCTTGCGCATAAACCGCCAGCCAATCGACGACGGCGCGATTCTGGATTGTGGCCGATCCCGGACGTTCCACCGGCAGCAGCGCCCCGATGATCGGCTGCACGCCGGCATCCTTGGCCGCGGCGGAAAAATCCATGGCGGCGAACATGTTGGCACGATCAGCCAGGCCAATCGCCGGGAAGCGCAACTGCCGCGCCACCTTGGCCAGTTGTTCCGGCTGGATGGCGCCTTCCAGCATCGAATAGGCGCTGTGGCAGCGAAGAGGGACGAATCCGGCGTGCGACATGGCCGAACCATGCGGCCAAGCGCAGCCAAGGTGAAGGGCACGCGGCGACTTATCCACCAGGAAGATGGGGGCGAACGATATCCTCCCTCTCGGGGGAGGGTCAAAGGCTAAGCCGTGACCAGCTTGCCCTGGCTCAAGGTCACCACCCGGTCCATCCGCTGCGCCAGTGCGATATTGTGCGTCGCCACCAGCGCCGATGCCCCGGTGGAGCGCACCAGATCAAGAAAGGCCGCAAGCACCAGGCCTGCGGTGGCCTCATCCAGATTGCCGGTGGGTTCGTCGGCCAGCACCAGGGCCGGACGGTTGGCAAGCGCGCGGGCCACGGCCACCCGCTGCTGCTCCCCGCCCGAAAGTTGCGCAGGCTTGTGGGTGAGGCGTGCACCAAGGCCAAGCGCGGTCAGCAGTTCGTCGGCGCGGGCGCTGGCGGCAACCGGATCAACCCCGGCGACCAGCCCGGCCAGCATGACATTCTCCCGCGCCGAGAAATCCGGCAGCAGATGGTGGAATTGATAAACAAAACCCAGCCGCTGCCGCCGCACGCGGGTGCGGCCGGCTTCATCCAACTGGCCCACCTCCTCGCCGCAGATGCGGATGCGCCCGGAAAAGCCGCCTTCCAGCAAGCCCACCGCCTGCAACAGCGTGGATTTGCCCGAACCCGATGGCCCCAGCAGCGCGACAATCTCGCCGGGTGCCAGCGCCAGATCAACCCCGCGCAACACCTCGATCCGGGCGCCAGCCTGCTCGAAATGACGGGCCAAGCCAATGGTTTCCAGCACCGGTTCACTCATAACGCAGCACCGTCACCGGATCGGTGGAAGCAGCCTTCCAGGCCGGATACAGCGTGGCGAGGAAGGACAGGCCCACCGCCAGCACCACAATGCCCACCACCTCGGCCGGATCGGTTTTCGACGGCAACAGCGTGAGATAACGCACCGACGGGTCCCAGATATCGGTGCCGGTCAGCATCGAAACACCGTCCACGATGCCCTGCCGGAACTGCAACAGCAGGAAGCCCAACGCCAGACCGGCCGTCACCCCGGCCGCACCGATCAACGTGCCCACCGCCATGAACACCCGCATCATGCTGCCGCGCGTCGCGCCCATGGTGCGCAATATCGCGATGTCCCGCGTCTTGGCGCGCACCAGCATGATGAGGGACGACAAGATGTTGAACACGGCCACCACGATGATGATGGACAGCACCCAGAACATCACCGTCTGTTCCACCACCAGCGCCGAAAACAGCGCGGCGTTGCTGCGAGTCCAATCGCTCACCACGGCAATGCCGGCCCATTTCTGCCGGATCGGTTCCAGGATGGCGGCTGCACGGTCGGGATCGTTGGTTTCCACCTCCACCATGCCCACCGCGCCGTCCAGCCGCATCAGCGTCTGGGCATCGGCCAAGGGCATGACCACGAACGCCTTGTCATAATCATAAACGCCCACTTCAAACACCGCCACCACGCTGTAGGCCACGATGCGCGGCACGGTGCCGAACGGCGATGACTGACCGGCCGGGTTGATCAGGCTGATGGCATCGCCCACCCTGATCCCCAGTTGCTCCGCCAGGCGAGCGCCAATGGCAACAGTGTTGGCTCCGGGCTTCAACGCATCAAGCGACCCGCCGCGCACATTGGTGGCGATGGTGGGATTGCCCATGATCGCCGCCAACGGCAGCCCGCGCACGATCACGCCTTCCACCCGGCCGCCGGCGCTGGCCATCAACGGTTGTTCGATCATCGGCACCGCGCTCACCACGCCTGGCAAGGCCTTGGCATCCGCCACCACCTGTGGCCATTCGTCCAGCCGCCCACCATAACCCTGGACGACGGCATGGCCATTCAGGCCGATGATGCGGTCGAACAGCTCGGCGCGAAAGCCGTTCATCACGCTCATCACCGCGATCAGCGCGGCTACGCCCAGCGCCACCGCCACCAGGCTGATGCCGGCGACAAGGAAGATGAACCCCTCCCCCTGCCCCGGTGTGAGGTAGCGGCGGATGATCAGGCGTTCGTGCGCGGTGATCAAATCCGGCCCACCACGGCATCGATCGGCACTTCCACCCGCTCACCCGTGGCGCGGCGCTTCAGTTCCACCACCCCGGCAGCCAGACCCTTGGGGCCAACGATCACCTGCCAGGGCAGCCCGATCAGATCGGCGGTGGCGAATTTCGCGCCGCCGCGTTCATCGCGATCATCATAGAGCACATCAACGCCGGCCGCGGTGAATTGGGCATAGAGCGTGTCACATGCTGCCGCGCAGGCGCCATCATCGGCCCGCAGGTTGATCAGCGCCACCTTGAACGGGGCAACCGCCTCCGGCCACACGATGCCGGCATCATCATGGCACGCCTCGATGATGGCGCCAGCCAGGCGGGAGACGCCGATGCCATAGCTGCCCATCAGCGGGGTCACCGGCTGGCCATCCGGGCCTTGCACGGAAACGCCCATGGCGGCGGTGTATTTGTCCCCGAAATAGAACACCTGGCCAACCTCGATGCCCTTGGATTGCTTCAGGGCAGCGGCGCAGGCCGCTTCGGCGGCAAGGTCACGCTTTTCATCGGTGGCGGCATAATCGGCGTTCAGGCCATCGATGAAGCGAGCCAGCGCAACCCGGTCATCGGCGTTGATGGCCGAGGTGTCGCGCGGCTTCAGCCAGTTTTCATGATAGAATACATCGCTTTCGCCGGTGGGGGCCAGCACGATGAATTCGTGGGACAGATCGCCGCCGATCGGCCCGGTATCGGCCTGCATCGGAATGGCGTTCAGGCCCATCGCCGCGAAGGTGCGCATATAGGCGATGAACATGCGGTTATAGCTGTGGACCGCGGAATCATATTCCAGATCAAAGCTATAGGCGTCCTTCATCAGGAACTCGCGCCCGCGCAGCACGCCAAAGCGCGGCCGCACTTCGTCGCGGAATTTCCACTGGATCTGATAGAGGTTGCGCGGCAGGTCGCGATAGGATTTGGCACCGTTCTGGAAGATGGCGGTGAACAGCTCCTCAGCGGTGGGGCTGAACAGCATCTCGCGGTCGTGCCGGTCAGTGATGCGCAGCATTTCCGGCCCATAGGCATCGAAACGGCCGGATTGCCGCCACAGGTCGGCGCTCTGGATGGTGGGCATCAGCACTTCGATGGCGCCGGCGCGATCCTGTTCCCGGCGCACGACCTTCTCGATATTGGCCAGCACGCGCTTGCCCATCGGCAGCCAGGCATAGATGCCGGCCGATGTTTGCCGGATCATCGCGGCGCGCAGCATCAACTGGTGCGAAATCACCTGAGCCTCGCCGGGCGTTTCCTTGAGGACGGGCATGAAATAGCGGGACAGGCGCACAGGTGAATCTCTTGGCTGCGTGGATATGAATGCGGCCTTAGCATGTCTGGCCAAGCGGGCAAGCATCAGGCCCACTGTTGCAGTTCCGCCACAGTTCACGATTTCGTCACGCCCGCTGCAACCACTGACCTGACAGGGAAAAAGAATCGGCATATCAAGTGCCCAGACAAGGGCCGTTCGCGGCCAGGGTCTGGGGAGAACGACGATTTCGTTCACCGCTGCGCGCCGCCCGCAAGGGCAAGGCAGCGCGCGCCGGCTGGAGCAGATGGGGGCATTGGCTCCAGCCGGCGTCGAGCGGTGAGACGCGATCATCTCGTCACGCGGCCCCCGGTCAGGCAACTGACCGGGGGCCTTTCCTTTTTTGGCGACATTGGCCCCGGTCAGGAAACTGACCGGGCGCCTTTCCTATGTGCCCCCATGCTTTCATCAGGCCCTTGCCGCGTCGCTGCCATGGCACAACCCCAGCCAAAGGGAGAGCACATCATGGGCTTTGAACATGTGACAGTGGAACGCGACGGCAAGATATTGATCGTCACCATCAACCGGCCAGACCGGATGAACGCCCTGCATCCACCCGCCAATGCCGAGCTGGACCAGATTTTCAACGATTTCGCCGCCGATCCCGATCTTTGGGTGGCGATCATCACCGGTGCGGGCCCGCGCGCCTTTTCCGCTGGCAATGATCTGCGCTGGCAAGCCGAAGGCAATGCCATCACCGTGCCGCCATCGGGCTTTGGCGGGCTGACCAGCCGCTGGGATCTCGACAAGCCGGTGATCGCGGCCGTGAACGGCGTTGCCATGGGCGGCGGTTTCGAAGTGGCGCTGGCGGCCGACATCATCATCGCTTCGGAAACCGCCAGCTTCGCCTTGCCCGAACCCAAGGTGGGCCTGGCCGCGCTGGCCGGCGGCCTGCACCGGCTGCCGCGCGCCATCGGCGTGTCGCGCGCCATGGCGATGATCCTCACCGCCCGCACGGTTTCGGCCGCCGAGGGCCGGGATCTTGGCTTTGTAAGCGAAGTCGTGGCCGCCGATGATCTGCTGCCCCGTGCCCGGGCGCTGGCAGCGGCGATGTGTGAATTGTCGCCGCTGTCGCTTCGCGCGTCCAAGCAGGCCGTTTTGAAGGGCTTGGAAGAGCCTTCCCTGCGCGCGGCCTATGAAGGCCAGGGCAAATATACGGCTGTCGGTGCCCTGGCCTTCCCTGCGCGCGGCCTATGAAGGCCAGGGCAAATATACGGCTGTCGGTGCC
>CAZHTW010000082.1:4059-12515 GCA_964535865.1 uncultured Sandarakinorhabdus sp. | reverse complement strand
CCGCGCCAACTGGCATAGCGTATATTGTATACAGTTTACGCTTTGGGGGGCAGGATGATCGATCGCAGGGAAATGTTGGCCGGTGCAACGCTGGCCGGGGCCTTGGCAGCCAGTGGCGCGCAAGCGCAGCTGTTGGGGGCCAGCAAGGCACCGCCCGTCGATCCGGTCACGCTGGTGGACACCGCCCAGGGCCGGGTGCGCGGCTATCGTGATGGCGATGTGCGCATCTTCAAGGGGATACCCTATGCCGCCGAAACCGGCGGTGCGGCGCGATTCCTGCCGCCCGGCCCGGCGCCGAAATGGGCCGGCACGCGCAGCTGCATGAACTGGGGCCCAACTTGCCCGCAGCAGGCCCGCACCGGATGGAGCAATGATGAAGAAGCCTGGCTGTTCCATTGGGACGATGGCTTCACCGGTGAAGATTGCCTGCGACTCAACATCTGGGGCCGCACCGATGCCGCCAAGGCGCCGGTGATGCTGTGGATCCATGGCGGCGGTTACACGGCGGGATCATCGCAGGAACTGGCCGGCTATGATGGCACGCGCATGGCGGCCAACCAGGGCGTGATCTTCGTTTCGGTCAACCACCGGTTGGGGCCGCTCGGCTATATGGATCTGTCGGAGGTGGGCGGCGCCGCCTATGCCCAATCGGGCAATGCCGGCGTGCTCGATCTGGTGGCGGCATTGCAGTGGGTGCAGGCCAATATCGCGGCCTTTGGCGGCGATCCCGGCAATGTCACCATCTTTGGCCAATCGGGCGGTGGCTCCAAGGTTTCCACCTTGATGGGCATGCCTGCGGCCAAGGGCCTGTTTCACAAGGCGATGATCCATAGCGGTGCCTCGTTGCTGGGCAATGATTCGGATCGCGCCCGCGCCTTCACCCGCGATGTGCTGGCCGAACTGGGCATCGGCCGCGAGTTGTTCCGCCTTCAGGCCATCCCCACCGCCGCCCTGATCGATGCCGGGCAGAAGGTGGCGCGCCGGCTTTCGGCCGGTCAGCCGACCAATCTCACCATCGGTGGCCCGCGCCGCCGCGCGCCGGGCTGGTCCCCGGTGGTGGATGGCGTCACCATCCCGGAAGTGCCGTTCCTGGAGCGGGCGCCGGCGGTTTCTGCCAACGTGCCGTTGGTGGTGGGCAGCGTGCGCGATGAAAGCGGCGGCGCCTTGCCGGAATTTGATGAGGCCGAGCTGTTGAAACGCATGGCCAATATCCCGGCAGGTTCGCGCAGCGATGCACTTGCCGCGTTCCGCGCTGCCTTCCCCGGGCTGCCGCCGGGCCATCTGTCGCGCGTGATGGCGGCAATGGCCGGGCGCAACAATTCGGTGCACTTCGCCAATCTGAAAACCGCGCAGGGCACCCCGGCCTGGACCTGGTATATGACCTATGCCTGCCCCACGCTGGAAGGGCGGTGGGGCAGTTTCCACTGCATCGATATCCCCTTTGCCACTGACAATGTGGAGCGTTGGGCCACCGCCACCGGCAACACGCCCGGTGCGCAGGCACTGGGCCGGGCGATGAGCAACGCCTGGGCGGCCTTTGCCCGCACCGGCAATCCATCGATCAAGGGCTTGGCGTGGGCGCCGCATGACGCGCGGGTGCCGACGATGGTTTATGACAATGTTTCCAAGGTGATACTGGATCCGGCCGGCGCCGCGCGCCGCGCCGTGATGACGGCGTGACCGGGGCCTCCTTGCCCGATCAGGCCTGAACCAACCTGCAGGCTCCGTTCCCCAGACGGGGCCTGCACCCCCGGCGCGCTGTTCATCCCCTGGGCGGCGCGCCGGCCTTTTCAGAAGTGCCCGCTGGCCACCAGCCGCAGCCGCAGCGGCGGGTTGGGGAAGCCTGCAGCCTCCTGCCAGTCGCCATCCAGCAGATTGTCGGCCGCCAGCCGCAGCTGCAGCGCCTCGCTGGCCTGCCAGTGCGCATTGGCGGCCAGCGCGACATAGGGGCTGAGCCGCTGCCGACCGGTTGGGACCGATTCATCGTCGCGGGCCCCCACGTGCCCGGCGTTGATCCCCAGGGACAGGCGCGGCGCGGCCTGCCAACGCAGCGCCGCATTGGCGCGCCAGCGCGGCCGCAACAACAGGCCTTGGCCGCCTGCGGTGTCGCGTGGCCAGATGTGCTGGGCCGCCAGATCAAGGCTGACCGGCCCCCAGGTCTGGGCGACGCTTGCCGAGACGCCATCCACCGCCACCCGGCCGCGATTGACCAGGGCAGGCGCGGGTTGGAACACAAAATCAATGAGATCGCGGTAACGGGCGACGAAAGCGCCCACGGAAAGCCGTGTGTTCCTCCCCTGCCAGACCAGCCTTGCATCGGCGCGCCTGCCCGATTCGGGGCGCAGTGACGGGTTGCCGACCAGCGGGTTGGCCAGCGCATAGAAGCTGGCGGCCTTGAAGCTGCTGCCGGCCGATGCCTCCACCTGCCAGCCGCCGCCCAGGGCGGCGCTGGCGGCCAGCCGGCCTGACAGGCGGGCGGGCAGGGTGCCGATGCGATCCACCCGCAGGGCGGCGCTGGCGCTGTATTCGGGGCCATTGCGGGCGATCTCGGCAAAGCCGGCCCAGGCATTGCGGGTGAGGCGATAG
The DNA here is from genome assembly GCA_964535865.1 of uncultured Sandarakinorhabdus sp. Classification (GTDB taxonomy): domain Bacteria; phylum Pseudomonadota; class Alphaproteobacteria; order Sphingomonadales; family Sphingomonadaceae; genus Sandarakinorhabdus. The sequence continues at coordinate 9,929 of CAZHTW010000082.1, read as the reverse complement.
CTGGTGGGCAGTGCGAAAAAACCAAAGTCCAGCAAGCCCTTGGCGCTGCCCTGTTCGGCGCTGCCTTCGATGCCGGCGGCCAGGCTGGTCGCCCCGCGCACCCATGACAGGCTGGCCTGGCCAAGGAAGCGGTCATAGCTTGTGGCGTCCGTGCTGGCCGGCAGGCCCTGGGGGTTGCCGGCGCTGCCGGCGACGCCGGGGCTGGCGATGGCATCGTTTCGGCCCAGCCAACTGGCATTCAGATCAAGGCGCAGGCCATCGCCCAGGGCCTGCCGGGTGCGGATGGCGGCGAGATATTCGCGGGCGCGGCGGGTTTCCGGGGTGCGGCGCACCGCGGCCAGGGCGCCGCCGCTGGCGTCGGGAAATCCTTGGGAATCAACGTCATTGTAGCGGAACAACAGCCGGTCACCGCCATCATGGACCAGCCGCAGCACGGCGGTGCGGGCGACGAAGCCGGTGAGCGGGGTGGGGCTGCCGTCGTCATCCACCTGGCCCGTCAGGCTGGCGCCCCAGCCGCCGCCCAGTGGGCCGGACAGGCCGGCGGCAAGGCCGTGGCCTGTTGGGTTGACGAGGCCATGGGCTTGAAAATACACGCGAAAATCGGCGGTTGGCGCGGCTGGTTCCAGCGCGATCACGCCGGCCAGTGCACCCGAACCATGCACGGCCGACAGGCTGGCGGGCAGGATGCTGATGCGGCCGAGGCCGAAGCCGTTGATTTCGGCCAGATTCACCGCCCCGCCCCGGCTGCTGCTGGCGTTGTTGAGCGGCACGCCATCGAACAGCACCAGGGTGAAATTGGGATCGGCGCCATCGAGCGTGGCGGCGGCAAAGCCGCTGCGGCCGCCGGGCTGGGCAATGAACAGCGCCGGCTGGCCGGCAAGCGCGGCGGCCACGCTGCCCGTGGCCAACATGGCATCATTGCTCACAATCTGTGCCCGGTCGGTGGCCGAAAGCCGCGAAGCGGTGACAATGATCGGGGGAGCGGTGGACACAACAGCGGCCGCGGTGACAGCAAACAGGGCAAGCATCAGATCAGGTCATCCGAATTGGAAAATCAACGCGCGCGCAGCAGCGGCCAGGCGGCATGGGCCAGCCCCGGCACCAGCAGCGCGGCCAGCAGCGCCGGCACAAAATGCCCGGTGCGCGCCGCCGCCCCCGCCCCGGCCCACAGCAGTGCCAGCGCCGCATTGGCCGGCGCGCAGTGCAGCAACACCCGGACCAATGGCAGGCCGGCGGCCCCGGCCAGGATCATCACCGCTTCGGCCACCACCGGCACCGGCCGGCTGCACAACAGGGCCAGCGGCCCGATGCGGCTGGCATGGGCGGCAAGGCCCGCCAATTGTTCCGCCCCCAATATGCGGGCAGCCACCGCCCGGCCCGGCCAGCGGCCCAGCGCGTGGCCGAGGACGCAGCCCGCCATCAGGCCGATGAAGATGGCACTGGCGCCGGCCCCAAGCCCCAGCCCGCCGCCGGCGGCCACGGCCACGATGGACGAAGGCACCGGCAACAGCGGGTCAAGCGCCAGCAGCGCCACCACCAGGGCAAACAACAGGCCCGGCCGCTGCGCCAGCGCGGCGGCGGCGGCCATGGAGGCGCTGGCCAGCTGGTCCGCCGCCAGCGCCCATGGCAGCAGGATCAGCGCCAGCAACAGCGCCAGCATCACCGCCCAGCGGTTGCTGCCCTTTGCCCAAAACCCGGTCACGCGCGGCTTGCTCCCCTCTGGCCCCTGCTGCGGCAAGAGGTCCAACTGCGTCAAGCTGATGGCTTGCTGCTTGTCAGAGGCGAATACTATATACAGTATGCAATTGCCAAGCGCCGCCGCCTGCGGCACGAACGTCACATGGGCAGGTTCAGAATGATCTCACATCGCAAGGCATGGACAGGGGCTTCGGTTGCCGCGCTGGCGGCGCCGCTGCTGCTGGCCGCCGCCGATCTTTCGGTGCCGCTGCGCAGCGAGGTGGGCCGGCCCTGGCCCTATTTCCAACCCACCGAGCCGGACGAGCCGCCGGTGCTGGCCCCCGCCGACGCGCTGAAAAGCTTTGCCATGGCGCCGGGCTATGCCGTCGAGCTGGTCGCCGCCGAACCGCTGGTCCAGGATCCGATCCTGATCGAACATGATGGCGATGGCCGGCTGTGGGTGATGGAATTGCCGGGCTGGTCGCACAATCTGGCCATGGAAAACAGCCTGGAGCCGGTCAACCGCCTGGTCGTGCTGGACGACACCAACAATGACGGGATTTACGACAAGCGCACCGTGTTTGCCGACAAGTTGGTGCTGCCGCGCGCCTTCAAGGTGCTGGCAAATGGCTGCGCGCTGATCGGTGAGCCGCCCACGCTGTGGAAGGCATGCGACACCGATGGCGATCTTGTCGCCGACAGCAAGGTGAAGCTGGCGGACGGTTTTGCCCGGCTGGGCGTGCTCGAACACGGCGCCAACGGGCTCTATTGGGGCATGGACAATCTGCTCGTGGTGTCCGAGCATGAGTGGAACCTGGCGTACAAGTCCACCGGACCGGGGCAGGGCCAGTTTGTCACCGTGCCGGGCCTGCGGCGCGGGCAATGGGGTGTGACGCAGGATGATGCCGGGCGCATCTATCGCAACGTCAACACCGATCCGCTGTTTGTGGACAATGTCAGCCCCAGCTATTTCGCGCGCAATCCCGATCTGGTGCGCACGCGCGGCCTGTATGAAAATCTGGTTGATCAGGAAAAGACCAACATCTGGCCGGCGCACCCCACGTTCGGGCTCAACCGCGGCTATCGCCGTGAGGTGTTCCGGGGCGACGGCACCGCCAGCTACTATGGCGGCGTCTCCTCGCCCTTGATCTATCGCGGCACGCGGTTGCCGGCCAATGTGCAGGGCATGGCCTTCGTGGCCGATGGCGCCACCAACATCGTGCATCTGCTGCGCCTGATGGATGACGGCCAGGGCCGGCTGCGCGCCGAGGATTATTACCCCAGGGGCGAATTCCTCGCCTCCACCGATGTGCGCTTCCGCCCCACCGCGCTGGCCGGTGCGCCCGATGGCAGCTTCACCATTGCCGACATGTATCGCGGCGTGTCGCAGGATGGCCCGCTGCAGACCGATTATCTGAAGGATTATATCACCAAGCGCGGGCTGGCGCGCGGGGTGGGCCATGGCCGCATCTATCGCGTGGTGCATGTGGGTGCTGATGGTGCGCCCATGGCCCGCGATGCCCGCCCGCAGATGAGCAAGGACACGGCGGCGGCGCTGGTGGGCCACCTGTCCCACCCCAATGGCTGGTGGCGGGACACGGCGCAGCAGCATCTGGTGCAGCGCGCCGATCCCAAATCCGTGCCGCTGCTGGTCAAGCTGGCCAAGGACGTGAAGGCCGATTGGCGCAGCCGGCTGCATGCGCTGTGGGCGCTGGACGGCATGGGCGCGATGCGGCCCGATCTGGCGCTGCTGGCCATGCGCGATGGCCGGGCCGAACTGCGCGCCGCTGGCCTGCGGCTGGCCGAATCGGGCCTGGCCACGGGCGATGCCAAATTGACCAGGGCGGTGCTGGCGCTGGCCGGCGATGGCAATTGGCAGGTGCGGGTGCAGGCCGCCGCCACGCTGGGCGCGCTGCCGGACGCGGCGCGCACCCAGCCGATGATCGCGCTGCTGGCCGTGCATGGCGATGATCCGGTGCTGGTGGATGCCGCCTTGTCGGGCCTGAAGGGTGGCGAGTTGCCGGTGCTCAGCGCGCTGGCCGCCGCGCCGGCTGCGCCCAAAGAAGCCGTTGCCATGCTGGCCGGCAGCCTGGCCAAGCGCCGCGACGCCGCCACCGGGCAACAGCTGGTGGCGCTGGCGGCGCGCGATGATCTGCCCGCCCCGGTGCGCACGGCGCTGCTCGATGGGTTGGCGCTGGGCTTTGCCGGCGGCGCGCAAACCGGCGGCAATGCCGTGGCCGGTGGCCGCGCCGGCGGCAATATCCCGGGTGTCACCCGCCAGCGCGGCGGAGTGGAACGCTTTGCCCTGGCCGCCGAACCGGCGGCGATCAGCCGGCTGGCCGGCGGCGGCGATGCACTGGCGGAACCGGCGAAAAAGCTGCTGGCGCTGATCACCTGGCCGGGCCGGCCGGCGCCGCCGGCGCTGCCGCCGCGCAATGCCAGCGAGGAGGCCTTGTTCAAACAGGGCCAGGCGATTTATGTCGAGCAATGTTCGGGGTGCCACCAGATCGAAGGACAGGGGCAGGCGACGGTGGCTCCGCCGCTGGCGGGTTCCAGGCGCGTGGCGGCCAATGGCGACGTGCCGGTGCGCATCCTCACCAACGGGCTGGAAGGCAAGATCGGCCTGATGCCGCCACTGGGCGGGGCGATGAGCGACGAGGAGGTGGCCGCCGTGCTCACCTATATCCGCCAATCCTTTGGCAATCGCGCCGCGCCGGTGCCGCCGGCCGCGGTGAAGGAATGGCGGCTGGCCTTTGCCCACCGCACCACGCCATGGTCAGAGAAAGACATCGACGCGCCGCAACGGTGATCGGGTGATCGACATTGCGGATGTGAGCCGCTGCCGCGACGGGCGCGCGGTGGTGGACGGCGTGTCGTTCACGGTCGCGGCTGGCGAGATTGTCGGCCTGATCGGCCTGAATGGTGCGGGCAAGTCCAGCCTGATCGATTGTGTGGCTGGCTTGGCGCGCGCCGATGCCGGGCGGGTGCGCGTGGCGGGTCATGCGCCGGGCAGCGTGGCGGCGCGGGCGGCGACCGGCGTGCTGTTGCAGCAACCCGGCCTGCCGGCGCGGCTGACCGTGGCGGAAACATTGGCGCTGTTTGCCGGGCTGCATGGGGTGGGCGTGGACGATCGCCTGGCGGCGGCGCTGGGGCTGGATGGATTTTCGGATCGCCGTGTGGACCGGCTTTCGGGCGGGCAGGCGCAGCGGCTGGCGCTGGCGCTGGCCTTGCAGCACCAGCCGGCGGCGCTGGTGCTGGATGAACCGGGCACCGCGCTGGACCCGGCGATGCGGCGCGATCTGGCCGGGCTGCTCGGCGAACGGCGGGCGGCGGGGGCGGCGATCTTGCTGGCCACCCATGATCTGGCCGAAGCCGCCAGCCTGTGTGACCGGGTGATTGTGCTGCACCATGGCCGGCTGGTGGCGCAGGGGCGGCCCGGCGAGCTGGGCGGCAGCCTGGCGGAGATGGTGCTGGGGGGCGCGGCATGATGCGGCGATTGTTGTGGGCCAATCTGCTGGCCACCGGGCGCAACCCGATGGCGCTGATTTATGGCTGGCTGTTCCCGCTGATCTTTCTGGGCGGATTCTGGGCGCTCTATGGCGATGATCCGTTGCCGCTGGCGCTGCACGCCGGGCAGTTTTTCACCATCACCATCCTGGGCAGCGCCGCCTTTGGCCTGCCCACCCAGATGGTGGCCGAACGCGAAGCCGGGCTGTGGCGGCACTATGCCCTCACGCCCGCGCCGCGCTGGCGCTTTGTGCTGGCGCTGGTGCTGGCCCGCGCCGTGCTGCTGGCCGGCGCGCTCATCCTGCAGCATGTCGCGGCGCGCGCCCTGGGCATGCCGGCGCTGCCCCACCCGGTGTCCACCATGCTGGCGCTGATCGTGGCGAGCCTGTGTTTCCTGTGCATTGGCGCGTTGATCGGCAGCCTGGTGGGCAATGTGCCGGCGGTGCAGGCGCTGGGCCAGTGCATTTTCCTGCCCATGCTGATCATCGGCGGGGTGGCGGTGCCGCTGGCCAGCCTGCCGGATTGGGCGCTGCCCTTGTCGAACCTGTTGCCCGGCCGCCATGCCGTGGTGGCGATCCAGACCGCGGTGACCGGCACAGGCACGCGCGCGGCGGGGTTTGAGCTGGCGATGCTGGCCGCGCGCGTGCCTGTGCCGGTCACCGCGGTCTGGATCGCCACAGGCACGC
>CAZHTW010000082.1:0-4049 GCA_964535865.1 uncultured Sandarakinorhabdus sp. | reverse complement strand
TTTGAGCTGGCGATGCTGGTCGGGCATGGCGTGCTGGCGCTGGTGGCGGCGGTGCTGCTGTTCCGCTGGGAACCGGGCGGGCGGCTGCAGATTGGCCGGCGGGGCTGGTGGCTGGTGCTGGTGGCAGCGGCTTGGGTTGCGCTGGCCGGGCTGGCGCACAGCCGGGCGCGGCCGGTGCCGGCGCCGCCGGATCGGGCCGAGGCGGGGGTTGTGGCGGATTATGTGCGGGGGGGTGAGGCGCCGGCCCGCGTCTCGAAGATGGTGCCTGCAGCAAAGGCCCACCCCCAGCCCCTCCCCCCGGATCAAGTCCGGGGCAGGCTGCAAGCCGGAGGGGAGCAGAGTGCGCCTGTGCCTTTGGCGGTGCCAGCACCCGTTGCGCCCACGCCCGAATTGCCCCCCGAACTGCCGGCGCCTGATCTTGACGCAATCGCCTTTGAACGGCTGCCGCCCGATTCGGGCCTGGTGGCGCCGATTGCGGCCGAGCCGCCGGATGAAGCCTTGGCCAGCGCGCTGGCGCGGATTGAGCGGCAATTGGCGAAATGGCCGCCGGCCGGCGCGGGTGATGCGGTGCAGCAGGTGCGCAATCTGTTGCTGATCGCTGCCGTGCCCGATCTGTTGCAGATGGACCCGCTGGAACGCCATCTGCCCTTGTTGGTGGAGGCGACGTTGCAGGCGCGCTTTGGCGCGCGCCTGCCGGCGTTGCTGGCGGCGGTGGCGCTGAATCCGCAGGCCGGCAGCGTGGCGGCGCGGGCCGATCTGCCGGCGCTGGGCCTGCCGGCGCACACGGGCGCGGACGGCCCGGTGCGGGGGCGGATGATGCTCTATGCGTTCAAGCTGCTCGGCCGGGTGACCGGGCGGCGGGTGGGCGATCCATCGCCGCCTTAACGCCGCACGTCGGAACCACCGGCCAGAAAGGCATCGATGTCGCGCTGGCCGAACAGGCTGGCATCGCCGGGCAGCCCGTGTTTCAGGCAGGCCAGCGCCAGGCCGATGGTGGCGGCGTGGGCGATATCGCCCTGGCTCAGGCCGTGCAGCACGCCGGCGGCAAAGGCATCGCCGGCGCCGATGCGGTCAACAATGCCGGAAATGGCGATCTCGTCGGTTTGCACATGGCCATTGCGCGTGTCGATTCGCGCTGCCAACTGGTGGCGATCGGCATCGTGAACATGGCGCGCGGTGGACGCCATCAGTTGCAGGCGCGGAAAGGCGGCGAAGGCGGCATCGGCGGCGGCGCGGCGGCGATCATCGCCAGTGCCGGCAAAATCGCGGCCCAGCAGCAGGGCGATATCCTGATGATTGCCGAACAACAGGTCGGCATGGGCGATCAGGCGGCTCAATATGTCTTGCGGGTTGCTGTTCCAGGCGGCCCACAGCTGGGCGCGATAATTGCCGTCAAAACTGACGGGGATGCCCAGATCGGCCGCCGCTTGCGCCGCTGCCAGGGCCAGATTGGCCGAATTGGGGCCCAGGGCCGGGGTGATGCCCGACAGATGCAGCCGCGTCGCACCCGCCAGCAGGCGCGGCCAGTCAAAGGCGCTGGCGGGCGCGGTGGCAAAGCTGCTGCCCGCGCGGTCATAGATGATCTCCGCCGCGCGCAGGCCGGCGCCGGGGGCCAGGAAATACAGGCCCATGCGCCCCGGCAGCGTGGCGACGCCGCTGCAGTCCACGCCGCTGGCCCGCAAGGCTGCGACCGCGCCGCCGCCCAGCGCATTGTCTGGCACCGCGCTCACCATCCTTGTGTGGTGGCCCAGGCGGGCCAGCGCGATCGCCACATTGGCTTCGGCGCCCCCCACATGCACATCCAGCGCCGGGCTTTGCAGCAACAGGCCGCGACCCGGCGCCGAAAGCCGGATCAGCAATTCCCCGAAACAGACGATCATCATGCCCCCATCGCGCCACTGCGTGAACCTTAGAGACCGGGCGCGGGGATTGCACCCCCGATATTGCCGGACAGCACGGCGGTGCTGGCGCTTTGCGGCCGATGTTCGTAAGGGTTGTGCGTCATGCGATGTTGATCATATTTCTGGGGAATAGGATGTGAACATTGATGCAACCCGCTGCGCGCGGCCGATGGAGCGGCGGTGCGTGGCCGGAAGGCCTGTGCGGTAGGATGGCGGAGGGCGACCAGATCGGGCTGGTGCGCATGCGCGATGTCGCGCGCGCGCTGGGCGTTTCGGTGTCCACCGTGTCGCGCGCGCTGTCGCAGCCGCAGCTGGTGTCGCAGGACACGCTGGACCGGGTGAACGCCATGGCGGCGCAGATGCGCTTTCGCCCCAATCTGGCAGCGCGCGATCTGCGCACCCGCTCCACCCGATCCCTGCTGGTGGCGGTGCCCAGCTTCAGCCCGCTGTTCCTGGAGATTTTTCGCGGTGCCGAGCAGGAGGCCGTTGCCCATGGCTATGGCGTGCTGATGGCCCACACCGGCAGCGATGCCAGCCGTGAGCATGTGTTTCTGGATCAGGTGCTCAGCCAGCGCGCCGACGGGCTGGTGCTGGTGACGACCATGGATCCGGAACGGCTGGCCAGCCGCGGCAAGAGCGTTCCGGCGATGGTGGCCGCGCTGGACAGTGCCGGGGCCATCGGCGTGCCGTGCGTGCAGATTGACAATGTGGCCGGCGCAGCGACAGCGGTGGCGCATCTGGTGGCGCTGGGCCACCGCCGCATCGCCCATATCGGCGGCCCGCCCGAACAGTCGCTGGCGCGGGAGCGGGCGCAGGGCTTTGCCCAGGCCATCGCAGGCGCAGGGCTGGAGCCGGCGCATTGCCCGCACCTGGCCGGCGAGTTCAGCCTGGCATCGGGCGAGGCGCTTATGGCGCGGCTGCTCACCCGCTATCCCCGGCCCACCGCAGTGTTTGCCGCCAACGATGAAATTGCCGTGGGCGCGATGCAGGCGATCAAGCGCGACGGCCTGGCCATCGGGCAGGATGTTTCGGTGATCGGTTATGATGATCTGCGCATCGGCCTGCTCTATGATCCGCCGCTCACCACCGTGGGGTTTGACAAGGTGCAACTGGGCCGGCTGGCCATTGCCGCGCTGATTGCCAGCCTTGATGGCCGCAGCAGCGTGGCCGATGCGATCCTGCCCACCGCGCTGGAAATCCGCGGCACCACCGGGCCGCCGGTTGAACCGGAAGGGCGCGCGCCATGAGCAAGACCAGGCGCACGGTGACCATTCACGATGTGGCGCGCGTGGCCGGCGTGTCGATCGCCACCGTGTCGCGCGCCTTCAACAACCCCGAACTGCTCAGCCCGGAGGCGCGTGCCGCCATCGATTCGGCGGTGGCGGTGCTGAATTACCGCCCGCACGTCGCCGCCCGCCGGCTGCGGGGCAGCCGCACCAACCTGATCCTCGTCGTCGTGCCCAGCCTCAACCCCTATTTCCTCGACATATTTGCCGGGTGCGAGGCGGCGGCCAAGGCGGCCGGCTATGGCGTGCTGGTCGGCCACAGCGAGCGCGATCTGGCGCGGGAGCGTGATTATGTCGAACAGGTTGCCGCCGGCCGTGCCGACGGGCTGATATTGGTCACCACCGTGGGCGGTTATGACGCCGATGACATCAGCCGCATGCCGCCAACGGTGATCGCGCTGGATGTGGGCGAGGATACGGATCTGCCCAAGGTGCGCATCGATCATGAACTGGCCGCCGGGATGATGACCAATTATCTCGTCGATCTGGGCCACCGCCGCATCGCCCACATCATGGGCTCGCACGGATCGAGCCTGACGACCCACCGCCGCGACGGCTTTGCGCGGGCGCTGGCCGGGCGCGGCATCGCGTTTGATCCGGCGCTGTGCCTGCCGGGCGATTTCACCGTAGAAGGCGGGGCGGCGGCGGCGGCCGCAATCGTCTCCATGGCCGATCCGCCAACCGCGGTTTTTGCCGCCAATGACCAGACCGCGATTGGCGCGGTTCAGATGTTCAAAAGCCGGGGCTGGCGCGTGCCGGAGGATATTTCGGTGGTGGGATTTGATGATGGCCGTCTGGCGGCCATCGCCTCCCCGGCGCTGTCCACCGTGCATGTGCCCACCCACCAGATCGGCTTTGGCGC
>CAZHTW010000081.1:0-12597 GCA_964535865.1 uncultured Sandarakinorhabdus sp. | reverse complement strand
CCGCTGGAAGGCACCACCATCACCGCCAAGGCCGGCCCCAATGCGCTGGCCGTGCTGGCCATCGCCGAGGAAGGTGGCCTGCTGAATGCGCCGGATGTCTATATGGACAAGATCGCGGTCGGCCCCGGCTATCCCGACGGCGTGATCGATCTGAACAAGACGCCGACCGAGAATGTGAAGGCCGTCGCCGCTGCCAAGGGCGTGGCACCGGGCGATATCATCGTGTGCGTGCTCGACCGGCCGCGTCACGAAGCCCTGATTGCCGAACTGCGCGGCCTGGGCTGCGGCATCATGCTGATCCCCGATGGCGATGTGGCCGGCGTGATCGCCACAACCAACCCCGATACCGGCATCGATCTGTACATGGGTTCGGGCGGCGCCCCGGAAGGCGTGCTGGCCGCTGCTGCGCTGCGCTGCGTTGGTGGGCAGATGCAGGGCCGCCTGTTGTTCCGCAATGATGATGAACGCGGCCGCGCCCGCCGCTGGGGCATCACCGATCTGGATCGCATCTATGGCCTGACCGACATGGCCAAGGGCGACTGCATCTTTGCCGCCACCGGCGTGACCGATGGGTCGTTATTGAAGGGCGTGAAGCGCCGCAAGGATGGCATGATCACCACCGAAACCGTGGTGATGCGTGCTTCCACCGGCACCGTGCGCCGGGTGAGCGGCGAACACCGCGCCGCGCGGCATTCGTAATCAGCCAAAAATCCTCCCCCTCTGGGGAGGTGCCGAGCAAAGCGAGGCGGAGGGGGCGCGGGCTGTTGGCTGGGCTCTGCGCCGCCCCCTCCGCCCTGCGGGCACCTCCCCCAGGGGGGAGGATTTACAAGTCTTGCCCGAATCCCCCGCCCTGCCCATGAGTGGGCCATGGACGCCCCCCGCCCCGTTTTCGGCATCAGCCATTCCCTCACCGGCCAGCGTTGGGCCTGGCGCGGCGGGCTGGCGCCGGGCGATGGGCTGGATGGGCGCGGTGATGATGAACTGCTGCACCATCTGTTCCGCACCCGCGGCGCCGATCCGGCCGATTTTGCCCGGCTGAAAAGCCCGACCCTGCGCGACTGGCTGCCTGATCCGTCGATATTTTTGGATATGGACCGCGCCGCCGAACGCCTGGCCGACGCCCTCGCCAAGGACGAGTTGATTGTCGTCTACGGCGATTATGATGTGGATGGCGCCACCTCGGCCGCCGTGCTGATCCGCTATCTGCGCAGCGTGGGCGGCAAGGTCGGCCATTATATCCCCGATCGGCTGCTGGAAGGCTATGGCCCGTCGGCGGAGGCGCTGGTGGCGCTGCGCCAGGCCGGGGCCGATCTGGTGGTCACGGTGGATTGCGGCACACAGGGCTTTGCCGCGCTGGAAGCGGCCAAGGACGCCGGGCTGGATGTGATCGTGGTGGATCACCACAAGGCCAGCACCGCCCTGCCCCCGGCCGTGGCGCTGGTGAACCCCAACCGGCTGGATGAAGCGGCCGATGCGGCGCAGTTCGGCCATCTGGCCGCCGTGGGCATGGCGTTTCTGCTGGCCGTCGCGCTGAACCGCCTGTTGCGGGCACGTGGTTGGTTTGCGGCCCGGGAGGAGCCCAATCTGCTGCGCCTGATCGATCTGGTGGCGCTGGGCACCGTGGCTGATGTGGCGGCGCTGCGCGGGCTGAACCGCGCCTTTGTGACGCAAGGGCTGAAGGTGATGGCCCGGCGGGAGAATATCGGCATGGCGGCACTGGCCGATGCCGCCCGCCTGTCCCGCGCGCCGGTGGCGCGTGATCTGGGCTTTGCGCTGGGGCCACGGGTGAACGCCGGCGGGCGGGTGGGCCAGGCCGATCTGGGGGTGAAATTGCTCACCACCCATGATGCCGGTGAAGCCGCCGCGATTGCTGCCCAGCTGGATGGCCTGAATCAGGAGCGGCGCGCCATTGAACAGGCGGTGACCGAAGCGGCGCTGGCCAGCGCAGTCACCGCCGATGGCTGCGTGGTGGTGGCGGGGACGGGCTGGCATCCCGGCGTGATCGGCATTGTCGCCAGCCGCCTGAAGGAACGCATGAACCGGCCGGCCATCGTGATCGCCATTCAAGACGATGGCACCGCCAAGGGATCGGGCCGCTCCATCACCGGGGTTGATCTGGGTGCGGCGGTGCTGGCGGCGGCGGATCATGGCCTGCTGATCGCCGGGGGCGGCCACGCCATGGCGGCCGGGCTTACCGTGGCGGCAAACCGCATTGGCGAACTGGCGGCGTTTCTGGATGCCCGCCTTGCAGCGGCCGTCGCGGCAGCCACGGCTGATCGGGCGCTGTCCATCGATGCCGCCGTGGCGCCGCGCGGGCTGAACGCCGGGCTGGTGGATGTGCTGGAAACTGCCGGTCCTTATGGCCAGGGCTGGCCCGCGCCGCGCGTGGCAGCGGGGCCGTTCACCATTGTCGATGCCCGGATCGTTGGGGAAAATCATCTGCGCTTGGCTTTGGCCGGTGCCGATGGCGGCCGCATCAAGGCCATGGCCTGGCGGCAGGGGGACAGCGACATGGGCGCAGCCCTGCAAGGCGCTGCAAACAAGGGATTTGGGCGGCCGATTCATGTCACCGGCCGGGTAAAACGCGATGATTGGGCCGGCGGCAATGCCGTGGAACTGGAACTGGATGATGCCGCCTTTGCCGATGCTCGGTGAGCGGCAGAGCTTTTTCCACAGCTTCGCGCAAAATCGCTGTTGACGTGGCGTCCCTGTGTCAATAACAGGCGGCCTCTCGCTGCTGGCCCCTTCGTCTAGCGGTCTAGGACGTCGCCCTTTCACGGCGAAAACACGGGTTCGAGTCCCGTAGGGGTCACCATCTTGAAAAGGCCGGAACCAAAGTTCCGGCCTTTTTCATTACATCGAAGTTACGTTAACTGCGGTTGCGCTTCCCGGATGGGGAGTGCAGGGTTTTCGCGCATTCAGCAGCCAGAAAGGCCGGCGCGCATGAACACTGCCACTGCATCCGCCACCACCAGCGCAGAATTTCATGGATCGGGGCACAAGATGCGCAGGCCATCGATGCTGCTTACCCTCACCGAAGGGCGTGGCTTGTTTGAGCTGGCAGCGGCCGCTGCGACCCGCCCGTTGATGATGACGGCGCCCAAGGGCGATGGCCATGCGGTGCTGGTGCTGCCCGGTTTCATGGCCAGCGACACCTCAACGGCCCCGCTGCGCAAATATCTCGGCGATCTGGGCCATGATGCCCGGCCGTGGGGCAATGGCCGCAACCTTGGCCGTTTTTACAAGATGCGCGATCATCTGCGCCGGCAACTGGCCGATCTTCATGCCGAAACCGGCCGCAAGGTCTCGCTGGTCGGCTGGAGCCTTGGCGGCGTGTTCGCCCGCTATCTCGCGCTCACCAACCCCGATGCGGTGCGCGGTGTGGTCACGCTGGGCAGCCCGTTTTCCGGCGACATCAACGCCACATCGGCCAAGCGCCTGTATGAATATATGTCGAAGGAAGGCGATCCAGATCCCGCCGATATCAGCGCGCTGGCCGGCGATCTGCCGGTGCCCAACAGTTCAATCTACACGCGGCTGGATGGCGTGGTGAACTGGCGCACCTGCATCGCCCGGCCGGCCGCCAATGCCGAAAATATCGAGGTGCACCTGGCCAGCCATGTCGGCATCGGAGTGAACCCGGCTGCGCTGTGGGCCACCGCCGATCGCCTGGCCCAGCCCGAAGGCCAGTTCACGCCCTTCCGCCGCAGCGGCCCGTTCGCGTTCGCCTATGCCCGCTGAACCGCGCTGTTGACTTTGTCTGCCTGAACCCACCAGAGTTTGCGGCGCTCTCTGGGGGAATTGCCGTGGCCGATGCCGTCAAACTGTCAACGCTGGATGCCGGGTTTCTGTATATGGAAACGCCGGAAATGCCCATGCACGTCGGCTCGCTGTCGATGTTCCAGCTGCCTGATGGTTATGCGGGCGATTTCTTCGAAGCCTTCAAGGCGCAGATTGCCGATCGCATTGCCGATGCGCCGATGCTGAAGCGCAAGTTGGCGCGCACGGCGCTGGATGTTGATCATCCCAGCTGGGTGGAAGACGAGCAATTCGATATCAACCGCCAGATTTTCCGCGCCAGCCTGGCCGCCCCCAGCGACATGGAAGCCCTGCGCCGCACCGTGGGCTGGATGCATGCCAAACTGCTCAACCGCGCCCGGCCGTTGTGGGAATTTTATCTGTTTGAAAACATGCCGAACAATCAGGTCGGCCTGTATGTGAAGATCCATCATGCCCTGATCGATGGCGGCGCCGGCGTGGCGCTCACCAAGATCATCTATGACGTGATGCCCGATGCCAAGCCGCGGGTGCGCAAGGCCGCCGATCCGGCCGAGGACAGTGCGGACAAGCCCGGCCTGGCCGAAACCGCCACCAACGCCATGCAATCCTATCTGCGCTTCTGGCAGGCGCCGTTTTCACCCGAAGCAGTGGATTTCAAACTGCCGCGCACCGGCAAGACCGATCTGGGATCGGTGCTGCTGGATCATGTGGCCGGCCAGGTGGAACTGGGCGTGAAGCTCGCGGCCGCGCTGCCGGCGATGGCTGGTGCTGCCACCCGCAGCATGGCGGGCTTTCTGGATCCGGCACGCCTGGCAGACCTGCAGAATCTGGTCGCACCCAAGACGCTGCTCAACAAGTCGATCAGTTCCGAACGCGCCTTTGGCAGCATCACCTTGTCGTTGCCGCGCGTGAAGGCGGTGGGCAAGGCGGCCGGTGGTTCGTTGAATGATGCGGTGATGGCGATTTCGGCGGGCATCTTGCGGCGGTATCTGGCGCAAAATGGCGAGGTGCCGGCCAAGCCGCTCACCGCCGGGGTGCCGATCTCGCTGCGCGATGAAGGCAATGCCAACACCAACAACCAGGTGTTTGCCATGATCTGCCCGCTGGCCACCAACATCGAAGATCCCAAACAGCGGTTGAACAGCATCATCGCCGAATCTGGCAAGGCCAAGGAGATGGTGAACCCGTTCAAGGCGTTCGTGCCGTTGATGACCAATGCGTCGGCGCTGGGCCTGCCAGTGGCGGCGCAGCTGCTGGCCCTGCTCTATTCCCGATCGGGCCTGGCCGATGTGCTGCCACCCGCCACCAATGTGTGCATATCGAACGTGCCGGGCCCGCGGGTGACGCTCTATGCCGCCGGGGCGGAATTGCTGCACCTGTATCCGGTGTCCATCGTCACCCACGGCATGGCGCTCAACATCACCGTGCAAGGCTATCGCGACCAGCTGGATTTCGGCCTGATCGCGGGCGCCAATATCCTGCCCGATGTGCAAGCCTTGACCGACATGCTGGAAGAGGAATTGCTGGTGCTGGAACAGGCGTTCGGACTGGCGGCCTGAAGCGCGAGTCTGAGACACAAGTGACACATTTCGCCTGTGTCACACGGGCACCAAGTTGACCATTTCAAAGAACGGACACGCACCATAGAGCGTGGCGACGCTGTAGGACAGCGCGCGGCAATGCCCCGCACTGGCGCTTGCGGCTGGCCGGGTTCATGGCGTTCGCATGTTGCCCACCCGCCCCCGCACTGTCCCCTCCTCCCGCCTGTCGCGCCTGGCGGGCTTTGGCCGGCTGGCCGGCGGGATTGCCGGCAATGTGATCGGCGGCGGTGCGCGTGAGGTGCTGAAGGGCCAGCGGCCCGATCTGCCCAGCCTGTTGCTCACCCCGGCCAACGCCAGGCGGCTGGCCGATGAACTGGCCCGGCTGCGCGGCGCGGCGATGAAGCTGGGCCAGTTGATCAGCATGGACGGCGGCGAGGTGTTGCCGCGCGAACTGGCCGACATCATGGCCCGGCTGCGCGCCGAAGCCGATCCCATGCCCGACAAGCAGCTGGAACAGGCGCTGGTCGCCGGCTGGGGGCCGGGCTGGGAGGGGCAGTTTCAACGCTTTGACCGCAATCCGATTGCCGCGGCCTCCATTGGCCAGGTGCACCGCGCCGTGGCGCTGGACGGGCGCGATCTGGCCATCAAGGTGCAATATCCCGGCGTGGCGGCCAGCATCGATGCCGATGTGGACAATGCGGCGACGCTGGTGAAAATGTCTGGCCTGGTGCCGGCCGGCTTTGCACTCGATCCGCTGCTGGCCGAAGCCAAGCGCCAGTTGCACGAGGAGGCCGATTATACCCGCGAAGCCGACATGCTGGCCCGCTATGGCGAACTGGCCGCCGATTGGCCGGATGTGGTGGTGCCGGCGCTCGCCACCGATCTGTCGCGGCCGACCATATTGGCCATGGGCCATGTGAAGGGCGTTGCGATCGACAAGACCGCCGCCCTGCCCCAGGCCGAGCGGGACCGGTTGATGACCCTGATGCTGCGCATACTCATGGCCGAACTGTTCGATTGGCGGCTGATGCAGACCGATCCGAACTTTGCCAATTATCGCTATGACCTGAACAGCGGCAGGCTGATCCTGCTCGATTTCGGCGCGGCGCGGGCGGTGCCTGATGCGATCAGCGATGGGTATCGCGCGCTGCTGGCGGCGGGCCTTGCCGGGGATGATCCGGCCTTGGTGCAGGCCATGGGCGGCATCGGCATCCTGCCACCCGATCCCCCGGCGGCGATGACCGACACGATCCTGGCCATGGCCCGCGATGGCTTTGCGCCATTGCGGCTGGACGGCGCCTTTGATTTCGGTGCCGGCGGTCTGGCGGCCAATCTGAAGGATCAATCCACCACCCTGATCGGCCAGCGCGACCATTTCGTCGCGCCGCCGCCCGACCTATTGTTCATCCAGCGCAAGATCGCCGGCATGTATCTGCTGGCCGCCCGGTTGAAGGCACGGGTGGACGTGGCGGCGCTGGTGAGGCCCTACACCGGCTGAGTCAGGGAATCCCGGTCAGCTTGTGGGTTTGCAGGCTCAAGCGCCAGCGTGGGTGCGCCAGGCAATAGGCGATGGCCGACTGGATATTCTCGGCCTGGGCGGGGCCGTCCATTGGCTGCAGAAAGAAATGCTGGAAATCCAGGCGCTCGAACCGGTCCGGCATGGCCTTGGGCTGCGGATACACCAGCTTCAGCTCCTGGCCAGCCACCAGCGCCAGCGGCGCATCGGCCTTGGGTGACACGCAGATCCAGTCGATGCCCGGCGGCGGCACCTGGGTGCCGTTGGTTTCGATGGCGATTTCAAAGCCGCGGGCGTGCAAGGCCTCGATCAGTGGCGTGTCCAGCTGCAGCAACGGCTCACCGCCGGTGCACACCACCAGCCGGTGCGCCGGGGTTTCGCCCCAGCAGGCGGCCACGGCGTCGGCCACGGCTGCCGCCGTTGCGAACTTGCCGCCGCCAGGCCCATCGGTGCCCACGAAATCCGTGTCGCAAAATGTGCAGACGGCGCTGGCCCGGTCCTGCTCCCGGCCTGTCCACAGGTTGCAGCCGGCAAAGCGCAGGAACACCGCCCGCCGACCGGTCTGCGCGCCTTCGCCCTGCAGGGTGAGGAACAACTCCTTGACGGCGTAGCTCATTGCGCCGGGTCTGCCATTCCGGCTTCGGCAAAGCCCTTGGCGCGCAGCCGGCAGCTGTCGCACAGGCCGCAGGGCCGGCCTGCGGGCGTGGGATCATAGCAGGACCAGGTGAGGTGCAGCGGAGCGCCCATGCCGCGCGCCGCAGCGATGATGCCGGCCTTGTCCAGCGTCATCAACGGGGTGTGCACCTTGAAGCCTTCGCCTTCCACGCCGGCCTTGGTGGCGGTGTTGGCCATGGCTTCGAAGGCCGCGATGAACTCCGGGCGGCAATCGGGATAGCCGCTGAAATCCAGCGCATTGACGCCGATGAACAGATCGCGCGCACCGGCCGCTTCGGCCCAGCCCAGCGCCACCGACAGGAAGATGGTGTTGCGCGCCGGCACATAGGTGACGGGAATGCCAGGCTCCACGCCGCCCTTTGGCACGTCAATATCCGCCGTCAGCGCCGATCCGCCAAAGCCGGTGAGGTCGAGCGGCAGCACGATATGGCGCTCTGCGCCCAGCGCCTCGGCCACCCGCGCGGCATGGTCAAGCTCGATGCGGTGGCGCTGGTTGTAATCGATGGTCAGCGCCAGGATGCGCCAGCCTTCGGCACGCGCAATGGCCGCCACTGTCGTGGAATCGAGCCCGCCGGACAGCAGGACGACGGCAAGGCGGTTGGGGGCACGCATGGGCGGGCTGTATAGCCAAAGTTACAAATTTGGCAAACTTGCCCAGCCTTGCTTGACGGGTAATTTACAGTTCGTTTACATCCCGTTCATGCCCGCATTCGCTGGGCATGCAAACAGGGGTCTTACCAACATGTTGTTTCGTACGATGGGCGCAGCCGTGGCTTTGCTGTGCGCCGTTCCGGCTGCGGCGCTGGATGTGATTGCCAGTTTCACACCGACCGCGACGAACACCGGCAATTTCGCGCCGGTCACCGCCTTGCTGACCGGTCTGGTTGAAGGCAATAATCTGGGCAGCAACATCGGTTTCACACTGCTGACCTCGCCAGTGGCTGGATCGCTCGCCGTCAACTTTTTCCGTGGTCGCAGTGAAGATGCAACATTTGGCAACAGCCAGGTGGCACTCACCGTGTCCGGCGGCCAGGTAACCGCTGCCGATTATTATTGGTTTACCAGCAATTATTATTTTTCGATCAGCACGGTCAGCACGTCGATCCCGCAAATCGCGGACTTCGACACGAATCAATATGCCGAAAGCCGCGACCTCAACACCTATGAGCCCATCGCGACGACATTCACCGCCGTGCCCACCGGCGGCGTGCCGGAACCGGCGAGCTGGGCGATGCTGATCGCCGGCTTTGGCCTGGTCGGTGCGTTCCAGCGCCGCCGCACCGCGCTGGCCGCCTGATCGCTGCGCTGCCGGGTGCGCTGGCGCCCGGCAGCGGCTCAGGCCGCGATGGCAAACACCCGGCTGCAGAATTGGCAGTCGACCGAGATCAGGCCCTTGTCATCCCGCATGTCGGCGCGCTCGGCTTCGGGAAAGCGCTGCAGCACCTCGCGGATATGCGCCTGGGAACAGCGGCAGCCCTTCACCGGTTTGGGGCCGGGCACCACCCGCACCTGCTCTTCGTGAAACAGCCGCCACAGCAGGGCTTCGGCTGACAGGTCGGCATCGGTCAGCTCTTCCACCGTGGTGGTGGCGGCCAGGGCGGCGACATGTTCCCAATCGGGGTGCTGCTCGCCGCTGTCCAGCCGTTCGCCGCCGATTTCGGCGCGGGCCAGATGCTGCACGATCAGCCCGCCGGCCAGCCAACCGGTCGCGGCACTGCCGGCCACGCCGATGCGCATAAGGGTGGGCAACTGCTCGGATTGGCCGAACCAGCCTTCCAATGCGGCCGCAAGGCCATGGCCTTCCAGCGGCACGATGCCCTGCCAGCGTTCTTCGGATGACAGCTGGTCCACGGTGACCGCCAGATAGCCTTTGCCGAACAGTTCCGGCAACGACATGCCATCTGAAACAGCGGCTTGATCATCAAACTTCAGATAGCCGCGCAGCTCACCCGCCCGCCAGTCACAGGCCAGTAGTTCCACCACGCCGCCCTTGGCCGATGCCTGCACCGTCACCTGGCCATCATCCTGCCGCATGGTGGCGCCCACCAACGCGGTGAGGGTGAGCGCTTCGGCCAGCAGTTTGATCAGCGGTTCGGGATAGGGATGCGCCGCGAGGATGGCGTTCAACGTGGCATCCACCCGCACCACCATGCCGCGCGCGTTGCGCGCCGGCACCATGAAGCCCAGCGTGCGATCGGCCGTGGGCGCGATGCCTTCGGTGATCATCACAGGCGACCCAGGCACCACAACAGGATGGATTTCTGCACGTGCAGGCGGTTTTCCGCCTCGTCCCACACGGCCGACGCCGCGCCATCCATCACCGCATCGGTCACTTCATCGCCGCGGTGAGCGGGCAGGCAATGCAGGAAGATGGCGCTTGGGCTGGCCTTGGCCATCAGCGCATCATTCACCTGGAACGGCTTGCAGGCGGCGATCTTCTCCTTGGTGTCGGCCTGGCCCATCGACACCCAGGTATCGGTGACCACGACATCGGCATCCTCAACCGCGGTTTTGGCATCGTGCACCAGATCAATGCAGCCGCCGCGTGCGCAGGCAGTCGCCATCACGCCCGAATCCGGTTCCATGCCGTGCGGCACGCCCACCTTCAGATCGAATTTCAGCAGGCTGCTGGCCTCGATCAGTGAATTGGTCATGTTGTTGCCATCGCCAACATAGGCCCAGGTGGAGCCCGTCACCGGGCGGCCGGTGCGTTCCTCAAAGGTCATGATGTCGGCCATCACCTGGCAGGGGTGCGACAGATCGGTGAGGCCGTTGATCACCGGAATGCCGGCATGTTCGGCCAGTTGCTCCAGCTTTTCATGGCTGTTGGTGCGCAGCATCAGCGCATCGACCATGCGGCTGAGCACCCGGGCGGTATCGGAAATGGTCTCGCCCCGGCCCAGCTGCATGTCGCCGGCGCTGGAGACGATGGTGGTGGCGCCCAGCTGGCGGGCCGCCATGTCGAAGGAGAATCGGGTGCGGGTGCTGGGCTTTTCAAAGATCATGCCCAGCACATGGCCGGCCAGCGGCGCGTCGGCATCCACCCGGCCCTTGGGCCAGCCGGCACGCGCGGCCTTGCGTGCATGCGCATCATCAAGGATCGCCCGCAGGCCGGCGGGGGTGGCAGTGGCCAGATCGAGGAAATGCGGCATTTCGTGGTTTCCTCCCCGACCGCAAGGCGGATGGGGCCGGGGGTGGGAGTATCGGCGGCGGACCATCAAGCCCACCCCCAGCCCCTCCCGCAGGCGGGAGGGACGCAAAGTGGTTATGCAGCGGCTGCCGGCTGATAGGTGCGGGCGGCGGCAGACAGGCGCTCAACACATTCGCGGATCTGCTTTTCACCGATGGTCAGCGGCGGCAGCAGGCGCACGACATTGTCACCAGCGGCCACGGCCAGGATGCCGTGGCTGCGGGCGTGGGACACAAGGGCACCGCTGTCGCTTTTCAGCTTCAGGCCCAGCATCAGGCACTTGCCGCGCACGTGATCGAACAGATCATCATGGTTGGGGATCATCTGTTCCAACGCCTCGGTCAGGCGGGCGCCCATGTTTGTCACCTGTTGCAGGAACGCCGGCTCGGCCACGATATCCAGCACAGCTTCGCAGGCCGCCATGGCGAGCGGATTGCCGCCATAGGTGCTGCCGTGCATGCCGATCACCATGCCGGTGGCAGCCTTTTCGGTGGCCAGGCAGGCACCCACCGGGAAGCCGCCGCCAATGCCCTTGGCAATCGCCATGATATCGGGCGTGATACCATAAAGTTCATGGGCAAACAGCTTGCCGGTGCGCGCGACGCCGCACTGCACTTCGTCCAGAATCAGCAGGATGCCGTGCTTGTCAGCCAGATCGCGCAGGCCTTTGAGAAATTCCGGGCTGGCCGGGCGGATGCCGCCTTCGCCCTGGATCGGCTCCACCATGAAACCGGCCACCCGGTCGTCGATGGCGGCCTCGGCTGCGGCCAGATCGTCGAACGGGACCACCTTGAACCAATCCGGCAGCGGTTCAAAGCCTTTGCGCAGCTTTTCCTGATCGGTGGAGGAAATCGCCGCCATGGTGCGACCATGAAAGGCGTTGGAAAAGGTGATCACCTGGTTCCTGTGCGGATTGCCCGTGGCATAATGGTAGGACAGTGCGGTTTTCAGCGCACATTCAAAGGCTTCGGCGCCGCTGTTGGTGAAGAACACCGTATCGGCGAAGGTCAAATCGACCAGGCGCTGGGCCAGATGTTCCTGCGCCGGCGCCTTGTACAGGTTCGACGTGTGCATCAGCGTGGCGGCCTGCTTCTGGATCGCGGCCACCAGATGCGGGTGACCGTGGCCCAGGCAGTTGACCGCGATGCCGCTGGCCATATCCAGCCACTCGCGCCCCTGCGCATCGTAAAGATAGCAACCGTCGCCGCGCACCGGCGCCACTTCGCAGCGGCCATAAACGGGCATGAGCGGGCTGATCGTCATCGTCTGTGTTCCCAACGCGGCGTCTGGGTGCGGACGCCTGATACGCAATGAAATGGGGCAACGCAAAAGGCGGCCCATCAGAAGCCGCCTCTTGTTTGCCGCTATAGCGATTTGCCCGGCCGCTCTCAACCCCCGACGATGAGCCCAAAGCGAACGGTGCGGCCCGGCAGCGGCAGGCCCAGTTGCGGCGTGATCAGGCCGTTCAGCGCATTGTCCAGCGCCGCCGTGAGCGCCAGCGGAGCCGTGCCCAAATGGGCCACCGGCCACCGGCCACGCAGGTTGAGTTCGGTGCCGGGGGACAGGCGCAGCAGCCGGCCATCAGGCGCCAGATCGCGCGACGGACCAACATGGCGGAGTTCGGCCCGCACATCAAAGGCTTCGCGCGGGGCCCAATCGATGGCGGCCATCACCTCATGCGCTGGCCGTTGCACCAGTGGTTGGCCAGCGGCGCTGGCATCGAGGGCAGTGCCGGTGAGTTCCAGTGTCAGCCGGCTGGCCAGCTTCAGCTGAACGGCGGCATCCACACCAAAACTGGTGGTGGCGGCCTGGTTGAAGCGCTGGCGCAGGCTGGCGCCCGCCATGCGCACCACACGCTGGCCGATCGTGCCTTCGCCGCGCTGCCAGAAGGGATT
>CAZHTW010000080.1:0-12953 GCA_964535865.1 uncultured Sandarakinorhabdus sp. | reverse complement strand
GCCCTCGGTCACTCTTTGAATGCCTATACACTTGAAGCCGATGTGCAGAAGATCACCGACAAGGCGATGGTGGACATTGATGCCGCCGTGGCCGCCAAGGAAAAGGAAATCCTTGGCCGGTGACGGCAGCGGCCGCCCCGATGGCTGATGATGGCGCCGGCGCGTGCCGGCATCTGGCGATCATCATGGATGGCAATGGCCGCTGGGCCAAGGCCCGGCGCCTGCCGCGCATCGCCGGTCACCGCGAAGGCGTGGAAGCGGTGCGCCGCGTGGTGGAGGCCGCGCCTGGCCTGGGCATCGAAGTGCTCACCCTTTATGCCTTTTCCAGCGAGAACTGGAAGCGCCCGGCCGAAGAGGTGGGCGATCTTATGGGCCTGCTGAAACATTATGTGCAGCATGAGATCGACAATCTGCACCGAAACAATGTGCGGCTGGATTTCATCGGCGATTGGCGCGCGCTGAAGCCTGATCTGGTGGAACAACTGGAACGGGCGCGCTCCCGCACCGCCGGCAACCAGGGCTTGCGGCTGGTGATGGCGTTGAACTATGGCGGCCAGGCCGAACTGGCCCGCGCCGCGCGCAGCCTGGCCGAAGATGTGGCGGCCGGGCGCATGCCGGTGGATGGCATCACGCCAGCGGCCTTGGAAGCCCGGCTTGATACCGCCAATCTGCCGTTGCCTGATGCGGTGTTGCGCACGTCCGGCGAATTGCGGCTGTCCAACTTCCTGCTCTGGCAATCGGCCTATGCCGAATTTCTGGTGACGCAAACCCTGTGGCCGGATTTCGATGGCCCGGCCCTGGCCGCGGCGCTGGCGGAGTTTTCCCGCCGGGAACGCCGTTTCGGGGGGCGTTGATGGGCGAACTGTCAAAGCGGATCGTCACTGGCGTGGCTTTGGTGGCGTTGGCGATCGCGGCGCTGTGGTTTGGCGGCATGGCCTTTGGCGCCCTGGCAGCGGTGGCGGTGTTGTTGCTGTGGGCGGAATGGGCCGCCATGCACCGGCTCCCGATGCCGGTGCGGCGCATCGGTCTGGCCGTGCTGGCGCTGACGCTGTGGATCACGGCGGTGCTGCAGAACGCCAACGAAGGTCTGATGTTGCTGGGCGGCGCGGCCGGGGTTCTGATGATCATGGCTGGCAAGCTGAAGCGCGGTGCCGGCCGGCCGGCGGCGATCGGCCTGCTCTATTGCGGCCTGCCGGGCATCGCCCTGGTGTGGCTGCGCGGGCAGGGGTGGGGGCTTTATGCCTGCCTGCTGCTGATGCTGGTGGTGTGGGGTGCCGATATCGCAGCCTATTTCACCGGGCGGGCCGTGGGCGGCCCCAAGCTGGCGCCGGCGATCAGCCCCAACAAGACGTGGAGCGGTGCCATGGGCGGCCTGGTGGGCGCGCTGGCGGCGGCGCTGCTGTTGATGCTGTGGTGGCCGGGCTATGCCAACACGGCCGGCGCGCTGCGCCTGGCGATGCTGGCGCTGCCGCTGGCCGTGGTGTCCATATTGGGCGATTTGTATGAAAGCTGGCTGAAACGCCGCTGCGGCGTGAAAGACAGCGGCACGATCCTGCCCGGCCATGGTGGGGTGATGGATCGGCTGGATGGCCTGGTGCCGGTGGCGGTGGCCGGGGCCGGCATGTTTGCAGCGACGGGATGGGCGGGATGACGCGCAGTCTGACGATCTTGGGCGCCACCGGATCGGTGGGCAGCCAGGCGCTGGATCTGGTGGCGCGCAACCCCGGCCGCTGGCAGGTGGAGGCGTTGACCGCGGGCAGCGATGTGGCGGCGCTTGCCGCTGCCGCACGGGCCTGTGGCGCGCGCTTTGCCGCCATTGCCGATGCCAGCAAGGGCGATGCGCTGAAGGCCGCGCTGGCCGGCAGCGGGATTGAATCGGGCGCCGGGCCCAGTGCGCTGGTGGATGCCGCCGCCCGTGATGCCAACATCGTGGTGACGGCGATCGTGGGTGCGGCGGGTCTGGCCCCCACCATGGCGGCCGTGCGGCGCGGCGCGCAGATCGGCATCGCCAACAAGGAAACGCTGGTTTGCGCCGGCCCGGTGGTGACTGCGGCGGCCAAGGCGCATGGCGCCACGCTGCTGCCGGTGGACAGCGAGCATAATGCGATTTTCCAGGTGTTTCCGCACGATGATCCGTCCCAGGTGGAGCGGGTGATCCTGACGGCGAGCGGTGGCCCGTTCCGCGGTCGCAGCCGCGAGGCGATGCGCGGCGTGAGCGTGGCCGATGCCTGCAAGCACCCGACCTGGAGCATGGGCGCCAAGATCAGCATCGATTCCGCCACCTTGATGAACAAGGGGCTGGAATTGATCGAGGCGGCGCAATTGTTCCCGGTTTCGGTGGAACAGCTTGATGTGATCGTGCACCCGCAATCGGTGATCCATTCGATGGTGGAATATCGCGATGGCAGTGTGCTGGCGCAATTGGGCAGCCCCGATATGCGCATTCCCATCGCCTATGCCATGGGCTGGCCCGAACGCATCGCCACCCCGGCACAGCGGCTCGACTTCGCTGCCGTCGCCAATCTCAGCTTTGAAAAGCCGGATCTGGAGCGCTTCCCCTGCCTGGCGCTGGCCTGGGCGGCGATGCGCGCCGGCGGCAGTGCGCCGTGCATCCTGAACGCCGCCAATGAAATTGCCGTGGCGGCGTTCATCGCAGGGCAAGCCGGCTTCCTCGATATCGATGCGATTGTAGCGGAGACATTGGCGATGATGCCATCGGGCCGGGTTGAAACATTGGAAGAGGTGGTGGCCGTGGATGCCGCCGCCCGCGATGTCGCGCGGTCGCTGGTGCAGGCGCGCGCCGCATGAACCCGTTGCCGATGCTGGAACAGCCGGGCCTGCTGTTCACCCTGGCCAGTTTCGTGGGCATGATCGCCCTGCTGGTGGTGGTGCACGAAGGCGGCCATTATCTGGCTGGCCGGTTTTTCAACACCAAAATCGAAGCCTTTGGCGTGGGCTTTGGCCGCGAGTTGCTGGGCTTCACCGATCGGCGCGGCGTGCGCTGGCGGATCAATCTGCTGCCGCTGGGCGGCTATGTGAAATTTGTTGGCGACATGAACGAGGTCAGCCAGATCGATCCGGCGATCATGGCGCTGCCGGAACGGGAACGGCGCGGGCTGTTTGCCTTTCTGCCCCTGTGGCAGCGCGCGATCATCGTGGCGGCGGGCCCGATGATCAATTTTCTGTTCGCCATCCTGATATTGGCCGGCTTCAATCTGGCCTATGGCCATCCGGCCTCGCCGCCGGTGGTGGATCAGGTGGTGGCAGGCAGCGCGGCGGCGCGCGATGGCATCAAGGTCGGTGATCGGGTGATCACGGTGAACGGCGTGGCCGTTGACCGGTTCGAGGATATCGTGAACCACGTTGTCACCGGGGTTGGCCAGCCGGTTGATCTGCTGGTGCGCCGGGGTGACGGCGAACGCCACATCATCGTGCGGCCGACGATGGTGGAGACCAAGGATCGCTTCGGCAACATCTCCCGCCATCCCCAGCTTGGCATCGTCCGCCCGGCCGAGATGGTGCAGGATGTGGGCCCGGTGGATGCCGTGCGGCTGGCGGTGGTGGACACCGGCAGCATCATCGCCACCATCTGGCGCACGCTGCGGCAGGTGATTGTGGGCGAACGCGCCCTCACCGAAATGGGCGGTCCGGTGAAGACCGCGCAGATCGCCGGCCAGCAGGCCAGTCTGGGGCTGGTTTCGGCCATTGCCTTCATGGCGTTTTTCTCGATCAACCTTGGCTTCATCAACCTGTTGCCCATCCCCACGCTGGACGGCGGCCATCTTCTCCTCTACGGCATCGAGGCCGTTCGGCGGCAACCATTGGCAGAGAAATTCCAGCAATGGGCGTTCATGTCGGGCTTTGCCGCGCTTATGTCGCTGATGGCGGTGCTGACCTGGCAGGATATTGGTTCGGTGGGCCTGTGGCAGCGCCTGGCCGGGTTGCTGGGTTGAATGTCGCGCGCTGAACCAACATGAAGCACCACCGGGCAACGGCTGGGCTGAAACAGGCAGGATATTTGGTGGGGTTGATGCAGGGAACAGATGCGATGGCGAAGATGCGCGATGGTCGGTATGGCCGTCACGTGTCGCTGCTGCTGCTGGGAACCGCGCTGGCGTCGCCGGTGCTGGGCCAGCAACGGCCACGGCCACCCGCTGCCGAACCGGCGCGCCCGTCGGCTGAAGCGGAAGCCCGCGCTGCCGAAAGCCGCAATGCCACCGCGTTGCCGGCCACCGCTGCCAACGCTGGTGTGGTGCGTTCGGTGGTGGTGCGCGGGACGGAGCGCCTGGAGCCCGAAACCGTTCGCTCCTATCTCAACCTCGCCATCGGCGACCGTTATGACCGTGAGGCGCTCGATACCGCGCTCAAGGCGCTTTATGCCTCTGAACTCTTTGCCGATGCCACCATCCGCGATGACAATGGCGCCCTCACCGTCGAGGTGAAGGAAAATCCGGTGATCAACCGGATCATCGTCGAAGGCGGCAAGCGGGTGAAGGAGGAGAAGATCCGCGAGGAAATCCGCCTCGCGCCGCGTCAGATCTTCACCCGGTCCAAGGCCCGCGCCGATCTGGCCCGCATCCTGGAACTGTATCGCCGGGGCGGGCGCTTTGCCGCCAGCGTGGAACCCAAGATCGTCCAGCTGGAACAGAACCGCGTCGATGTGGTGTTCGAGATCAACGAAGGCGCCAAGTCGAAAATCCGGCAGATCAACATCCTTGGCAACGAAAAGTTCAAGGAAGGCGAAATCCGCAAGCAGATGGCGTCGAAACAGTCGCGGCCATGGCGCTTCTTCACGTCGAACGACACTTATGATCCCGATCGCCTCGCTTATGACCAGCAGAAGCTGCGCCAATATTATCTGACGCAGGGTTATGCCGATTTCCGCGTCTCCTCGGTGGTGGCCGAACTGACACCGGACAAGAAGGATTTCATCGTCACCTATCTGGTGGAAGAGGGTGAGCGCTACAAGTTCGGCAAGGTCGAGCTTGAGAGCCAGCTGCGTGACGTGAAATCCAAGGAATTCAAGCCGATCATCCGCATCAAGGAAGGTGATTGGTATGACGCGCAAAAGATCGAGAACACGGTTGAAAGCCTGAGCGAAACGGCCGGCCTGCTGGGCTATGCCTTCGCCGATGTGCGCCCGCAGTTCGAGCGCAACAAGGAAGATCGCACGATGAGTGTGACCTTCCAGGTGGCCGAAGTTCCGCGCGTTTATGTTGAGCGTGTGTCGATCAACGGCAACACGATCACGCAGGACAATGTGATCCGGCGCGAATTCCGTCTGGTCGAAGGCGATGCCTTCAACTCGATCAAGGTCAAGCGCTCCAAGGATCGCCTGCTGGGGCTGGGCTATTTCCAGGAAAAGCTGGACATCGAACAAAAGCCCGGCACGACGCCCGATCGCATCGTGCTGGAAACCAATGTCCAGGAACGCCCCACCGGCGAACTGCAATTGTCGGCCGGTTTTTCCAACATCGAACGCTTCATCTTCTCGGCCAGCGTGCGCCAGCGCAACTTCCGCGGGCGCGGCCAGGAAATCCGGCTGTCGGGCAATATCTCGGCCTTCGCGCGATCGGTGGAGGCCGGCTTCACCGAGCCGTATTTGGCCGGGCGCAACCTGGCGCTGGGCTTTGACGTGTTCCGCCGCGATTTCCGCTCGTTCCGCTTCACTGGCAACAACACGCGCGACACCACCTACACCCAGGTGTCCACCGGCTTCCAGGTGCGCACCGGCTTCTCGATCACCGAATTCTGGGCGGCGTCGCTGCGTTATGGCCTCAGCCGCGAAGAGGTTGGGCTGGATCAGGCGACCTTCTTCACCAACGGCGTCTGCGATCCGCTGCGCGCCGGCCGCTTCCTGTGCGAACAGCTGGGTGACCGCACGGTGTCGACCATTGGTTACTCGCTGATCTTCAACAGCCTGAACAACGTGCGCCTGCCCTCGCAGGGCCAGCGCTTCACCTTCAGCCAGGATGTTGCCGGCGTGCCGATCGGCATCAAATTTGTCACCACGCGCGTGAACTATGATTATTTCACCCCGCTGTTCGGCTCCGGCTTCGTGCTCAACCTGGGCTTCGAAGGCGGCCATGCCACCGGTTATGGCGGCCAGGATGTCATCCTGATCAACCGCTTCTTCCTGGGCCAGCCGCAGTTCCGTGGCTTCAACATCCGCGGTGTTGGCCCGCGCGTGCTGCGCCGGCCGCTCGATGCCACCGGCCTGCCCGTGCAGGATCGCCGCCAGGCGCTGGACGATTCGCTCGGCGGCCGGTCCTATTATCTCGGCCGCGCCGAAATCCGCATTCCAATTGGTTCGGCCGGTTCGGAACTGGGCCTGCGCCCATCGATCTTTGCTGATGTTGGCGCGCTGTGGAGCCTGCGCACACCCACGCTCACCTGCCAGGATGGCCTGACCGGGCCGGCGCCCAAGGTGCCGGGCCAAACCGCAGCCTGCTTGCCCAGCGATGGGTTCTCCTCGGGCTTTATCGAGGAATATCTGGGGAATACACCGAAGCCGCGCGTTTCGGTGGGTATCGGGGTCAACTGGAATTCGCCGTTCGGGCCGTTCCGGTTCGATCTTGCCAAGGCGCTCGTCACCCAGCCGGGCGACGACCCACAATTGTTCCAATTCAACGTAGGGACCGCATTCTGATGAAGATGAAGATGATTGCGCTGGCGCTTGCCAGCGTCGCCGCTCCGGCCATGGCGCAGCAGCTGCCGCCGGCCGTGATCGTGCTGGTTGACCAGCAGGAAATGATCGACAGCTCCGCCGCCGCCAAGGCCGCCACGGTTGAACTCAAGCCGAAGGCCGATACGCTGCAGGCGCGGGTCAACACGCTGCGCACCACGCTGGGTTCCGAAGAAAAGACCCTGCGTGACACCCAGCCCGGCCAGGGCGCCCCCCCGGCCGCCATCACGGCCTGGCAGACCAAGGTGCGCGATTTCCAGACCCGCCAGCAGCAGGCCGAACAGGAAGTGCAGCGCCGGCAGGCCGAAATCCAGGCGTCGCAACAGTGGATCGTCAAGCAGATCAATGATGCGGCCCAGCCGATCATCGGCCAGATCATGCGTGAGCGCGGCGCCAGCATCGCCATGGAAGAGCGCAGCACCATCCAGCACACCCCCGGCATCGACATCACAGCCGATGTGCTGGCCCGTCTGGACAAGGCGCTGCCCAAGGTTTCGATCACCCCGCCGGCCGCACCGGCCGCTGCTGCACCGGCTGCGGCTCCTGCTGCCCCGGCGGCGGCTCCTGCCGCGCCGCCGCGCCGCTGATGAGCGGGGCTGTGCCGCAAACCGCCACCACGGCTGACGTGCTGGCGGTGATGGCCTTGCTGCCGCATCGCTTTCCGATGTTGCTGGTTGACCGGGTGATCGACATGATCCCCGGTCAATCTGCCACCGGCATCAAGGCGGTGACGATCAACGAGCCATTTTTTGCCGGGCATTTCCCGGCCCGCCCGATCATGCCTGGCGTGCTGATTGTCGAAGCGCTGGCGCAAACCGCCGGCGTGCTGGCCATCCACACCGCCCGGGCCAAAGATGCTGACGCGGGGGACAAGCTGGTTTACTTCATGGCGATCGAGAATGCCAAGTTCCGCGCGCCGGTGGAACCGGGCTGCCTGCTGCACCTGAAGGTGCAGGTGGTGCAGGATCGCGGCCGCATCGCAAAGTTCACCGGCCGGGCCGAAGTGGATGGCAAGCTGGCCGCCGAAGCCAGTTTCACCGCCATGATTGCCGATCCGCCAGCCTGACGCCGAACACCCCATTGCGCAGCGGGCCCCGCCACCCCAAATAGAGGGCGAAAGGGGATATCCCGTGATGATGGCACCGGCCCTCGCATTGATCGTCGCTGGCATATTGTCGGCCAGCCAGTTCGCTGCCAGCGTGCAGTCGCAAAGCCCGCGCCAGGCGGTGGGCCAGCTGGTGAGCGGCGGTGACTGGCCGCGCGTGCTCGCTGCCATCCGCAGCGGCGCGGCTGACTGGATTGCGCTGGCCCCGCAATTGGCCTCAGGCGCCGATGCGGCTCAGGGTGCGGAGTTGACCAGGGCGCTGGCGGCCGCCCTGCCGCGTGCGCCGGCCGAGGTGCTGGCGGTGGTGGATTTGCGGCGATCATCGGTGCTGGGCGTGCAGGCCGTGTGCGCGGCCCCGGCGGCCGGTGGTGCCGCGGCGGTGAATGATGTGCGTGAAGCGCTGGACCTGTTGCCCGACGTGGCAGCCGTTGGCCGGGCCAAGTCGCTGTGCCTCAAGGAACTGGCGCTGGCGGCGGCGCGCTGACCGGCTTTGGCGTCCGCGATGCCCACAGGCAGGCACCGGCAATGATCGCTGCGCCCAGCACGGTGCTGGCCGCGACGCTTTCATCAAACACCAGCCAGCCGAACAGCGCCGCCCAGGGCAGGGCGCTATACTCCAGCACCGCCGAAACCTGCGCTTCGAGGTGGACATAGCCGCGCGCCATCAATTGCACGCCGATATTGCCGGCCAGGCCCATCGCCATCATCAGGCCCAGATCCACCGGCGGTGGCATCGCCGGCAGGGTGATCAGCACCGGTGACAGCCAGAGCATCGGCACAACGGCGGCGATCAGCGTGATCACCGTCGCGCCATCCGCCGCCGCGCGGGACCGCAGGATCACTGCCGCCGCGGCATAGAGGATGGCGGCAAACACCGCAGCGCCGGCGGCCAGCAGTTCGCTGCCCGACAGGCTGGGCATGCCGCCCACGGTGACCAGCACGCCCGCAAAGCCCAGTGCGCCGGCCGCGACATAACGCGGCTGCACCGGTTCCTTGAGGTACAACGCCGCCATGAACGGCACCGCCAGCGGCCCGACAAAGGTGAGGGTGAGCACCAGGGCCATCGGCAATTTGGAAATCGACCAGAAGAAGGCCAGCGCCATCGCCGCGATCAGGGTGCCGCGCACCAGATTGGGCTTGAGGCCGCCTGGCGCCACCCAGGGCCGGCCCTGCCATTGCCACACCATCAGGCCGATGATGCTGCCGCTGGCATAGCGGCCAAAGGTGGCAACGCCGGCACCGTGGCGCAGCGCCAGATATTTGGCAAAGGCATCCAGCACGCACAGCGCCCCGATGCCGGCCAGCACAAGGCATATCGCCGACAGGCGTGAAGGGGTGCCGCTGGACATGGCTGCGGCCTTAGCGGCGTGGAGGCGGCCCGTCCACCAGTGCGTCTACCGCCCCAGCCGCCGGATCAGGCTGGCGGCGAGATAGAGGCGGTTGGGCACGGCATCAAGATAGACAAATTCGGCATCAGTGGTGTGATAACCCGCGCCGGGCAGGCCCAGCGCCTCCAGCACCGGCACGCCGGCCAGCGCGGCGAAGGCGGCATCGGTGCCGCCGCCGCTGCGCGGCATGAGCTTCAGCTTCTTGCCCAGCCTGGCGTATGTGGCCTGGGCTTCCTCGATCAGGGCCATGCTGGCCGGGGTGACATTGAACGGCGGCCGGTTGAGGCGGACATCGATGCTGACCACGGCGCCGGGTTGGGCGGGAATGGCCAGTCGCTGGGCCAGTGCCTGCTTGAACGGCTCGAATTCGGCCATGTCGATGATGCGCAGATCGCCGATCAGGGTAACGCTGTCGGGGATGATGTTGCGCACGCCGCGATCCTGGTTCACCACCGTCCAGTTGAAGCGCAGCTTGCCCGGCCCCTGATCCAGATCGCGGGTGGCGGAGATCACGTGAGCCGCCTCCGCCAGCGCGTTGATTCCGCTTTCAGGGGCCGCGCCGGCGTGGGCGGATTTGCCCTTGATGGTGACGATCACCGTGTTGGTGCCTGACGTGCCGTTGGCGAGCGCTTCGGGATAAGAGGTTGGTTCAAAGCTGAGCACCGCCGATTTGCCTTTCGACAATTCGGTGATGATCGGGCCGGAGCCCAGCGAGCCGCGCTCTTCATCGGTGTTGATCGCCACGGTCAGTTCGGCATAATCCCGCGGGGTGAGCAGGGTGAGGGCGTGCAGAATCAGTGCCACGCCGCCCTTGTCGTCGGCCACGCCGGGGCCATAGGCAAGTTGCCCCTGCGCACTGCCAACCAGCTTGAACGGCGCGCGCGCCAGAGCGCCGCGCTGATAGACCGTGTCCATGTGGGCGATCAGCAATATCTTGCCCTGGCCCTTGCCCTGCCAGCGCGCCACGATGATATCACCCACCGTGTCGCCCAACGGCTTCACCCGCTCCGTGGTGCCGCCCAGCGCCGCCAGCCGGGTTTCGAGCAGCTTGCCCATGGCGGCAAGGCCCTCGGCATCGCCAGTGCCGGTCTCGATTTCGACCAGGGCTTGCAGCGTCCTGGTCAGGGCCGGGGCTTCGGCTGTGGCAGCCTTGAGCAGGGCGGCATCAGGCTTTGGCGGTGCCGCCCAAACCGATGTGGCAATCAGGGCCATTGCGGCCGCCAATGCTGTTTTCATTCGTCTCTCCCCAAGGGGAGGATAACCGCCTGAAGGGAATTGTCATCCCTTGTTTTGTAACGGCCGCGCAATCAACTTTGGCGATCAGCCCCCGCGCCTGGCGTGGGGAAGGCGCGCCTCGATCGCGGCAATCAATGCCTGCGTGCTCCCTGCCAAGGGCATCAGCTGAATGACGATTGGCGTCGCTGGCGTGATGATTTCGATCAAATTGCCGGCTCGCATCCTTGTCAGTGAAACCGGCCCCGCCACACTCCAGGCCAGCCGGTGCCCATCAATCCACAAATCGGCATCAGACAAGACGGCGAACGGCCAACGGCGCCGTTGCCAGGCGGGCCGCAGCAGCATCCAATAGCCCACACACGGGACCAGCAAAGCGACAAGCATCAACACCAGTGCCGAAAGGCCGAAAAACAGCGACTTCACCAACTTGCCGGCGGCCCATTCCACCTGCGCTGCCGTCATGATCGCCGATGACAGCAATGGCGTCAGCAGCAGCAACGCGCTGAACAGGATCAGCAGGCCAAGGCTGTAAGCCAGCAACCACCCCCGTGAGCGCGTGAACATCATCCCCGCCGGCAAATCAGCCGGCCGTGACAACGGCTTCAGCATGGCCAGGCTTGCCAAGGGCAACACCAGGCCTGCGGTCAGCGCGGCCGCCCACAGCCAGATCGGCGCACCCACCGCCCAGGCGGAGGCCATGGCCACCATGCCAAGGCCCAACCACAACAGCAGGGCCGTGGCGATCAACCAGCTGCGCCAGCCCAGCCTCATTTCGTCTCTTCGAACAGCTCCCGGCCGATCAGGAAGCGGCGGATTTCGCTGGTGCCGGCGCCGATTTCATACAATTTGGCATCACGCAGCAGGCGGCCGGTGGGATATTCGTTGATGTAACCATTGCCGCCCAGACACTGGATCGCCTCCAGCGCCATCCAGGTGGCCTTTTCGGCGGAATAGAGGATGCAGCCGGCCGAATCCTTGCGGGTGGTCTCGCCGCGGTCACAGGCCTGCGCCACGGCATAGCTATAGGCGCGCGCGGTTGACAGCGCGACATACATGTCGGCCAATTTGCCCTGCATCAGCTGGAACTGGCCGATGGGCTGGCCGAACTGCTGGCGATCATGGACATAGGGGACGACCACATCCATGCAGGCCTGCATGATGCCGATGGGGCCGCCCGACAGCACCACCCGCTCATAATCGAGGCCGCTCATCAGAACGCGGGCGCCATTGCCCACGCCGCCCAGCACATTGGCGGACGGCACTTCGCAATCCTCGAACACCAGCTCGCAGGTGTCGCTGCCGCGCATGCCCAGCTTGTCGAGCTTTTGCGCGGTGGAAAAGCCCTTCATGCCCTTTTCGATCAGGAAGGCGGTCACGCCCCTGGCGCCGGCATCGGGATCGGTCTTGGCATAGACCACCAGCGTTTCGGCGTGCGGCCCGTTGGTGATCCACATCTTGTTGCCGTTGAGCACATAGGCGTCATTGCCCTTGGCCTCGGCACGCAGCTTCATGCCGATCACATCGCTGCCGGCACCCGGTTCCGACATGGCGAGGCTGCCCACGTGCTGCCCGCTGATCAGATCGGGCAGGTAACGCGCCTTCTGTTCGGCCGTGCCCCAACGGGCGATCTGGTTGATGCACAAATTTGTGTGCGCCCCATAGGACAGGCCAACGCTGGCGGAGGCGCGGGAGATTTCCTCCACCACCACCACATGCGCCAGATAGCCGAGGCCAGCACCGCCATCGGCTTCCGGCACAGTGATGCCATGCAGGCCGAGTTCGCCCAGCTTGGGCCACAGATCGCGCGGGAACATGTTGCTGGCATCGATCTCGGCGGCGCGCGGGGCAATTTCGGCCGCCGCAAAGGCCCGCACCGTGTCGCGCAGCATTTCGATGGTGTCGCCGTGATCGAAGCGAAGTTGGGTCAGCATCCCAAGGATTCCTTTATGGTTTTGCCCGTTCTAGGCCCCACAGCCGGGGTCGGGAAGGGGGTTGTGCAAAAACCTGCATATGCGTGTTGACAGCATGATACGTTGTGTATAGACAATGATTCGTGATGACAAGCAACGACGCCTTGAACCTCCACAACCGCCTCGCCCTGTTTCGGGCGGAAGCCGGCCTGTCCCGCAAGGATCTGGCCGAACGTGTGGGGGTGAACCCGCAGACCATCGGCTTTCTGGAGCGCGGCCAATATGGCCCCAGCCTGGAACTGGGGCTCAAGCTGGCCCGGGTGTTCGGCGTGTCGGTGGAAACATTGTTCAGCCTGGAACCGTTCAAGCCGCTGGCTGACAGCCTGGCGGCACCCCGCATTATGGAAGGAGGCCGGTGATGGCCGTTGCACAGCTCCCACGCCTGTCACCCCGGAAGGGACGGGTCTTCACGGCGGCTGCCGCCGTGCTGGTGCCGGTGGGCCAGTATGGCCTGATCATCCGTCCCTCGCCGCTATCGGTCCCGGCTGAGGTGGCGCTCGCCGCCATGATGCTTACGGGCATGGTTCTGGCGATGATGGTGATGATCCTCACGCCGGGGTGGCGGCGGG
>CAZHTW010000079.1:0-13007 GCA_964535865.1 uncultured Sandarakinorhabdus sp. | reverse complement strand
CATGCGCGCTGCCGTCTGCTCCACCCTGTCGCCCGATCTGTCGGGCCTTGCCTTGCATGATGATTGGCCGGAACCCCCCGCGCCGGGCCCGGGCGAGGTGCAGGTGGCGGTGAGCCATGCCAGCTTGAACTTCCCGGATTTTCTGATGTTGCAGGGCGGCTATCAGTACAAGCCCGATCTGCCGTTCATTCCCGGCACCGAAGGCACCGGCACGGTGATCGCGGCTGGCGACGGGGCGGAAGCCTGGCTGGGCCAGGCCGTGATGCTGGGCGCGCGCAGCGGCCTGATGGCGGAGCGGATCACCCTGCCGGCGCGGGGCCTGCGCACCGTGCCGGCCGGGCTGAGCATGGCCGAAGCCGCGGCCTTCACCGTGGGGGCGCTCACCGCCTGGGTTGGGCTGGTGGAGCGCGGGCGGATCAAGGCCGGGGAGCGGGTGCTGGTGACCGGCGCCGGCGGCGGCATGGGCCGGGTGGCGGTGCAGCTGGCGGTGCACATGGGGGCTGAGGTGGTGGCGCTGGCCTCATCCGAAGCGCGGCTGCAACTGGCGAGGGATGCCGGCGCGCATGAGCTGCTGCTGGTGGATCGGGAAAGCCCGCAAATCCCGGTGAAGGATATTGATCTGGTGTTTGATCCCGTTGCGGGCCCGCTGGTGTTGCCGCTGGTGAAATGCCTGCGGCGCGGCGGCCGCTATGCCATCATCGGCTTTGTCGGCGGGCGTGGGCTGCCAGTGCCATTGAACCGCTTGCTGCTGAAGGAAATCGAACTGGTCGGCGTGCGGGCTGGCGAGCAGGGCCGGCAGGACCCGGCGGCCGGCGCGCGCCACTTGCGCGAGATTGATGCGCGCGCTGTGCACATGCGGCCGCATATCGGGCTGGACGTGCCGCTGGGCGAGGTGAAGGCGGCGTTTGCGGCGATGGGGGATGGGCGGATTTCGGGCAAGTGCGTGATCCGGATTTGAGGATGCTTCGCTTCGTCAGGAGCAAAATCCCACCCCCAACCCCTCCCGCAAGCGGGAGGGGTTGGGGGTGGGTATCGATCAGCCCCCAAACGCTGCCCGCGTCGCATCATCCGCCGGAAACATCAGCTCCAGCCGCAGATCGCGCACCGTCACATCTTCCGATGTGCCGCACTGCGCCACCACCGACAGGAAGCTCATCAACCCCGCCGGGCCGTGATAGCGGATCGGCAGCACCGGGGACCGGGTGCGGGCGGCGCGATGGGGGTGGCGGGCGGCGGCGGCGCGGGTGACGGCGATCAGATCGGCCAGCACCGGATCATCACCGGCCAGGGATTGCTCCAGCGCCAGCCGCTCCAGGCTTTCATGCAAGACCTCCGGCAGATTGGCGATGAACTGCGGCGCCTTCGGGTGGCAGGCGGTGAGGCGGAACACGTTCGGCGGGCCGGCCCAGCCTTCCAGGAAGGGCGACAGCATGGCCGCGGCGGACGGGCTGGCTTCCAGCACATTCCAATGGCGGTCACACAGAAGCGCCGGAAAGGGGGCGTGGTTGGCCATCATCGTCTGCAAGATCTGGCGGAACGGGGCGATGGCATCGGACGACAGGGGCGAGGCCGGATAGGCACTGGCGAACCCGGCCGCGCCCAGCAGATGGTTGCGCTGCGCCAGCGGCAAGGCCAGCGCTTCGGCCAGGGTGAGCACCATGTCCCGGCTGGGGCTGGCGCGGCCGGATTCCAGGAAGGACAGGTGGCGGGCGCTGACCCCGGCATCCAGTGACAGGGCCAACTGGCTGACCCGCCGGCTGGCACGCGCGGCCCTCAACGCGGTGCCAAAGGGGCCGGGATCGGAAAGGTCGGGACGGGTTGCCATGGCGGCATCCTGCCACAGCGGCGCGGGCGTGCAATGACGTGAAAGGTAAGGGCAGGGATGACGTGACGGACCGTGCGGCAGGTGATGTTGGTCGTCATGCCCGCTCTCGCCGCACCGGGCTGGCCCTGATCGTCCTGGGCAGCATCCCGGTCGACCGGTGCGCCCCTACGCTGCCGGTAATTGCCGCGGTTGGCAGCGGCGGGCAGCGTCAGGGCATCAACCGGGAGAGTGATGCCATGAACCGCGCATTTTGGGAAAATTGTCTGCATATCTGGTGCTGGCTGGTGGCCGGTTTTGGTCTGATGTTTGCCGGCGGCGGGCTGGCGGCGACCGATGCCGGCGCCGGGCTTTATTTCTGGCTGGTCAGCGCCGGGCAGCTGGATGCGGCAAGTTTCAACGCCGCCGGCCTGCGCAGCACGGTGGCGGTGATGGGCGCCGTGATGTTTGGCTGGGGCTGGACGATGATTGCCCTCTGCCGGGCGGTGGGCCCCGATGCCCGTATCTGGCGCGGGGTGAGTTGGGCGGTGCTGGGCTGGTTTGTGGTGGATTCCAGCCTGTCAGTCGCCACCGGGCTGACCGGCAATGCCATCGCCAACACGCTGTTTCTGGTGATGTTCCTGGTGCCGGCGGTGAAGCTGGGGTTTTTCAGGCCGGAAACGGTGTCCAGATCACCTGCCTGATGTCGGTGCCACCCAGCGCCAGCAGGGCCAGCCGGTCAAAGCCCAACGCCACCCCGCTGGCCGGCGGCATGTGGGACAGCGCAGCGATGAAATCCGCGTCGATGGGATAGCGGCGGCCATAGAGGCGCTCCTTCTCGTCCATGTCGGCCTCGAACCGGCGCTGCTGTTCGGCCGGGTCGGTGAGTTCGCCGAAGCCGTTGGCCAGCTCCACGCCGCAGGCATAGGCTTCGAACCGCTCGGCCCAGCGCGGGTCGGCGGGGCAGGGGCGGGCCAGTGCGGCTTCGCAGACCGGGTAGTGGGTGAGGAAGGTGAGGCGGCCGTTTCCCAGCTTGGGTTCGATGGTCACGATGATGCGGCTGAAGATATCGCTCCATGTGTCATCGGGGCGGGGGGTGATGCCGGCCGCGGCGGCCAGCGCGTCGCGATCATCCAGGCAGGCGGCCAGATCGATCCCGGCGTGGACGGCGAAGGCCTGTTGGCAACTGACCATTTCGGGCTCGGCCGCCGCATCGCAACTGCGCCCGCGCCAGCTGAGCGCGCCATTGCCACCGGCGGCCTGGGCGGTGCGCGCCAATGCCAGCGTGTCGGCGATCACGTCCGTCCATGGCGCGTGGGCGCGATACCATTCGACCATGGTGAATTCCGGCGCATGCAGTGGGCCCTGCTCGCCGTTGCGCCACACGCGGGCGAAATCGACGATGCGGGTCTCACCGGCGGCCAGCAGTTTCTTGGCGGCGAATTCCGGGCTGGTGTGCAGGTAAAGCGTCTGTTCGGCGCCGCCTTCCGGGCGCCAGAGCACTGGGAAGCCGTGCAGGTGTGTCTCGTTGCCGGGGCTGATCTGCACCGCGCCGCATTCAACCGGCAGGAAGCCCTGATCGGCGAACCAGGCGCTCAGGGCGGCCTTCACCCGGCCGCGCCCCAACAGGAACGGGCGGCGATCGGCGTGGATGTCTGCGTGCCAGAAGGGGCGGCCAGAGTCGGACGTCGACATGATTTTCCTTGAACTGTCATGCTGCCATGCCCTAACGGCGGGCGCTACATCCGGCCCGTTGGCGCATAGGGGATAATATGGTCAAGGAAATCGCGAGCAATTTCCGCAAGGGTCAGGTCATCGAGCATGAGGACGGCCAGCTGTATGTCGTGCTGAAGGCCGAAACCTTCCGCCCCGGCAAGGGCACGCCCACCACCACGATCGACATGCGCCGCATCGCCGACGGCGTGAAGACGGTGATCACGGTGAAGACCACGGACAGCCTGGAAAAGGCCTATGTCGAGGAAGTGTCGCACAATTATCTCTACAAGGATGGAGATGAATATATCTTCATCAACAACGAGAATTATGACCAGATCAGCCTGACCGAGGCGATGATCGGCGATGGCATCGTGTTCCTGCAGGAAAATGCCGAATGCAAGATCCTGATGTTTGATGGCAAGGCCATCACCATCACCCTGCCCACCCGCGTCACCATGGCGATCGTGTCGACCGAACCGGTGGTGAAGGGCCAGACCGCTTCGTCCAGCTACAAGCCGGCCATCGTGGAATCGGGCGCCCGCGTGATGGTGCCGCCGCACATCGATGTGGGCACGCGCATCGTGATCAACACCGATGATTCCAGCTATGTGGAACGCGCCAAGGATTGATGTGGGCTTGGCAACGGCCTGAATGAGGCGGAGGACAGCAGCCATGCAGTCCTCCGCCTTTTTCGTTGGCCTGATGATGGCCCAGGTGGCCGTGGTGCTGGGTCTGGCCTGGAGCCTGTCGCGCTGGTGGCACTGGCGGGCGTGGTGGACCCGGCCGATCCTGCTGTTGATCGTGTGGTTCGCCGGATCGGTGGCGCTGTTCCTGCTGTTCTGGGCCAGCGGAGCGGATGTGTATCTGATCCCCTATATGCTTGCAGCGGTGCTGCTGCGCGCCGCTGTCATCGCCCTGCCGGTCTGGTTGCTGGCCGAACGACTTGTGAGAAAAATCGATTAGTCCGGGCGGGACAATCAATTTCCTGATTGGAACTCCCGCGCCCTATCGTGCGTTCATCGGGGCGAGCCCCTGACATGATCCAAGGGAGAGACATGAGATGACGCGCACATTCGCTTCAATCGTTGCGCTGGCCATTGCCAGCCTGGCCGGCGCCAGCAGCGCCATGGCGGCAGAGGCCAGCATGAACCAGAACGCCAACCCGCAATTCTGGTGGCCGGAACTGGTGGATCTGTCGCCGCTGCGCAGCCAGCAGGTCGCGTCCAACCCCTATGGCCCGAATTTCGATTACGCTGCCGAATTCAGCAAGCTGGACCTGAAAGCCGTGAAGGCGGATATCGCCGCCACGCTGACCAAGAGCCAGCCCTGGTGGCCGGCCGATTATGGCAATTATGGCCCGTTCTTCATCCGCATGGCCTGGCACAGCGCCGGCACCTATCGCATCGGCGATGGCCGGGGCGGCGCGGGTGGTGGCCAGCAACGCTTTGAACCGCTGAACAGCTGGCCGGACAATGGCAATCTCGACAAGGCCCGCCGCCTGCTGTGGCCGGTGAAGGCCAAATATGGCCGCGCCTTGAGCTGGGCCGATCTGATGGTGCTGGCCGGCAATGTCTCCCTGGAAACCATGGGCTTCAAGCCGTTCGGCTTTGCCGGTGGCCGCACCGATGATTGGGAGGCCGACAAGGTGTACTGGGGCCCCGAGAACAAGATGCTGGACGACAAGCGCTACAGCCAGGGTCGCAAGCTGGCCAACCCGCTGGGCGCGGTGCAGATGGGCCTGATCTATGTCAATCCCGAAGGCCCCAACGGCGTGCCTGATCCGCAGCTGGCCGCCAACGATATCCGCGAAACCTTCGGTCGCATGGCGATGAACGATGAGGAAACCGCCGCGCTGATCGCCGGTGGCCACACGTTCGGCAAGGCGCATGGCGCGGCCAGCGCCAGCAATGTCGGCAAGGAACCGGCCGCCGAAGGCCTGGAAAAGCAGGGCTTTGGCTGGGAGAACAAGAGCGGCACCGGCAAGGGCGCCGATACCATCACCTCTGGCCTGGAAGGCGCCTGGTCATCGGCCCCCACCCAGTGGACGATGCAATATCTGGAAAATCTCTACGGCCATGAATGGGTGCAGACCAAGAGCCCGGCCGGCGCCATCCAGTGGGAGCCGAAGAACGCGGCTGACAAGAAGTTCGTGCCCGATGCCCACCGCGAGGGCGTCTATCACGCGCCGATCATGTTCACGACCGATCTCGCGCTGCGCACCGACCCGGCTTACAGGAAGATCACCCAGGGCTGGCTGAAGAATCCCAAGGGCTTTGAAGATGCCTTTGCCCGCGCCTGGTTCAAGCTGACCCACCGCGACATGGGCCCGCGCACCCGCTATATCGGTGCCGATGTGCCGAAGGAAATCTTGAGCTGGCAGGATCCGGTGCCGGCGGTGACCCATCCGCTGGTGACGGATGCCGATGTGGCCGATCTCAAGGCCAGGGTGCTGGCCAGCGGCATCACGGTGCCGGAACTGGTGCGCACCGCCTGGGCCGCCGCCGCCAGCTTCCGCGGGACGGACATGCGCGGCGGCACCAACGGCGGCCGGCTGGCGCTTGCGCCGCAAAAGGATTGGGCGGTGAACTCTCCGGCCGAACTGGCCAAGGTGCTGCCGGTGCTGGCGCGGGTGCAGGCTGATTTCAACAAGGCAGCGCCGGGTGGCCGCAAGATCAGCCTGGCCGACATGATCGTGCTGGCCGGCAATGCCGCGGTGGAAAAGGCCGCCGCCGATGCCGGTG
This sequence comes from uncultured Sandarakinorhabdus sp., assembly GCA_964535865.1. Lineage (GTDB taxonomy): Bacteria > Pseudomonadota > Alphaproteobacteria > Sphingomonadales > Sphingomonadaceae > Sandarakinorhabdus. The sequence continues at coordinate 6,749 of CAZHTW010000079.1, read as the reverse complement.
TGCCGGTCACACTCGCCTTCACGCCGGGCCGGGCCGATGCCACCCAGGCCCAGACCGATGTGGCCAGCTTTGCCGCACTGGAGCCCAAGGCCGATGGCTTCCGCAACCACTGGACGGCCGAAAGCCCCTACAACCCGACCTCGGCGCTGGTCGACCGGGCGCATCTGCTGGGCGTGACCGTGCCGGAAATGACCGTGCTGGTTGGCGGCCTGCGCGTGCTGGGCGGCAATGCCGGCGGCAGCAACACGGGTGTGTTCACCAACCGGGTTGGCGTGTTGAGCAATGATTGGTTCGTCAATCTGCTGGGCATGGAAACCAAGTGGCAGAAGGCGGCGACCGAGGGCCTGTATGAGGGCGTTGACCGGGCCACGGGTGCGAAGAAGTGGACGGCCAGCCCGGTTGATCTGCTGTTCGGCAGCCACAGCGAGTTGCGGGCGGTGGCCGAAGTCTATGGCGCGGCCGATGGCCATCGCCAGATGGTCGGCGATTTCGCCCGCGCCTGGACCAAGGTGATGAACAACGGCCGTTAAGACAGACGAACGGTCGACTAACTGCAAGATGATGAAGGGCGGTGCCGGCAACGGTGCCGCCCTTTTTGCAACGCCAGTCCCCTCCGTTGAACCGCTGGCGCGCGCCAATCGTATCTGAAAAGCAATGCAGAAATTTTAACTCTGTGCTGGCACATGATGGGAAAACTGGTCTAGGCTTGCCAGAACGATAAGGTCGCAAGCGTCATCGTTGTGGGGGAATGTTACATGCAGCAGCGGCGTGGGCCTGCGAATCGGCGGCTGTCCCCCCTGTGTGCCCTGCTGTTTGGCACGGCGCTGTTTGCTGGCGATGCGGCGCTGGCCCAGCTTGGCGTGACCGGTGCCCCCACCCGCGAAGAAATTGATCCGTCGCGCCGCCCGCAGGCCAGCCAGCCCAGCCGGCTGTTCGTGGACGGCGATATCGAACGCAGCCCATGCGCCCTGTCTGATCCGGCCTATGCCGACATCAAGCTCACTCTGGCCCAGGCCCAGTTCAACAATCTGGGGCCGGTGCCGGCTGCCGATCTGGAACGCTATTGGAAGCCGCTGGTGGGGCGTCAGCTGCCGGTGTCGGTGTTGTGCGAAATCCGTGATGCGGTGGCGACCGATTTGCGCCGCCGCGGCTTTGTGGCGGCGGTGCAGGTGCCGGCGCAGCGCATCGAAGGCGGCGTGGTGCGGTTCGAGGTGCTCTATGCCCGCCTGACGGCAATCCGGGTGCGCGGCGATGCCGGCCGCAACGAAGGCCAGATTGCCCGTTATCTGGACAAGTTGGTGACTGGCGAGGTGTTCAACCGCATCGCGGCCGAACGTTATCTGCTGCTGGCGCGCGATCTGCCGGGCATGGATGTGCGCCTGTCGCTGAAACCGGCCGGAACATCGATTGGCGAAATGGTCGGCGAAGTCAGCGTGCGGCGGCGGCCGGTGGAGGCTGATCTGGTGGTCAGCAATCTGGCGCCATCGCAAACCGGGCCGTTCGGCGGGCAGGCGCGGTTGCAATTCCACGGCCTCACCGGGCTGGGCGATCACAGCTTTGTGTCCTATTACGCCACGTCGGATTTCAGCGAGCAGCATGTGCTGCAGGCCGGACATGATTTTGCCATTGGCGGCGAAGGCCTGCGACTGGGCGGTCGCGTGACCCATGCGTGGACGGCGCCTGATCTTGGCGCGGCGGTGCCGCCGGTGGATGCGCAGGTGCTGTTTGCCAATCTGGAGCTGAGCTATCCCATTCAGCGCAGCCAGGCTGCCAGCGTCACCGCCCGATCGGGGCTGGATTTCGTCAACCAGCGGGTGAATTTCAATCTGGCGCCACTGTCGAAGGACCGGCTGCGGGTGGCGTTTTTCCGGCTTGATGGCGAATGGGCCGATGTGCGCGGGCGCGGGCCCGGCGGCACCAGTGCCTGGCGGGTGACGGCCGGTCTGGAAGTGCGGCAGGGGGTCGACATTTTCCAGGCCAGCCCGGATTGCACCAAGAATCTGCGCCTTTGCGGCGCAGCCGGCGTGGTGCCGCCCAGCCTGATCACCGGCAGCCCGACGGCCACGGTGGTGCGCTTCACCGCCCAGGCCGAAGCGCGGCTTTCAAAGGCCATCACCCTGTCGCTGCAGCCGCGCGGCCAATGGGCCAGTGTTGGGCTGTTCGGGTTTGAACGCTTTGCGCTGGGCAATTACACCGTGGGCCGTGGTTATGATCCCGGCACGTTGACCGGCGATGACGGCGCGGCGATTTCGGGCGAGCTGCGTCATGATCCGTTCCTCTTGTCCAACGACATGAAATTGTCGCTGCAACCCTATGTGTTTTTTGATGCCGGTTGGGCCTGGTCACGCGGGCTGGGGCCCACGTTTGCCAATCCGGTCAGCCTGGTTTCGGCCGGCGGTGGGGCCCGCATCGGGGCCTGGGATCGGGCCCGGCTTGATCTGGGCGGGGCCGTGGCGCTGAAAGCCGCAGGCCCGGTGCGGGCGGGCGATGTGCGCCTGATGCTCACCTTCACGACCCGCATATTGCCCTGGAGGAACCGCTGATGCGCCTGTTCGACGAAAGCGCCCCCGGCGCGATTGGCAGTGCATCTGGCCAGTATCCGCATGTTTCGGCCGCACGGTCGCAACTGGCAATGCGCGCGTCTCCGGCGGTGCTGGCGGCGATGCTGGCGCTGCAACCGCAGGTGGTGCGGGCGCAGGCCTTTCTGGGCACGCCAACGGTCATCCTTGGCAATGTGACCCCGGTCCAGCAGAGCGGCCAGAACGTCATCTATTCGGTCAACAGCACGCAGAACACGATCAACTGGGTGCCGTTCGACACCTCGCCGGGCGGCGGCCCCATCGATTTTCTGCCGGCAAATGCCAACGCCACCTTTGTGGGCGGGTCGGGCATCAACGGCTCCAGCTATACCGTGCTCAACCGCATCATCGCGGTCGACCCCAGCCGCGCCATCAGCTTTTCCGGATCGGTGAGCAGCGACAATTTTGGCAGCATCTGGTTCTATGCCCCCGGCGGCCTGCTGCTCACCAGCACGGCCCGGTTCAACGTCGGCAGCCTGCTGCTCACCACCAATGATCCGGTGGGTGCCGCCGCCGGATCGGCGTTCATTTCCAACAACAGCTTCCGGTTGCAGGGCGCATCGGGCAGCACGGCGGCGATCGACATCCAGAACGGCGCGCAGATCAATGCGCCGGGCAACAACAGCTATGTCATTGCCGTGGCCCCGCGCGTGAACATGGGCGGCTCCATATCCGTGAATGGCTCGGCCGCGCTGGTGATGGCCGAAGATGTGAACTTCACCCTGAATGGCGGCCTGTTTGACATCACCGCCAATGTGGGTTCGGCGGCCGGCGGCACCAACACGATCGATGGCAGCATCACCGGCCCTGCGGGTATCAGCGAGCCGGGCGACTATCACCGCATTTACATGATGGCAGTGCCAAAAAATGATGCGATCACACTGTTGATCACCGGCAGTCGGCCTATCGGCTTCGAGATCGCGGGTGCCGCCGATGTGTCTGGCAATGCGATCATATTGTCCGGTGGCCATGATATCGTCGCAGCGCCGAATGGTGCCGGGCTAGGCCAGTTCTCGGCCCAGGCATCGGCCGGGGCTGGCGCGGGGCCGGTCACAGTGAGTGTTGACAGCGCCACGCTGACATCAAACCTCACCATCCTGTCGCGGGATGTGGGGGAGGCGGTGGCCCGCACCGGCGCGCTGGATGCGGCGCGTGACATCGAGATTTACGCCGGCACCCGCGCCAGCATCGGTGCCAACTTCGGCCAACTGCTCGAAGTGTCGGGCAGCGTGCTGGCCGATGCCTCCACCCGGCTCAACGGCGGCAATGGTGCCAATCGCACCGCTGGCTTTGCCGATGTGACGGCCAGCAACGGCGGCATTGTGGCGGTGTCTGGCGAGATGTCTGCCCTCGCGATGGGCACAGGCGATGACGCATCGCAAGGCGGCCAGGCCGGCGGCACCGGCACCGGCGGCACGGCCACCGTGTTGATTGGCACCGGTTCGGTGCTGAACGCCAACAACATCACCGTGAACGCCAGCGGCTTTGGCGGCTTTGCAGCTGCCGGCCGCAGCGGCGGTTCGGTCGGCGGCACGGCACAATTTCAGGTTGATGCCGGCGGGAGTGCCTTTGTCGGGATCGGGGTCGGGATTCTGTCCAGGGCGACCAGCCTGCTGGGCGCGGATGGGGAATTGAGCGGCAGTGCCACGGGCGGCCTGGCGCGGGGGATCATATCCAGTCAAATCTCCCTGTCGGGCGGCATCAATATTGCCAGCGATGCGCTGATGTTTGGCGGGCAGCGCGACATCCCGCTGCAGCTGGGCGGTGCGGTTGTGCAGGCCGGCACCTCCACGCTTGATATCCGCAGCGGCGGCAATCTGTTCGCCAACAGCATGACGATCAGCGCATCCGCCGCTGGCGACCCCGGCGGCGGCGGTATCGCCTATCGCGCCGGCACGGCGCAGGTGCTGGCCAACAGCGATGGTTCCAGCGGATCCCTCTCGATCACCAGCATGGCGCGGATCGAGGCGTTGGCGGCTGGGGCTGATGGCACGGCCGGTGGCGCACTCGATGGCGGCAGCGCCACCGGTGGCACGGCCTTGATCGATCTGCAGGGCAATGCCCGCATCGATTTCAGCACCGGTTTGATCCTCGATGCCAGTGCCCTGGCGGGATCGGGCGCTGTCGGCGGCAACGGTGGTTTTGCCAATGGGGGCAGCAGCCGGATTCTCATGAATGCCGGCGGCCTGTCGGTGAACGGCGATGTGGACTTGCGCGCCAATGCCTTTGGCGGCAACGGCGAGATCGGTGGCGCAGCCAGTGGCAGCAACGACAACAACGCCCAGCAGCCGGCCATCCAATATCGTTACGGCGCGGCCGGCATCATCAATGATCCTGGTTCCTTCATCGTGGGCCAGTTGCGGCTGTCGGCACAGACGCAGGGCGGCTTCGGGTTCAGCGGCGCCGGTGGTGCGGCCAGCGGCGGCGCCATCCGGTTGGACTTGCGATCGCGCCAGCACCAGGCCACCGGCATCATCGTGATGGCCGACAGCACCGGCGGCATTGGCGCCACCGGCGGCAACGCCAGCGGCGCCGATGTGTCGTTCACGCTGCTGAATGCCGAACTGGACAGCCTTGGCGACAATCTGACGATCAACGCCGGTGCCTTGGGTGGCGATGCCCGGGTGGCGACCACCGGCGATGGCGGCAACGGCGGCAATGCCGTGATGGGGGCCGTGCGCTTCACGGTGCGGGGCGATCCTGCCGGTACCGGCGCCCGGTTGACGGCCAACCAGCTCACCATCAACGCCAATATCAACGGCGGCAAAGGCGGCACCTCCTTGGATGGCACCGGCGGCACCGGCGGCAACGCGGATGCGCTGGGCAGCTTGAACGGGCTGCTCGTGCTGGGCAATGCCGGCAAGACCACACTGAGCTTTGGCACCACCACCATCAACAACAACGCCACTGGCGGTCAGGGCGGTGGCACCGAAGGCGGCGTTCTGGGCAGCGGTGGCAATGCCATCGGCGGTTCCATCAATCTTGGCTTGTCCAGCGGGCCATTCTCGCCGGTGGCCAATTCGGCCGTGGCCAGTTTCGGCGACATCGCGGTCAATCTGGCGGCGCGCGGCGGTTCCACCGGGTCGTTCGATGGCGGTGTTGACGGCGGCTCGGGCGGCGATGCCACCGGCGGGCGCATTGTGGTGTTGAACCGCGGTGGCACGGTGCAGATGAACAGCCCGTTGCTCAACGTGGCTGTCGAAGGCGGCACGGCCGAGGGCGAAGCCCAATCGGGCCGGGGCGGCAATGCCACGGGCGGTGTCATCAACCTGCTGAGCACGCCCCACTTCGTGTCGGGCAGCATGGCCACCACCACGATCAGCGGCACGCTGAATGCACAGGCGCAGGCCGTTGCCGGCAGTTCGCGCAACAATCCCGGCAACGCCACCGGCGGCACCATCGAGTTCACCCTGTCCCAGCATGAGGGCGGCCCGGCCGTGGCCAGTGTTGGCACGGTGGCGGTTGATGCTGTGCGCCTGAATGCGTCAGCCGTGGGCGGCAATGCCGTTGATGCGCGACTGTCGGGCGGCAATGGCACCGGCGGCATCACGCGGGTGCGCGGGAATGATGGCAGCATGACCATCGCCAGCCTTGAGCTGCTCAGTTTCGGCCGGGGTGGCGCTCCTGGCGCATCCGGCGGCCTGGCTGGCAACGGCGTTGGCGGCCTTGCTGAAGTGCTGCTGCAGGGTGGCAGCCTGGTTGTGGCTGGCGACACCCGGATCATCGCCGATGGTTATGGCGGCAGCGCCACCGGCGGCACTGCCCGGGTTGCGGTGCAGGGCAGCGGCGGCACCCTCCGCCTGCTGGGCAGCGATCTGGAGATCAGTGCCAGCGCCTTGAGTGGCAGCAATTTGAACACGCCGGGCGCCGGCACCACCACCGGCGGCCTCGCCGAGATCAGCAACGTCGCCGGCGGCACGCTGCAAATGCGCACCGACAAGGATTCGAACGGCCAGTTCACCTTCATCGCCAACGCCGAGGTGGATGACGGCGAGCCGGTCGCCCCGGGCAATGCCGTTGGCGGCCGACTGGTGATCAGCAACGCCGGCACCACGACCATCTGGGCGCCCGGCGAACTGGTGCTTGGGGTTGCCGTCACGGCCGGCGGTCTGTTCGGTGGTCAGCTGGACGGCGGCAGTGCCACGGGCGGTGAGGTCACCATCACCAACA
>CAZHTW010000078.1:0-13129 GCA_964535865.1 uncultured Sandarakinorhabdus sp. | reverse complement strand
GTCCGTTCCTCGTCTTCTTCGATTGGGACAAGTCGGCCATCACGGCTGAAGCGGCTTCGATCCTTGATCGTGCAGCCGAACAGTTCGCTGCCACGGGCCAGACCAGCGTTGCGCTGGCCGGTCACGCCGACAAGTCGGGCAAGGACGAGTATAACGTGAAGCTCTCGCAGCGTCGTGCTGATGCCGTGAAGGCCTATCTGGCTGGCAAGGGTGTTCCGGCTGCTGCCGTTGGCACCGAAGCCTTCGGCGAAGGTCGTCCGCTGGTTGATACGGCCGATGGTGTGCGCGAACCGCAGAACCGTCGCGTGGAAATCAGCTTCAGCGGTGCCCCGGCGCCGGCACCGACCGGTCCCTGCCAGCCGCAGTAAGCGGCCGTCAGGCAACCAGAAATTGGGGGAGTGGCTGCGAAGCCGCTCCCCTTTTTCTTTGTGCCTGCCATTGGGCCTATTCAGGGCCCACATGTGTGTTTCCGGCCGGGTCGCGCCTGGGCAACCCGGATCAGCGGTGGACTGTCATTGATTGGCAGTGGTGGTGCTATTCAGCGCTGACGACGACCTCAGGGCCCGTGAAGGCCGGGATCTTGATTTCGGGCACCACCAACCCCGCAGCCGGCGGCACATAGCCCAGCGCAGCGCGCACCAATGGCACATGGGCATCGGCTGTGGCAGCCATGGTGCCAACATTGGCCATGCGCACGGCCTGGCCGGCCTGCCCAGCCGCCCAACAAAAATTATACTGCGCATCAAGCGTCGAAAAACTGTTGTAGCTGCGGGTGTTGTAGCGATCGAAGGCCGCAAGGCCGCCGCGCTTCACGGTGCGCATGAAATATCTGGTCATCATGGTCTGCGCCGCCATCACTTCCGGGCCATGCTTGCGCAGCATCTGGTTGTAATTGTCCACCGAGCGCAGGAACGGCGAATATTGGCACTGCAGCGCCGCAACATTCAAGGCCGCCCGCAACGTCCAGATTGCATGGGCGCGGGCTTCGGCGGGCAAGGGCTTGGTCAGCACCACCGCTTTGGGAATCATGATGCCCGGCGTGACCGGTGGCAGTGGCGGCCGGGGCTTGGCCACCACTTTGGCCGTGGCCTTGCGCACTGGGCGTTTGGCCTTGCGCGGCGCGGCATCAGCTGCGCTGCTCAGCAGAACGGCAAGGCCGGCCGCCCACAGGATCAAGCGCGACGTCATGTTCTTCTCACTTTGCAGGGGGCGTTGCACCGGGCCGCCATCAGCCTGCCCGGTGCGCCAGCCGAACGGTTCAGCCCAGGATGCTGCCCAACGACAGGGCAACTGACATGTCGCCTTCGATCTTCAGCTTGCCCATCATGAACGCCATCTGGGCATTCTGCTTGCCCGTGGCGATTTCCATGAAATCGGCCATCGTGACCTTCACGGTGCAGGCCGTCGGGCCGTCTTCGTTGCTCACGACAACCGGCGAAACCGTGTCGTCAATGCGGACCAGGCCGTCGGCGCCGAAATCGAATTTGACCGATTTCTTGAACTGGCCGCCAGCGCCGATGCGCTGGGTCATCTGTTCGGTGATCTGTTCGAGACTCATTGGTTTTCCTTCCCCAAAGAAAAAGGGCCGCCCCAACCGGGACGGCCCTTCCTAAAGCAATTCGACGAAAAGTCGAACTTACTTGGCAGCCGGAGCTTCAGCGGCCGGAGCAGCTTCAGCGGCCGGAGCAGCTTCAGCGGCCGGAGCGGCGGCGTCAGCAGCCGGGGCCATGGCGTCAGCAGCCGGAGCGGCTTCCGGAGCCGGAGCGGCTTCAGCGGCCGGGGCTTCAGCGGCCGGAGCTTCTTCGGCCTTCTTTTCGCCGCAAGCGACGACGAGCAGAGCGGCGCCGGCGATGATCGAAGCGGTCTTCAGCTTTTCGATGATGGTCATTGTTCAAACTCCTTGAAAAAGCAAATCGCCTGGACCCAGGACGAGTTGGGATCCGCAAATCTTAATCCCCCAACAGCGGTAGACATTAGCGATGCCGATGGATTCCTGCAAGCGCCACGTTGCGTTCAGCCGGCGGTCATGCGGTGAGGCGTTGCAGCATCGCCGGGAAATGGCGTGACAGCGCCTGATCGACATGGGCCATCGGCACATCATTGCCCAGCGCCGCAAGACTGGTCACCGGCTCCGCCAGACCGCACGGGATTATCCCGCTGAAATCATTCAAGTCAGGCCGAACGTTCAACGATATTCCGTGCAAGGTGACCCAGCGCTGAACACGGATGCCGATCGCTGCGATCTTGGCCGGGCCGTGCTGACCGGTCACCCAGACCCCAACTTTGCCGGGGATGATCGTGCCGCAGACACCAAAATCGGAAAGCGTGTCGATCAGCCATTGTTCCAGAGCCGCGACAAATATGCGCACGTCGCGCCCGCGCGCAGCAAGGTCGAGCATCACATACACCACGCGCTGGCCCGGCCCGTGATAGGTGAAACGGCCGCCGCGCCCGGCATCGAACACCGGAAAGCGTTGCGGATCAACAAGTTCTGCCGGGTTGGCGCTGGTGCCTGCTGTGTAGAGCGGCGGATGTTCGACCAACCAGATGCGTTCGGATTCAGTGCCGGCGCGAATCGCGGGCGCGATTCCCTGCATCCGGGCCAGCGCGAACGGATAGTCCGTCAGCCCCTTTGCCACCTCCCAGACCGGTGCACCCATCACAGGCCTGCGACAAATGCCCTGACATCGGCCAGAAACAGCTCCGGCTCTTCGAGGCTGGCGAAATGGCCGCCGCGCGGCATCGTTGTCCAATGTGCGACATGATAGCCGCGTTCCACCATGGCGCGCGGCGGGAAGGCGAGCAGATCGCGCGGGAAGGCGGCAACACCCACCGGCACCGCCACCCTTGCCCCGGCCGGCATGGCAAAGCCACCCTCCAGAAACAGGCCGCGATAAATCCACGTCGCGCTGAGAAAGCTGCGGGTGGTCAGATAGATCATGATGTTGGTGAGCATCTGATCCATGGTGAACGGCGGATCGACATAATCGCCGGGAACATCCGACCAGCCGACGAACTTTTCGGCAAACCAGGCGGCCACGCCCATCGGCGAATCCATCATGGCAAAGCCCAGGCTTTGCGGCTTGGTGCCCTGCAACTGCAGATAGGCGGTTTCCTGTTCGCGCATCGCGACCGCCTTTTGCAGCCAGGCCAGCTCGTCGGGCGATTTCGGTGCCATATCGGCCGGGCGCAAGCCAAAGCCGTTGAGGTGAATGGCGGCCACCCGCGCCGAATCAAGCCCGATCCAGCCACCGATCACGCAGCCCCAATCGCCGCCCTGATAGATATAGCGATCATAGCCCAGCGCCCCCATCAGCGCGTCATAACGGCGGGCCACTTCGCGCGGGCCGATCGGCGCCGACGGCCGGTCTGACCAAGCATAGCCGGGCAGGGACGGTGCCACGACATGGAAGGCCGGGGCGGCAGGGTCCTCCGGTTCGGCCAGACGTTCGATGATCGCATCAAATTCCAGGATCGACCCCGGCCAGCCATGCGCGATCAGCAGCGGCTGCGCATCGGGCCGGCTGGAGCGCAGGTGCACGCAATGAAGGTGGAAGGGCTTGCCGCCGTCCTCGCCCACGGCCACGCGCATATGCGGCAGCCGGTTGAGATGCGCGACCGCGCCTGCCCAATCATGACCGTCCAGCCAGTGCGCTTGCAGCCGCTGCAGGTAATCGCGGTTGGCCCCGTGCTGCCAGCCGGCGTTCGGCGGCTCTTCAAACCAGCGATAGGCTGCGACCCGGTCGCGAATCCACGCAACTTCGGCCTCGTTCACCGGAATGGTGAAGGCGGCGGCACTCACGCGGCCAGCCCCAGCTTGCGTTCCAGCTTCACGCGGCTGGCGATGATGTCGGCGGCCTTTTCGGCGATCATGATGGTCGGTGCGTTGGTGTTGCCTGACACCAGATAGGGCATCACGCTGGCATCCACCACGCGCAGGCCTTCCACGCCGTTCACGCGCAGCTGGCCATCCACCACGGCATGCTCGTCAACGCCCATCCGGCAGGTGCCAACCGGGTGATATATGGTTTCGGCCCAACCGCGCATCTTTTCCAGCAGGGTGGCGCGATCGGTCACCTCCGGCCCCGGCCAGGCTTCGCCATCATTATAGGCTGCAAAGGCCGGCTGGGCACCGATGCGGCGGGCGATCTCCACGCCGGCCACCAGCGTCTGCACATCTTCCGGCGCCGAAAGATAATTGGGATCGATCGCCGGGTGGCCGAGCGGATCGGGTGACTTGAGCCGGACCGTGCCGCGGCTTTCCGGGCGCAGCTGGCACACATGCACTTGATAGCCATGGCGACCATCCATCTGCCCGCGTCCATGCGGATTGCCGCGCACCGGCATGAAGTGCATCTGGATGTCGGGCGCGGCCAGGCCCTCGCGGGTGGAGAGGAACGCCCCCACCGGCGTTGGCATATGGGCGCCGTTGCCGGTGCGGGTGAAGGTCCATTTGCCCAGCGCGATCAGCTTGTTGATGAATTTGCTGTTGTTGTTCAGCGTCACAGGCTGGCTGCAATGCCATTGCACGATCACGTCCAGATGGTCCTGCAGATTGCCGCCCACATCCGGACTGTCTGCCACGACGGGGATGCCCATGGCCTGAAGATGCGCGGCCGGCCCGATGCCTGACAGCATCAGCAGCTGCGGGCTGTTCACCGCGCCGCCGCACAGAATGATCTCCCGGCCCAGCGCGCGCCCTTCGGCCTTGCCTTGGGTATAGCTGACGCCATTGGCGCGCTTGCCTTCAAACAACACGCGGCGTGCCTGGATGCCGGTGCGGATTTCCAGATTGGTGCGCTGGCGCACTTCGGGCGTCAGATAGGCCTTGGCGGCGGAAAATCGCTCCCCATCCTTGATGGTGGCATCATATTGGCCGGCGCCTTCGAACTGTGGCCCGTTGAAATCATCCGTGCGGGTGTAGCCGGCCTGAACGGCGGCCTGCATGAAGGCTTCGTTCAACACATTGGGCAGGGCGCCCTTGCGGCTGCTGTGCAGCGGGCCGCCGGCGCCGTGATAGTCGTCGGCGCCGCGTTCCGAATCCTCGGCCTTGCGGAAATATGGCAGCACATCGTCCCAGCCCCAGCCGGTCAGTCCCAGCTGGCTCCAGCGGTTGTAATCGCTGGCATGGCCGCGGATATAGACCATGCCGTTGATCGACGATGATCCGCCCAGGGCCTTCCCGCGCGGCCAGAACAGGCGGCGACCATCCAGATGCGCCTGCGGCTCCGTCCAATATTTCCAGTCGAACGGGCTGTCCTTGTCGGGCGGGATGATGTTGGCGATGCCGGCCGGCATCTGGATCAGCATGTTGTTGTCGTTGCCGCCGGCTTCCAGCAGCAGAACGCGGGTGGCAGGATCGGCAGAGAGGCGGTTGGCCAGCGCGCAGCCGGCCGAACCGGCGCCCACGATGATGAAGTCAAACTGATCGGCCATCCTCAAACTCCCAACGGCGATTTTGGCGCACGCTATCCCGGTTCTGAGTCGCGCGCAAACCGCCAAACTGTGGGGTTATGTTCAGGCCAGATCGACCATGATCTCCGCCGACACGCCTTCCAGCGCCGCCTGCACATCGGCTTCGCTCACCCCGGCCGGCAGGCGGGCGACCACTTCGGCGCGGAACAGCCGCGCGCCCGACCAGGCACCATCTTCAGCCGTGGTTTCCATCTGCTCGATGTTCACCTTCAACGGCACCAGCGCCTGCGCCAGTTCGTTCACAATGCCGGGGCGATCCTGCGCCACCAGTTGCAGCGTCAGCCTGGTGCCGGCATCGGGCTGCGCATCGCCGGCATCGACCAGGCTGACATTCAGCCCCTTGGCATCGACATCGGCCACGGCCTTGTGCAGCGCCGCCAGCTGATCGGCGGGAATCTCCACCAGCACGCTGCCCACATAGCGCCCGGCCAGCCGGGCCAGATGCGATTCCAGCCAGTTGCCGCCCGAATCGAGCACGGCCTGGGCCAGCGCCGCCGTCAGGCCGGGCCGATCAGAGCCGATGACAGTCAGAATAACCTTGCTGGCCATGGGCGAACTCCCTTGTTCTCGTTGGCCATTGCATGCGCCGGGCGGCCTTGGCTGGCAAGTCAGGCGTTGACCAGTTCCGGCAGGGCCCTGGCATAGCGTTCCACATCGGCCAGCCACCCGGTCGACACGCGCGACCAATTAGGCCAGGCCGGCCCCCACGCCCCGCGCACCAATATGCCGCGCTGCGCCATGGCGGCGGCAAAGCGGTTGGCATCGCCCACCTTCACGAACAGGAAATTGGTCTGGCTGGGCAGGGCGACGGTGCCGGCCCGGGCCACGGCCGCCTGCAACACCCGGCGCGCGGCCATGATCGCGGTGCGGCTTTGCGCCTGAAATGCCCCGTCATCCCAGGCGGCGATGGCGGCGGACAGGCCGGGCGCATTCAGGCTGATGGTCAGCCGGTGGCGCTTCAAAGCGTCGGCGTTGGCCGGTGATGCCACGGCATAGCCGATGCGCAGGCCCGCCATGCCAAAAAGCTTGGAAAAAGTGCGGGTGACGATGATGTTGGCACCGGCATGGACCAGCGGCAGCATGGTGGCGGCGGCCGGATCATCGGCCAGTTCCATATAGGCTTCATCCACCAGCAGCGTCACGCGCGGCGGCAGCGCCCGGGCAAACGCCACCAGATCGGCCGCCGGCAGCATCATGCCGGTGGGATTGTTGGGATTGCACAGATAGATCATCGCCACATCGGGCGCAGCGGCAGCCCGGGCCAGCGCGCCCAGATCAATGCCAAGATCGGGGGCCATGGCCACCCGGCGATAATTAAGCCCTTGCGCCATCGGATAAAGCAAGGGCTCATCAAATTGCAGCGCCGGGATCAGGATGGTACCGCGCTTGCCCCACGCCAGGGCGGCGCTGGTGATCACTTCCGAACTGCCATGGCCCAGCACCACCTGTGATGCCGGCACGCCCAGCCGCTTGCCGATCATCGCCTTCAAGCGCTCCTCGGCATCATCGGCGTAATACCAGCTGCTGCGTGCCAGTTCGGCCATGGCCTGAATGGCCGATTTCGGCGGGCCAAGCGGATTTTCATTATATTTCAGATGCGCCACGCCCGGTGCAGGCTGGAATCCTGTGGGATCGGGCAGCATTGGCCGGATGGTGATGGCGCTGGCCTGTGTTGCTGCGGCCACCCCCGCCAGCGCGAACGCGCTGCGCCGTGAAACGTCCATATCTGCCCCCTCAGGCCTTGTGCCACGTCTTCAACGGCATGCTCACATCGGCCAGCGCGTCCACCGGTACGGCCACGCCCTGTTCCACCAGCGCCTTGCCCTGCACATAATCACGCGCCGCGTTCACACAGTCCAGCGCGATGACGCGCCCCTGCTTCAGATAGACGAGGGAGAAACTGCGCGTCGCCGGATCGCCGCGCAACACCGTGGCATCATGGCCGATGCTCAGCCCCATGGTTTGCAGCCGCAGATCATATTGGTTGGACCAGAACCACGGCACCGCATTGTAGGGCGCGGGATCGCCGGCGATGGCGCGCGCCACGGTGATGGCCATGTCGGCGGCGTTCTGCACCGATTCCAACCTTATTTCGGCCCCGCCGGCAAAGCGGTTGGCATGAAGCGCGCAGTCGCCGATGGCGAACACATCGGGCAGGCTGGTGTGGCAGTGATCGTCCACCCAAACCCCATTCCCGCCCCGGGCACCGGCGTCGATCAGCGGCTGCACCGATGGCACGATGCCGATGCCCACGATCACCAGATCGGCGGCAAACTGCCGACCATCGGCCAGGCGAACGCCCGTCACCCGGCCATCGGCGCCGGTGATCTCTGCCACCTGCGCAGCCGTTTCGATCACCACGCCATGGGCGCGATGTTCGGCTTCATAGAAGCGGGACAGGTCGGGGCCGGCAACGCGGGCCAGAACACGGTCGAGCGCTTCGAACAGGGTGACGTGGTGGCCCAATTTGGTCAGCACGGCAGCCGATTCGAGGCCAATGTAACCACCGCCCACCACAATGATATCGCGTGATTCCCCGAGTGCGGCGATCAGCCCGTCCACATCGGCGCGGGTGCGGATGGCGTGGATGCCGGCCAGATCATGGCCGGGGCACGTCAGTTGCCGCGCATCGCCGCCGCCGGCCCACACCAACTGGCCATAGGCAATCGGGCCGGCGCTGGTGTCCAGCCGGTGCGCCGCCGCATCCACTGCCGTGACGCGGGTGCCGGTGAGGATGTCGACATTGCGCTCCGCCCAAAAGGCCGGCGGGCGCAGCAGCATGCGCTCAAAGCTCTTCTCGCCGGCCAGATATTCCTTTGACAAGGGCGGGCGCTCATAGGGCAGTTCGGGTTCGGCGGTGATGATGGCCAGGCTGCCGGCAAAGCCACGCTGCCGCAGCTGCGCCGCCTGTGCCGCGCCGCCATGGCCGCCGCCCACGATCACCACATCATACGTCATCATTGCCTCCGGATTTTCCGCTGGCATGCGTCAACGCAGCCGCCTTGCCAAGCCGGCTTGTTGCTTATGGGCCTTTCAATCTGCCGTGGCCGCTGCCACATGGAGGCCATGGATCTGGCTGCTCACCCCGACAGTGCCGCTTATGGCCTGCTTGTGCCGCGTTCGCCGCTGGTGCGCCGGCTGTTGGCCAAGAACCCGTCGCCCTTCACCTTCACCGGCACCGGTACCTTCGTGGTGGGCGCGCCTGGCGGCACGGTCGCGGTGATCGATCCCGGCCCGGATGATCCGGCGCACATCCGCGCCCTGATCGACGGGCTGGCCGGCGAGACGGTGTCCCACATCGTCATCACCCACACCCATATGGACCACTCACCCGCCGCCCCGGCACTGAAGGCCGTGACGGGGGCACAGATTGTCGGCTGCGCGCCACTGGTCTTGAGCGATGATGGCCCGCGCGCCGATGCCGGCTTTGATGCGACTTACGCGCCTGATCGCGTGCTGGCTGACGGGGAAAGCGTGTCCGGTCCCGGTTGGACGCTCACCGCCGTGCACACGCCGGGTCATACCAGCAACCATCTGTGTTTTGCGCTGGAACAGGAAAGGGCGCTGTTCACCGGCGATCATGTCATGGGCTGGAGCACCACCGTGGTCGCGCCGCCCGATGGCGACATGGCGGATTACATGGCCAGCCTCGAAAAGCTGATGGTCCGCGACGACCTGATCTATCATCCCACCCACGGCGAGCCGGTGACCGATCCGCAGCGCTTCGTGAAGCATCTGCTCGCCCACCGCCGCCAGCGCGAGAATCAGGTGGTCCGCGCCATCGGCGAAGGCCTGGTGACGATCCCGCAGATGGTGGCAGCGATGTATGCCATGGTCGACAAACGCCTGCACCCGGCCGCTGGCCGCAGCGTGCTGGCGCATCTGATTGATCTGGAACGGCGCGGGCTGGTGACGCGCGCCGATGATGTGTGGAGTCTGGTCTGATGGATGCCCGGTTGAACCTGTTGGGCGGCGCGCCTGCGCTGGACGTGAAGGCCGAGATTGTGAGGCTGAAGCAGGAGCGCAACGCCGTCATCCTGGCGCATTATTATCAGGCCCCCGAAATTCAGGACATTGCCGATTTCGTCGGCGACAGCCTTGATCTGTCGCGCAAGGCCGCCGCAACCGATGCGGATGTGATCGCCTTTTGCGGTGTGAAGTTCATGGCGGAGGTGGCGAAAATCCTCTCACCCCAGAAAACCGTGGTGCTGCCCGATCTCAAGGCCGGGTGCAGCCTTGAGGATTCGGCCCCGCCGGATGACTTTGCCCGCTTCCGCCGCGCCCACCCCGATCATCTGGCGCTCACCTACATCAACTGTTCGGCGGCGGTGAAGGCGGAGAGCGACATCATCGTCACGTCCAGCTCGGCCGAACGCATCATCGCGCAAATCCCCAGGGATCAGAAGATATTGTTCGCACCCGACAAGCATCTGGGCGCCTGGCTGAGCCGCAAGACCGGGCGCGAGATGTTGCTGTGGGATGGTTCGTGCATCGTGCACGAGCGTTTCTCGGTGACGGAATTGCTCAAGCTGAAGGCGCAATATCCGGATGCGCCGGTGCTGGCTCACCCGGAATGCCCGGCGCCGATCCTGGAACTGGCCGATTATGTCGGCGCCACCAGCGGCATCCTCAAGCAGGCCAGCGAGCGCCGCGACCCGGTGATGCTGGTCGCCACCGAACCGCACATCATCCACCAGATGCAAAAGGCCGCTCCGCACAAATTGTTCATCGGCGCGCCTGGTGCCGATGGCAATTGCGGCTGCAACATGTGCCCCTATATGGCGCTCAACACGCTGCAGAAACTCCACTCATGCCTGCGCGATCTGTCGCCGGTGGTGGAGGTGCCGGAGGATATCCGCATCGCCGCCAAGCGCAGCCTGGATCGCATGCTGGACATGTCAGCCTGATGCTGGAGGAGATGGATCTCGCCTTCTTCGTCGCTGCCACCCTGGCCGAAGACACGGGGGCCGGCGGGGATATCACGTCGGCCGCGGTGATCCCGGCCGACGCCCGGCTCACCGCCGTGATGGCCAGCCGCGATGACGTGGTGCTCGCCGGCCTGGGCCTTGCCGAAGCCTTCTTCCGCGCCTGCGATCCTGATTGCCTGGTCACGCATCTGGCCCAGGATGGCGATGCCGTCGCGGCCGGCACGGCGGTGATGCGCATCGAAGGCAAGGCCCGCGCCCTGCTCACCGCCGAACGTTCAGCACTCAACACGGTGCAGCACCTCACCGGCATTGCCACCATGACGCGCGCCCATGTTGACGCCATCGCCGGCACCGGCGCCATCCTGCTCGATACGCGCAAGACGCTTCCCGGCCTGCGCGTGCTGGAAAAATATGCCACCCGTATGGGCGGGGCGACCAACCACCGCATGCGGCTGGATGATGGCGTGATGATCAAGGACAATCACATCGCGGTGGCCGGCGGCGTTGAACCGGCGGTGCGCGCCGCCAAGGCCGCCGGGCTGCACGGCGTGGTGGTGGAGGTTGACCGCATCGACCAGATCGAGCCGGCGCTGGCCGCCGGTGCCGACCGGCTGCTGCTCGACAATATGGACGTGCCAATGTTGCGCGCCGCCGTGGCGCTGATTGCCGGCCGGGTGCCAACCGAGGCATCGGGTGGCGTGCGGCTGGACAGCATCCGCGCCATTGCCGAAACCGGCGTCACCTATATCAGCGTCGGCCGCATCACCCAAAGTGCGCCAGCCGCCGATATTGGTTTGGATTTTGCCTGAGCCAGCGATTACGCTGTCCGGCATGGATGAACCCACCCACGAAGGCCTCAGCCCCGCCGACCGTGCCCGCGCGCTGAGCATCTTTGGCTGGGTCGAACGCGGCCTGTTGTTCCTGATCGCGTTGATGACGCTGGGGGCCGTGGCGCTGGAACTGCTGCGCGTGTGGCAGGCGCAGAACATCAACCTGGCCGATATATTGCTGATGTTCCTTTATACCGAGGTCATCGGCATGGTGGCGGCCTTTTATGCCAACGCCGCGGTGCCGGTGGTCTATCCGATCTTCATCGCCATCACCGCGTTGGCCCGGCTGATCGTGCTGCAGGGCAAGGAAATGGCACCGCAATCGATCATCTTCGAAGCCAGCGCCATCCTGCTGCTGGCCATCGCCGCCACCATATTGCTGCGCTTCAGGGCACGTTGAGGATCAGCCGCGGATCATCGCCGGCAGCGCATCCTCGTGCAGCCGCTTGAGCTCGGCCAGCGCCACCGCTTCACCGTTCAGCACCAGCGCGTCACCGCCCACCGTGCCGATGCGGGTGGCGCCCGCAATCTCCACGCCGGCTGGTGCCGTCACCAGATACCGGCCCTGATCCTCGCCAAAGGCCGTCGCGGCGGTCAGCACCGCATCCACCACCGCACCCAGCCCACTGGCCAGCGCCATTTCGGCCAGCGCCACCACCAGGCCACCGTCGGACAGATCATGCACGGCCGTCACCGCGCCAGCGGCGATCAGCGCCGCCACCTGTTCACCGGCGGCGCGTTCGGCCACCAGATCAACCGGGGGCGGCGGGCCATCTTCGCGGACATGGCATTCGCGCAGCCACAGCGACTGGCCCAGATGCGATCCGGCTGAACCGATCAGCCAGATGCCCTCACCGGTCGCCTTGAAGGCCAGATCCATCTGCTTGTCATACTCGGCCAACAGGCCGACGCCGCCGATGGCCGGGGTGGGCAGGATGGCGTTGCCGCCGCCCGTGGCCCGGCTTTCGTTGTAAAGCGAGACATTGCCCGACACGACCGGATAGTCCAGCGCCCGGCAGGCTTCGGCCATGCCCTCGATGCAGCCCACCAGCTGCCCCATGATCACCGGATTCTGCGGGGAGGCAAAGTTCAGGCAGTTGGTGATCGCCAGCGGTTTGCCGCCCACCGCGATGATGTTGCGCCAGGTTTCGGCCACGGCCTGCTTGCCGCCCTCATGCGGATCGGCAAAGCAATAACGCGGGCTGCAATCGGTGGCAATGGCCAGCGCCTTCCTGGTGCCGTGCACGCGCACCACCGCCGCGTCGCCGCCCGGCCGCTGCAGCGTGTCGGCGCCCACCTGGCAATCATATTGTTCCCAGATCCAGCGGCGTGAGCACAGGTCCGCACTGGCCATCAGGGTCTTGAGGTCGGCGGCGATGCTGGCGCTGGCCGGCACGTCGCCCAGTGGCGCCCGCTTCGGCGTCGGCACATGCGGCCGGTCATATTTCGGCGCGGCATCGGCCAGCGGATCGAGCGGGATGCGGCCCACGGTTTCGCCGTGGAAGGTCATGGTCAGGTCGCCGCCATTCACCACTTCGCCGATCACGGCGAAATCCAGCTCCCACTTGCGGAAGATCGCTTCGGCAAAGGCTTCGCGGCCCGGCTTCAGCACCATCAGCATCCGCTCTTGGCTTTCGGACAGCATCATTTCATACGGCGTCATGCCGGTCTCGCGGCAGGGCACCTTGTCCAGATCGAGGCGGATGCCCACGCCGCCCTTGGATGCCATTTCGACGCTGCTGCTGGTAAGGCCGGCCGCGCCCATGTCCTGAATGGCCACGATGGCATCCGATGCCATCAGCTCCAGGCACGCCTCGATCAGCAGTTTCTCGGTGAACGGGTCGCCCACCTGCACGGTCGGGCGCTTTTCCTCGCTCTTCTCGTCAAATTCGGCGC
>CAZHTW010000077.1:0-13133 GCA_964535865.1 uncultured Sandarakinorhabdus sp. | reverse complement strand
GCCATCTGGGTCAAGCTGAACAGCCTGGTGGATACCGGCATCATCGAGAAGCTGTATGACGCCAGCGCTGCCGGCGTGGAGATTGATCTGATCGTGCGCGGCATCTGTTGCCTGCGCCCGGGTGTGCCCGGCCTGTCGGACAATATCCGGGTCAAATCCGTGATCGGGCGCTTTCTGGAGCACAGCCGCATCTGCGTGTTTGGCAATGGCCACGCTCTGCCCAGCCCGGAGGCGCTGGTGTTCATCAGTTCGGCCGATTGGATGCCGCGCAACCTTGATCGGCGGGTGGAAATCATGGTGCCAATCGAAAACCCCACCGTGCACGCGCAGGTGGTGGATCAGGTGATGGTCGCCAATCTGAAGGACAATCAGCAGAGCTGGGAAATGGATGCGCGAGGGCGTTATGCCCGGGTGGCCGCCGATCGCGAGGAACCGTTCAACCTGCACCGCTATTTCATGACCAACCCATCGCTTTCCGGCCGGGGCCAGATGCGGGATGCCACCGCTGTGCCGGTGCTGCTGCTGCCCGATGAAATCGATGACCTTGACGACCAGACCGATGCCGCCGGCCTTGCCTGAACCCATGCTCAGCCTTGCGCGCCGGATGGGATTGGCGGAACAAGCGGCCAGATCGCCGGTTGGCGATGATCGCTGTGCCATCATCGATATCGGCAGCAATTCGATCCGGCTGGTTGTCTATCAGGGTCGCACCCGCATGCCGGCGACGATGTTCAACGAAAAGGTGATGGCCGGCCTTGGCCGCGGCTTGGCAAGCAATGGCCGGCTTTCCAAGGGCGCGATGGACGTGGCGGTGGCCGGCCTCCGCCGCTTTGCGGCCCTCACCCGTGCCATGGGCATCGCGCAGGTGCGCACGGTTGCCACTGCGGCCGTGCGAGAGGCCAGCAACGGCCAGGCCTTCATCGATCGGGTTGAGCGGGAAAGCGGGCTGGCCATCGAAATCATCGATGGCGAGGCCGAAGCACGCGGGGCGGCCTTTGGCCTGGTTTCGGGCATTCCGGATGCCGATGGCGTGGTCGGTGATCTGGGTGGCGGCAGCCTGGAACTGATCCGGGTGCATGGCGGCACCATTGGCAACCGCATTTCCCTGCCCATTGGCGCGCTGCGGCTGGATGCCGTGCGCAAGCGCGATCGTCGGGCCCTGGGCCCGTTCATCGCCAAGGCGCTGGATCAGGTTGGTTGGGCTGATGAAGGCCGCGGCAGGCCGTTTTACATGGTGGGCGGATCGTGGCGCGCGCTGGCGCAAATCCACATCTGGATGAGCGATCATCCGCTGCCGATCGTGCACCAATATGAAATGCCGCCCACGGTCCCGGCCACCCTGTTCCGCAGCCTGACGCACATGGACGCCGCCACGTTGCGGGCCGTGCCGCATCTTTCAACCTCGCGGTTGCCGTCGCTGCCAGGGGCGGCGATGCTGCTGGCGGCGGTTGTGAAGAAGCTGGGATCGTCCAGCGTTATCGCCTCGGGGTTCGGCCTGCGCGAAGGGCTGCTCTATGCCGATCTCGCCCCCGAGGTGCGCGCGCTTGATCCGTTGATCGAGGCTGCGCGCAGTGAAGGGACGCGGCAGGGGCGTTTTGCCGAGCATGGCGACATGTTGTTCAATTGGATGGACCCGCTGTTTGCCGATGAGCCGGCCCCGGTGCGCCGCTTGCGCCTGGCGGCCTGCCTGCTGTCCGATATCGCCTGGCGTGCGCACCCGGATTTCCGCGCAGAGCGCGGGGTGGATGTGGCGTTGCACGGCAATTGGGTGGGCGTCACAGCGGCGGAGCGCGCCGCCTTGGCCGCCGCCCTGCACGCCTGTTTCGGCGGCAGCATGAATGCGCCAATCATGGCCACCTTGATGCAGCTGTGCCCGGCGCCGCTGCTGGCCCAGGCGCGGGTGTGGGGCCTGGCGTTGCGGCTGGGCCAGCGCCTCACTGGCGGCACGGCCGAGGGGTTGGCGGTCAGCCGGCTGGAACGCGACGGGGGTGATCTTTGCCTGCGCCTTGGCCATGCCCATGCTGATCTGGCCGGCGATGCGGTGCTGCGGCGTTTGAAGCTGTTGGGCAATGCGCTGGAGTTGCCGGCGCGGCTGGTCGTGAATTGAATGCTGCGCCCAGCGGCCGATCAATCCCCGCTCAACTGGCTCATCTTCAACTTGCCGCCGGCCACGGCAAAGCCCAGCCGGCCTTCCACCAGCGCCAGCGCATCGGCTCCGAATATTTCGTGGCGCCAGCCTTTCAGCATTTCCAGCCCCTCGCGCTGGCCGGCCGCCAAGGCTTCCAGATCATCGGCGCGCACAATGAGGCGCGGCGCCACGCCGGCTTCTTTCGCGCGGATTTTCAGTAACAACTTCAACAAGTCAGCGATCAAAGCGCCTTCGGATGACAGGCCGGGCCGCTGCGGTTCGCGCGCCGGCATGTCTTCGGGCCCCAACGGCCCTGCAGCCTCCAGTGCGGCCATAAGCCGGCTGCCGATGCCATTGGCGGCCCAGGCTGCCGACAGGCCGCGCACCTTGGCCAGATCGGCCTGGGTGCGGGGCGGGGAGGAGGCCAGATCAGCCAGGGTCTCATCCTTCACGATGCGTCCGCGCGGCACATCCTTGTCTTGCGCTTCCAGTTCGCGCCAGCGCGCCAGCGCCTTCAAGCGGCCCAGCACATCGGCCTTGCGGCTGGGCAGGCGCAGGCGCTCCCACGCCTTTTCCGGATCATTGGCATAGGTGGCCGGATCGGATGCACGGGCCATCTCGTCATCCAGCCATTCGCCGCGGCCGGTGCGACGCAATTTTTCCACCATGCGCGGAAAAATGGCAGCAAGATGAGTGACATCGCCAATGGCATAATCAATCTGGCGATCGTTCAGCGGCCGGCGTGCCCAATCGGTGAAGCGGGCGCCCTTGTCGATCTGGATATTGGCATAGGCCGCAACGAGGTTGGTATAGCCAATCTGCTCGCCCAGCCCCAGCGCCATGGCGGCGATCTGGGTATCGAACAGCGGCTGCGGCGTCTTGCCGGTGAGATTGTAGATGATCTCCAGATCCTGGCCGCCGGCGTGGAACACCTTGAGCACCGGTTCTTCCACCAGCAGGCGCAGCAGGGGCGCCAGATCAAGATCAGGGCTCTTGGGATCGATCGCGGCCGCCTCGTTGGAGCAGGCGACCTGCACCAGGCACAGATCGGGGTAATAGGTGCTCTCGCGCATGAATTCGGTGTCCACCGCGATGAAATCGGCGGATGCCCAACGGGCGCAAAGAGCTTCGAGCGTCGCGGTGTCCGTCACCAGCGGATGGATGTGCATGGCGCCCGTTACTCCAATCTCGCCGCTTGACAAAGTGCTGAATGACGTGTGCTAGCCGCCCTTCAAAACAAAGTTGCCGGAACACGGGATTATGCACGCTTATCGCACCCACAATTGCGCCGCCCTGCGCGCCGCCGATGCCGGCCAGACGGTGAAACTGTCGGGCTGGGTCCACCGCAAGCGTGACCATGGCGGCGTGCTGTTTGTCGATCTGCGCGACCATCATGGCCTCACCCAGATCGTCGCCGGCCCATCGTCGCCGGCCTTCCCGGTGCTGGATCGCATCCGGGTGGAATCGGTTGTCACCATCGTGGGTGAGGTGGTGCTGCGCGATGCCGGCGCCATCAACAGCCGGCTGCCCACCGGCGAAGTGGAAGTGCGCGCCAAGGATATCACCATCCAGTCCACCGCCGATGAACTGCCGATGCCGGTGGCGGGTGAGGCCGAATATCCCGAGGATATCCGCCTGAAATATCGCTTCCTCGATCTGCGGCGCGACCGCTTGCACCAGAACATCATCCTGCGCAGCGGGGTGATCGCGTCGCTGCGCCGCCGCATGATCGATCAGGGCTTCACCGAGTTCCAGACGCCGATCCTCACGGCCAGCAGCCCGGAAGGCGCGCGCGATTATCTGGTGCCCAGCCGTGTGCACCCAGGCAAATTCTATGCGCTGCCCCAGGCGCCGCAGATGTTCAAGCAGCTGCTGATGGTGGCGGGTTTTGACCGTTATTTCCAGATCGCGCCCTGCTTCCGCGATGAAGACGCGCGGGCTGACCGCAGCCCCGGCGAGTTCTACCAGCTCGATTTCGAAATGAGCTTTGTCACGCAAGATGATGTTTTTGCTGCCATTGAGCCGGTGCTTGCCGGGGTGTTCGAGGAGTTTGCCGGTTTCGGCGGGCGTGAGCCCTGGGCCGTCACCAAGGGCGCCTTCCCGCGCATTCCCTATGCGGAATCGATGCTTCGCTATGGCAATGACAAGCCCGATTTGCGTAACCCATTGATAATTAATGATGTTTCATCTCATTTCGTCGGTTCGGGTTTTGGCCTGTTCGCCAAGATGGTCGAATCCGGCAATGTCGTGCGCGCCATTCCGGCACCGGGCACGGCCGACAAGAGCCGCAAATTTTTCGACGACATGAACGAATGGGCCCGCAGCGAGGGCTATGCCGGCCTGGGCTATGTCACCCGCAAGGGCGGCGAGTTTGGCGGCCCGATTGCCAAGAACCATGGCGAAGCCGGGATGCTGGCGCTCTATGACGCGCTGGGCCTTGGCCCGGATGACGGCTGTTTCTTTGCCGCCGGCAAGGAAGCCCAGGCCGCCAAGCTGGCCGGCCTGGCGCGCACCCGCATCGCCACCGAGCTGAACCTGATCGAGCAGAACACGTATAAATTCTGCTGGATCGTCGATTTCCCGATGTTCGAATATGACGAGGACGCCAAGAAGATCGATTTCAGCCACAACCCGTTCAGCATGCCGCAGGGCGAACTGGAAGCGCTGGAAACCCAGGATCCGCTGACGATCAAGGCCTATCAATACGACATCGTCTGCAACGGCGTGGAGCTTTCGTCCGGCGCGATCCGCAACCATCGGCCGGACATCATGTACAAGGCGTTTGAAATCGCCGGTTACACCAAGGAACAGGTCGATGCCAATTTCTCCGGCATGATCAATGCCTTCAAGTTCGGCGCGCCGCCGCACGGCGGTTCGGCGCCGGGCGTGGACCGCATGGTGATGCTGATCGCCGATGAGCCCAATATCCGCGAGGTCATCGTGTTCCCGATGACGCAGAAGGCCGAAGACCTGATGATGAACGCCCCGGCGCCAGTGTCGCTGAAGCAGCTGCGGGAGCTGCATATCCGCGTGGTGGACTGAAGCGCCGCAAGCGCGCAGCGGGAACTGCTGCGCGCCGACAGGCGCGAAGTCGGCCGGGCGGGCGGCGCGCGCTCTTGCGCGCCGATCCGTTTCGACGTCACGACGCGGCTTTGCCGCGGCGCTCTGCCTGTGTAACCTCCCACCCATGACCCCACATAATCTCGCCGATTTCGAAACCGATCACGATCTGCCGCGTGCCGATTACGAAACCCAGCTGGAGGCGCTGCAGCACCGGCTGGAGCTGATTCAGGCAGCCTATATTGCGCAGGGGTTGAAGGGCATCGTCGCCATCGAAGGCTGGGATGCGTCGGGCAAGGGCGGGCTGGTGACGCGGCTGGTCGCCACGCTTGATCCGCGCTTCTGCAAGGTCTGGTCGATCGCGGCGCCCAGCCGCGAGGAGGCGGCGCGCCATTATCTGTGGCGCTTCTGGCAGCGCCTGCCCGGCAACCGCGAAATCGCCGTGTTCGATCGCACCTGGTATGGCCGGGTGCTGGTGGAGCGGGTGGATGGCTTCACGCCGGAACCGCGCTGGCAGGCGGCCTATGACGAGATCAACCAGTTCGAGGCGCTGTTGCTGGCCGACGGCGTGCGGCTGGTGAAGATCTTCATGCACATCACCCAGGATGTGCAGGACAAGCGACTGATCGAACGGCTGCAAACCCCTTGGAAACGCTGGAAAACCGGCCCGGACGATTATCACAACCGCTCGCAGCGCGCCGCCTATGTGGCGGCCTATGAGGATATGTTCCGGCATTGCTCCCCACCGGCAGCGCCCTGGCATGTGGTGGCGGCCAACGACAAGAAATGGGCCAGGGTGCGCAGCCTGGAATTGATCTGCGAGGCGCTGGGAGCGGGCGTGGACCTGAGCTGGCCGGAACCGGAACCGGCGTTGGTGGCGATCGCCGAACAGGCGTTGGGCAAAACGCTGTTTTAGGGCTGTTTCACAACCGCGGCGAAGATTGTTCAGACTGTCAAAGAACGCCCGATGATAGCGCAATGGCGGGGCTGTAGGACAGGCGTTCGCTTAAACCGTTGAAAATGAAATTGATTGTCTCTGCGAAGGGCGAACGGCTGGCGCCAATCGGGAGCAGTTTGTTGGATTCGCCGGGCGCTCCGGCCTGAAATTTGGCCGGATTTTCCCGTGTTTTGGCCAGGCTGGTGGCCAAAACAGCGGCATTGGTGGACAAATGTGCGGCTGCGGTGCGCAAACACCCTTGCACGGTGACCTCCAGAGCGGTTTCCGGCCAATCTGAACCGCCGTCATCGCGCTGACGCGCGACCCCTGCGGGGCGGGCCGATTTTGGCCCGGTGCGGCGTCGCTCGTCGGTTGCGATGCGAACTGCATCGCGCCCTCCTCGCTGCTTGCACCAGACCAAAATCGCCTCCGTGCCGGCGATCCAGATTGGCCGGAAACCGCTCTAACCCGGCGTGCTCTTGCCCAGCCATTCGCTCAGCCGGTTCGGCCCCTTGGTTGTCGCCCGCGCCGGGTGCAGGCTTTCATACACAACCGCATTTTCCAGCACCCGCTGCACATAGTTGCGGGTTTCGGCGAACGGGATGCTTTCGATCCAGTCGATCACGTCGCCATCGTTGGGATTGCCGTTCAGGGCGATGAAGCGCCGCACATTGCCCGGCCCGGCGTTATAGGCCGCCACCGCCAGCGGCGCCGATCCGCCATAGGCGGCGCGCAGCCGTTCGACAAAGCCGCTGCCCAGCGTGACATTCCAGATCGGATCGTCGGTCAGGCGGCTGGCCGGGCTGGCGGGCAGCCCCATTTTCTGCGCCTGTTCGGCCGCGGTGGCCGGCACCAGCTGCATCAGTCCGAGCGCATTGGCGCTGGACCGTGCGGTGCGGTCAAACTGGCTTTCCTGCCGGGTGATGGCGTGGATGATGGCAAAGCGAGGCAGGAGCGCGTCGGGCAGCGGCAGCAGCGGGAAGCTGGCGGCCAGCATCGACAGATCGGCCGTGCCGCGCACCGCCTTGCCGGCATGCACCCCGGCATCGGGCCGGCCCAGCGGCGCGGCCAGGCCCGCCACCAGCCGCGCCTGTTCCGGGGTTTGGGCGGTGTCGGCCAGCTGCTTCAGGAAGATCGTCTGCCGCGCCCGGTCCACATCGGCGAGGGCGAAGATCGCCCGCACCCGGCTGCTGGCGCGGAAATTGGCGGCCGCCGTGGCATCCGGCACGGGCAGGGCCGGGGCGCTGAGCGCCAGCGGCTGGCCCAGCCGCTCGGCCGCCAACTGGCCATAGAAATAATCCGGATGGCGGGCGGCGGCGGCGAAATACTGCCGGGCCTGCGCCGGCTGGCCAGCTGCATCGGCGGCGCGGCCGGCCCAATAATCGGCGCGGGCCTGACTGATCGGGGCCTGTGCCACGGCGCGCGCGGTGCGGAAATGCGCCACCGCCGCCGCCGGCTGGCCCAGCTTGCGCAGCGCCAGCCAGCCGGCCAGCCACTCGCTGTCCAGAAACAGGCCGCGTGTCGCCAGCGGCTGGCGCAGCATGGCACTGGCATCAAGGCCGTGGCCGGCGAGCACGCGCCGGGCCAGATCGGGCTTGCCGGCGCGCCACAGGCTGCGGCCAATGTCCAATCGCGCCTTCAGCCAGCTTTCGCTGCCAAGGCCGGGCAGGCCGGGCACACGGGCCAGCGCACCGCCGCCGGCCAGCAATTCATGGCCTTCCGCCGCACGGCCGGTCCGGATCAGCCACTGCGCCTCGTCCAGCATCAGGCCGGTTTCGCGCCGCAACCGCGCTGGCACCACGCCCAGCCGCGCCTGCACATCGGGCGCGCTGCGTTGCAGGGCGACGCGGGCCAGCGCCCACAGGCGGGTATCGGTGTCCACCCGCGGCAGCATGCGGGCCGCCGGCGTGATGCGGCCGGCCCACAACAGCCGGTCCATGCGGGCGGCGTGATCGGCCGGGGTGAAGCGATCGCCAAAGCGGGCCAGCAGGGCGGCTTCCTGGGCTTCGTCCAGCCCCGCACTGTCCCACGCGTCGCGCGCCCAGCTGGCCGCCGCCGTCTGGCCGGCGCTGGCCAGCGCCATGGCGTGGCGATATTTGCCCTCGGCCGTGATCGGGGCCAGCCGGGTGAAATGGCGGACGATGGCATCGGCTGGCGTGTCATCGGTGATGCTGCGTTCGGCCAGGCGGCGGATGGTGGTGGCCGCCGGCCAATCGGCATGGCCGGCCAGAAAGGCGGCATAATCGGCAAAGCTGGCCCTGTGGGCTTCCCGCCGCAGCTGGTCCCAGCGCACCACCTCGTCCAGGATCGGGACCGTATCGCCGGCGGGCAGGGGCGAGGCCGGCAACAGCGAAAACTGGCCGGCTTCGTTGCTGGCCAGCCGGGCGCGATAATGGGCGATGCTGGCCGCATCCAGCGCCTGGGCGGCCAGCGGCGTGGCCAGCAACAGGGCTGCGGCCACCATCATGCTGGACATGGCCGCCCGGGCGCTTCTATCACACGCTTTTTTCATGGACCGGTGATAGAGCGGTCCAAAGGAACGGGCAATGAACGACGGGATGTTCACGGGATCGATGCCGGCGCTGGTGACGCCGTTCAAGCCGGAGGATCTGTCGGTTGATCTGGATGGCTTTGCCGCGCACGTGGAATGGCAGATTGGCGAAGGCAGCCATGGCCTGGTGCCGGTGGGCACCACGGGCGAATCCCCCACCCTGTCGCATGAGGAACATTATGCGGTGATCACCACCTGTGTGGAGGTGGCGCGCAAGCGCGTGCCGGTGATTGCCGGCTGTGGCAGCAACGACACGCGCACCGCCATTGCCCACCTGGCCCATGCGCAAAAGGTGGGCGCCGATGCCGCCCTGATCGTGGTGCCTTATTACAACAAGCCTGCCCAAGCCGGCCTGATCGCGCATTTCACCGCCCTGCACGATGCGACCAGCCTGCCGATCATCATCTACAACATCCCCGGCCGCAGCGTGGCGGACATGAGCGTGGACACGATGGCGGCGCTGGCCAGGCTGCCGCGCATCATCGGCGTGAAGGATGCCACCGGCAACATCGCCCGCGTGGCGCAGCAGCGGCTGGCCTGCGGCGCGGATTTCATCCAGCTATCCGGCAATGACGACATGGCCCTGGGCTTCAACGCGCAGGGCGGGGTGGGGGCGATTTCCGTCACCGCCAACGTGGCACCGCGCCTGTGCGCGCAGCTGCAGGAGGCGACATTGAAGGGCGATTATGCCGCCGCGCTGGCCATCAACGACCGGCTGCAACCGCTGCACGCCGCGCTGTTTGCCGACACCTCGCCGGGGCCGACCAAATATGCCCTGAACCGGCTGGGCCGCATGGCCGCCGCCGTGCGCCTGCCGATCACCGCGCCATCCGATGCGGCCATGGCCGCCGTGGACGCGGCGCTGGCTCACGCCGGGCTGATCTGATGGCGCGGCCCAAGCCGGAGATTGGGGTGAAGGTGAAGACGGTCGCTGAAAACCGGCGGGCGCGTTTCGAATATTTCATCGAGGATGTGGTGGAAGCCGGCATCATGCTCACCGGCACCGAAGTGAAATCCCTGCGCAAGGGCCAGGCCAGCATCGCCGAAAGCTTTGCCGAGGTGAAGGATGGCCAGATGTGGCTGATCAACGCCACCATCCAGGAATTTTCGCACGGCAATATTTTCAATCACGAGCCCAAGCGCCCGCGCAAATTGCTGTTGCACGGCCGCCAGATCGAAAAGATGGAAACCGCCGTCACCCGCCAGGGCATGACGATCGTGCCGCTGACCATCTATTTCAACGGCACCGGCCGGGCCAAGATCGAGATTGCGCTGGGCAAGGGCAAGAAGCTGCACGACAAGCGCGAAACATCAAAAGAGCGTGACTGGCAGCGCGACAAGGCGCGCCTGATGCGGGATCGCGGCTGATGGCTGGCGGGATCAAGGACCGGCTGATCGCCATCAAGCAGGCCTGGGCCCAGAGCGGCCGGCTGCTCACGGGCAGGGCCGATCCGGGGCACGAAAACCGGCTGCCGCCCGGCCAGCGCCTGGTCACCAACTGGCCGGTGCTCGATCTTGGCATCAAGCCCGATATCAGCCGGGCCGAATGGCGGCTGGCAGTGGATGGCGCGGTGGCCAATCCGGTGATCTGGGATTGGGCCGAATATCAGGCGCAGCCGCAGATCGAGGACGTGTCCGACATTCACTGCGTGACCCAATGGTCGCGGTTTGACAATCGCTGGAGCGGGGTGGCCACCAGCCAGCTGCTCAGCGTGGCGCAGCCATTGCCTGGTGCCAATGTCGTGGTGCTGCACGGCGCCGATGGCTACACCACCAACCTCACCCTCGAACGCTTTGCCGGCGATGATTGCCTGATCGCCCATGCCCATGACGGCGTGCCGCTTTCCCGTGAGCATGGCGGGCCGGTGCGGGCGATCATTCCGCGCTGGTATTTCTGGAAATCGGCCAAATGGCTGGTGCGCATCGAAGTGCTGGCGGTGGACAAGCCGGGCTTCTGGGAGGTGCGCGGTTATCACAACGAAGGCGATCCCTGGACGGAGCAGCGCTATAACTGAAGAAACGCCATCGCCCGTCGTTGCCGACTGGGTGAATTTCGATCCTGTTTCGGCGTCATGGCCGGCGCCTTATGCCGAGGGCGCCAGCAGCCCCGGCTTTGCGCCGTTGATGGATGGCATCCCGATGGCGCTGGCGCTGCTCGATTCGTCGGGCCGGATGTTTGCCGGCAACGAAGCGCTGGCGGCCACCGCCGGCGATGCATGGCGGCCCGGCATGCGCCCGCACGAACTGGCCGTGGCCGACAACCAGGCCATGGTCAGGCAGGCCGTGGCCGATGCCATGCAGGCCCGCCAGGGACGCACGGTGCGCATGGCGCTGCTCAACCGGCCGGAAGAGCTGCAGGACGTGCGCATCATCCCGTTTCCGCCCGGCCTGGGGGCGGCGGCGATGTTTGCCATGCGCGATATCCGCGAACAGGTGCGGCTGGAACGCCAGGTCGCCGCCGCCACGCGCATGCAGGCGGTGGGCCAGTTGGCCGGCGGCGTGGCACATGATTTCAACAATCTGCTCACCGGCATTTTGGGCCTGGTCGATCAGCTGCTGGAGGCTGATCGGGATGCCCCGGCTGATCGCAGCGCCCTGGAGGAAATCCGCCGCAACGGCCAGCGCGGTGCCAAGCTGGTGGCGCAGTTGCTGGCCTTTGCCCGCCAGCAGCCGCAGCGCCGCCACCTGTTTTGCGTGCGCGATCTGGTGGGTGATCTGCGGCCGCTGCTGCTGAAACTGCTTGGCCCGGCGGTGGAACTGCATGTCGATGGCCGGCAGGGCCTGCTTTATGTTCGGGCCGATCCGGGCCAGGTGGAACAGGTCATCGTCAATCTGGCGGTGAACGCGCGCGATGCGATGAACGGCAACGGCCGGCTTTCGATCCGCATTTTCGATGTGGCCGGTGCTGATGTGCCGGCGCTGGGCCATCAGATCATGCCCAACAGCGACCATGTCGGCATCGAGGTGAGTGACACCGGCACCGGCATCCGGCCCGAAATCATGGGCAAGATCTTCGAGCCATTCTTCACCACCAAGCCCATGGGGCAAGGCACCGGGCTGGGCCTGTCCACCGCTTATGGCATCGTCAAGCAATCCGAAGGCTATATCTTCGCTGCCCCCGGCCCCGGTGGGCGCGGCACCAGCTTCACCGTCTATCTGCCCGGCCATCCTGCCGACGAAAGCGTGGTGAGGCCAGCGCCGCCGCCACCGCCGCCAACCGCGCTGGATGGCCCGTGCAAGGTGCTGCTGGTGGAGGATGAACCCTCGGTGCGCATGGTGCTGGCGCGCGGGCTGGAGCGCAAGGGCTGTGTCGTGACCACGGCCGAAGATGCCAGTGCGGCGCTGGTGGTGCTCAATTCCGGCGCCCCGGTGGATGTGCTGCTGTCAGACGTGATGATGCCGGGCATGGACGGGGTGGAACTGGCCTTCAAGACGGTGAAGATGCGGCCGGGCATCGGCTTGGTGCTGATGTCGGGCTATGCCGAACTGCCGCGCCACCGCGAGGCCGAGGCGCTGGGAATCCGCTTCCTGACCAAGCCGTTCACCATGAGCGATCTGCTGGAAGCCTTGGCCAAGGCGCGCACCATGGGCTGAAATTTCTCTCCGTTCCCCTCTTGTTCCACAAGAACAATTGCGGTACATCAAAAGCCGTTGACGAACGCACCCCACCGCTTCACGAAAGGAACGGGTCATGGCATCGGCGCTCAAATTGGTGGAAACGGGAATGGATCGGCAAAAGGCCCTCGAAGCAGCTCTGGCCCAGATTGATCGGGCCTTCGGCAAGGGTTCGGTGATGAAGCTGGGCCAGCGCGACGCGATGGAGGTGGAGGCCATCTCCACCGGTTCGCTCGGGCTCGACATCGCGCTGGGCATTGGCGGCCTGCCGCGCGGCCGCGTCGTGGAAATCTATGGCCCGGAAAGCTCCGGCAAGACCACACTTGCCCTGCATGTGATTGCCGAGGCGCAGCGTCATGGCGGCACGGCGGCCTTTGTCGATGCCGAACATGCGCTCCATCCGGTCTATGCCAGGAAGCTGGGCGTCAACATCGACGAACTGATCGTGTCCCAGCCCGACACCGGCGAGCAGGCGCTGGAGATTGTCGACACGCTGGTGCGCTCCAATGCCATCGATGTGCTGGTGGTCGATTCGGTGGCCGCCCTGGTGCCGCGGGCCGAAATCGAAGGCGAAATGGGCGACAGCCATGTCGGCCTGCAGGCCCGTCTGATGAGCCAGAGCCTGCGCAAGCTGACCGGTTCGATCAGCCGGTCGCGCTGCATCGTCATCTTCATCAACCAGCTGCGCATGAAGATCGGCGTGATGTACGGCAATCCGGAAACCACGACCGGCGGCAATGCGCTGAAATTCTACGCCAGCGTCCGCCTCGACATTCGCCGCACCGGCCAGATCAAGGACCGCGACGATATCGTCGGCAACACCACCCGGGTGAAGGTCGTCA
>CAZHTW010000076.1:0-13219 GCA_964535865.1 uncultured Sandarakinorhabdus sp. | reverse complement strand
CAAGGCAGCATCACGGCACACCAATTGATAGGCCCGGTCAAACAGGCCCTTCAACGCCGGATCGGCCACCTGCACCTGGGCCGTGCACAGCACCCCGGCGTTGCCGATGCGGAAACTGTCCGCCAGGGCCAGGCTTTCGGCGGCAGCCAGGTGGGGCATGGCCAGCGCCAGCAGGGCGATCGGCAACAGGCGGCGCATCACTTCAACCCTCCCGGACGGCGAATGCCGGTTGGCATTGCCTCCTGCCACAGCGACGGGTTGCCGCCGCTGGTAACCGGATCATTGCTGTCTGGCGCGGAGAACAGCGGGCTGAAATCGATCAGCCGCTGCAGCAGGATGATCGGCAGCTTTTCTGCCACCGCCTGCGCTTCTTCGCGTTCCTCCTCTGCCTCTGGCGTTAGCGCAGCGACGTTGTTGACGATGCTCACCACCGGCTGTTCCGTGCCTTCGGGCAGGACGCCGGGGCAGATGCCGCCGATGATGCAAGCATTCACCGAAGACGTGCTGGTGAGAATGCCGGTGCCCGGCGTGAACTGCACCAGTTCCCGCGCGTCGGCGTTGGTGGCAAAGCTTCCGTCGCTGCGGCGGATGCGGCCGTTGGTCACCACATCGATCGCGGCCGTGGTGCCCTGCTGGGCATCGCCGCCGCGCGAAATGCTGATCGTGCCGGCGGTGAACCCGGCGCGTTCGCTTTCGGTGCCGCCATTCTGCTGCAGATATTGATTGGTCACGGCAATGTTGATGGCGCCGGCGGCCAGGCTGCTGCCGGTCGCCGTGGTCGGTGCAACATTCAGGGCATCATCGCGCGCCGTGCCGCTCAGGCTGCCGGCACCCAAAGCCTCCAGCGTGGCACTGTCAGCCACCCAGATGCGCGGTGCCGTCAACGCCAGCGTGCCGGCCGGGTTGGCCGCATCACCGCCCAGCACCACGCTGCCAGTGCCGCGCACCACTTCGATGCGGCCATTGGATTGCAGGGTCAGGCGGTTGCCGCTGGCGGCCTGTGCCATGGCGACGGCGCCCGTCACCCGCAGATTGCCGCTGGCGGCCAGCGTGATGCTGCTGCTGGCGGTGCTGGCCGGCAGCGCCAGCGTGTCCAGCGTCATGCCGCCGCTGTTGATGCGCACCGACAAGTTGCTGGCCCTCAGCGTGCCGAATTCGGCGTTGCTCAGGCTATAACTGCCCTGCGCCGTGCTGCCAGTGCCGCCCAGCACAGCCGCAGTGGCTGCCGTATCCACGGTCAGCGCCACGCTGCTGGCATTGGCCCCACCGATGGTGATGCCATTGGCAATGGCAATGTTGGACGACCGGATCGATACATCATTGCTTGTCACCGAACCGGCAAGGCTGGCCATGCCGGCAACATTCACCAGCACGCTGGTGGGCGCAGTGATGGCCTGGGCAGCAAAATTGCCGGTGGCCGCCGCGATGAACCGCCCGGTGCTGGCCGCGCCGGTGAGGTTTACATCGCCGATCAATCGCACCGGGGTGCTGGCCAGCAGCGCGGCGAATTGCGGGTTGCCGGCCTGATCGAACGTGATCTGCGGCAGCATGTCGTGGGCCGCGATATAAACAAAGCCGCTGGCCGATGTGGTCAGCGCGCCCGCGTTGATCCCGCCGGTGTCCAGCAGCACGATCCCGTTCGGCGCTGTCACATTGCCGGTGGTCACGCCCAGCGTGCCCGACAAGGTGGCGCTGCCCGACACGTTGATGTTGCCGGTGCGGATCACATCGGGGGAGACAACGAAGACAATGCCGGCGGCGCCGGCCAGCGGCCTCACCGTGCCGGCATCGATCCCGCCCGTGGTGATGCTGCCGGCGGCATTCAGGAACACCGAATCCGCCGCCGAAAGACGACCGGTCGCAATCAGGCCTTCGGCGTTCAGGCGGATATCATCCTCTGCCCGCACATCGCCCAGACGGATGTTGCCACCCTGCCCGGCACGGCGCCGTGCGGTGAAGTTGAGCGTGCCGCCAACATTCACAGTGCCCGCGCTGATATCGCCTTCGGTGCTGAGCGTGAGGCCAGCTTCGGCGCTGATGTCACCCAGGGCCAGATCGGTGGTGGCCGCGATATCCAGGAAGCCCAGGCTGGTGGCGTTGACCACATCCACCGTGCTGCCGCGCACACGCGCACCCGTGACAACATCGATGCCGTCGCGGGCGCGGAACAGGCCGGCCGTGCTGGCTTCGAACAGGCCGGTCCGGATGTTGCCGCCAATGATCACATCGCCGGGAACAATGCCGGTGGCCGCCGCAAACAGCGCGCTGTAATCCGGCACGCCGGCATTGAAACTGATCAAGCCGGATTGGCCGAAACTGCCAAAGCGCGTGCGGCCGGTGGCTGGTGTGACGATCGCCGCCGTGGTGATCGTGCCGCCTGACAGCAGCACCAGATCGCGCCCGCTGGTGAGCGCACCGCTGGCCAGATTGCCGCTGGCGACAAGGCCGATATCACCGGCCGTGGTGACCGAACCCAGCATGACATTGCTGCCCGACACAAAGGCATCGCCGCGCGCGCCGGCAACGGGATTTGTGGTGGCCACCGTGATGGCCCCGCTGGTTATCCCGCCACCCGCCACCAGGCTCAGCCGATCGGCGCTGCTGGCGCTGGCAAGGTTGAGCGCCGCATCAGTGGAGATCCGCAGTTCACCGCCGGCGTTGACGGCACCCAATGTCGCACTGTTCACATCGATCATGGCCTGGCTCTGCGCCGTGATGGCCTGGCCGGTGAAGCTGCCGGTTGCCGCTGCAATGAAGCGTCCGGTGTTGGCTGCGCCGGTGAGGGTGATATCCCCGATCAGGCGGGTCGGCGTGCCGGCCAGCAGCGCCGCGAACTGCGGATTGCCAGCCTGATCAAATGTGATCTGCGGCAACAACTCGTGCGAGGCGATGTAGATGAAGCCATTGGCCGATGTGGTGAGCGCCCCGGCCGATACCCCGCCGGTATCCAGCAACACGATCCCGCCGGGCGCCGTGACATTGCCGGTGGCAACGCCCAGCGTGCCCGACACGATGGCACTGCCGGCCACAGTGATGTTGCCGGTTTGCACCACGGCCGGGGAGGTGATGGCCAGGTTGCCCGCCGCGCCGCCCAGCGGCTGCACCGTGCCGGCGTCAATGGCGCCAGTGGTGATGGCACCGCCCGCCGAAAGCCGGATCGAATCGGCAGCCGACAGCGCGCCGCTGTTGATCTGCCCGGCGGCGGTGAGGTTGATATCATCAGCGGCCCGCACATCAGCGAGGCTGATATTGCCGCCCTGGCCGGCCTGTTGACCGGCCCCAAGCCGCGACGTGAGCGCCAGGCTTCCGCCAACATCGAGCAAGCCAACGCCGATATTGCCATCCACCGTGAGCGAGAAGCCGCCCAGCGTGCTGATCCGGCCAAGCGTGACATCAGAGCCGGACGCCAGTTGCAGGAAGCCCTGGCTGCCCAGGTTGACCACATCAAGCGTGCCGCCGCTCAGCCGCGCGCCGTTGATCACGGCAATGTCTTGCCGTGCCCGCAGCAGGCCGCTGGCATTGGCATCCAGGAGGCCAGTGGCGATGCTGCCATTGATGTTGATGCTGCTCACCGGGCTGGTGTTGGCAGCGACGAACAGCGCGGCATAATCCGGCACACCGGCAGTGAAGCCGATCCGGCCAGCCTGGGCCACATCGCCCATGCGGGTGCGGCCGGTGCCGGGCGTGACAATGGCCCCAGTGGTGATGCCGGTGCCGGCCAACAGCACCAGATCACGCCCGCTGGTGAGCGCGCCACTGACGAGATTGCCGCTGGCAACAAGGCCGATATCGCCGGCGGTCTGTATCTGGCCGGTGGTGACATTGGCACCCGACACATAAGCATCACCGCGCGCGCCGGCGGGCGGGCGGGCGGTTGCCACGGAAATGGCACCGGTGGTGACATTGCCCCCCGCCACCAGGCTCACCCGGTCGCCAACCGCAAGGCTGGCAACATCAAGACTGCCCACGGTGGTGATGCGCAGTTCGCCGCCCACGTTGGTGGCCGCAAGCCGCACGGTGCCGGCATCGATGCTGGCGCGACCCGATGCAGCGAACGCGCCAGTGGTTTCGAACAGGCCGCCGGTGGCAATGCGGGCTTCGCCCACATTGGCCGAAGCCAGCCCGATCCGGCCGGTGAACGGCTGTGCCGCGGCAGCCAGCAAGGCGGCATAATTGGGCGCGCCACCGGCGAAATCGATCAGATTGCGCTGGGCCGCATTGCCGATGAACAAGGTGCCACGCGCGTCGACCGCTCCAAGTGCCACGGCACCATTGGCCAGCACCACGGCGTCTCGGCCGGCCTGCATATCGCCGGCTGCCGTTCCGGCCAGACTGACCAGACCGATATCGCTGGCACTGCGCAAGCCTTGCAAGGCAAGGCCGCCATTGGCACGCACAAAGATATCGGTGGGGCCGCCGGCCGCCGGGGCAACAATCCCGGCATCCAGCGCACCCAGCGTGACGGTGCCATCGGCTGTCACCTGCAAACGGCCACCGGCACTGATGCCGCCGCCGCTCACATTGCCCAGCGCCGAAATGCCTGTGGCTCCGCCCGAACGCAGGCTGCCAAAGCCGATATCCTGGCCTGCCAGGCTGATACCGCCCGTGGCAACCATATTGGCCAGGGTGATGCTGCCGGTTGGACCGGCATTCATTTCGATATCCCTGGTGCCGGTGGTCGTGCTGTTCAGGTTGATGGCGCTGCTGCTGGCCACCTGCAGCAGATTTGCCGTCACATTGCCGGCCGGGCCGGTGGCCGGTGCGGCGCCAAAGCCGGTTACCACCGGGCCCGCTGCATTGATCAGCAACGTGCCGCCGACCGTGATTGCGCCGCCATCGTTCAAGGCCAGACTGTCCCGCGACAGCATGCGGGCGTTGCCGGTGATTTCCACCCGCGAACCGGCCAATGCCACCAGGCCGCCACGTGGCAGCGTGTTGGTGCCGATCGTGCCCGTGGCTTCGCTGTCCAGCGCGCCCATTTGCAACAGGCCGCCATCCTCGGCGAAGATCATCGCCCGGCCCGGCTGGCCGGTGCCGCCAAACCCGTTGGTCTGGGTGGAAACCGTGCCGCCGATCGCCAATTGGCCCGCCGCCGTGCCAATCCGCACCAACCCGCCCGCACCGGCTGATGCCGTGTCGGCATTGCCGTTGGACACGGCCGCCACATTGCCGGCAACGCTGCCGCTGGCGCTGTTGATCACCAGGGCGATCGTGCCACCAAGGCCGGCACCATTCTGGCCCGCCTGCTGCCCGCCGGCCGCGCCGCCGTTGCCATTGGTCGCCAGATCGGCGCTGGCCAGGCTGAACTGGCCCGGCGTGGCCGCCAGTTGCAGGGCCTGCATGCCAAGGCTGATGTCGCCGCCCTGCCCGCGTCCGCCGGCCTGGCCATTGCCGCCCGTGGCGCTCGCCGTTGCCGCCAGTGCGCCGATGGCAACCGAACCGCCATTGCCGTTCGATCCCAGCCGGATGCTGGCGCCCACGGCATTGCCGCCGGCAAAGTCAGTCCCGCCGCTGCCGCCCTGCGCCGTGCCGGTCAGCGTCACGCTCGACCCGACAGACAGCGACATATTGCCGGCGGCAAGGCCGCCATTGGTGAGCAGGCTGATCTGCCCATTGGCGGCAGAACCGCCCAACCCGAACAGGCCAGCGCCGCCAATGGTGGCGACATCGATGCGGGTGTCGCCGGCAACCACCAGAGACCCGCCCGCCACATCAAATTCGATCCGGGCGCCGCTGCCCACGCCGCCGGCACTGCCGTCACCGCCCAGGCTTTGCGCCCGTACGGAAAGCCCGCTGCCGCCGATGCTGATCAGGCCGGCCACTTCGCCGTTGATGCGCCCGCCAGCCGCAGTGCCGCCCACGGCGTTGCTGCCATTGCCGGCCATGGCATCCAGATCAACACTTGCGCCACCGCTGAGCATGATGCGCCCATCGCCCAGCGCCCGCAGTTCGAGCAGACTGCCCGTGGCCGTGCCGCCGGTGCCAACGGCAACATCGTTCACCGTGCCGCCGCGCACCGTTGCGCTGATGCTGGTTTCGCCGTCCACCAACAGCGAGCCGCCGGCGCCGGCGCTGGTGGGATCGGCTTGCAGGCGGATGGTGCCGCCGGCAGCATTGCCGCCATTGCCGGTGCCGGAACCCTGCCAGTTGCCGCCGCTGCGCTGGGCATCGATGCCCAGATCGCCGCGCACGCGGATGGTGCCAGTGGCGACCAGTTGGACGCCGTCGCCCGATGCCGTCCCGCCACTGGGCTGACCCTGCACCTGGCCCTGCCCCGGGCCTCTTCCGCCTTCACCGCCACTTGCGTCTGCCGTGATGGACAGGGAATCAAGATCGATATTCGATTGCGCTGTTTCGGCCGCCACCAGCACAGTGCCGGCCACCACGGCGCCGCCGTTCACCCCGGCCCCGCCGGTGGTGCTGGCACGCAATATGGTGTTGCCGGCAATGCGCATGGTTTCACTGCCTGCGCTGCGCAGGGTGATCACGCCGCCGTTGGCCCGACCACCATTGCCAAACAGCGCCGCATCGCCACCCGCACTGTCGGCAGAGGCCAGCAAGCCGGCCTGCAATGACATCGGCCCGGCCAGCCTGACAAATCCGCCGCGCGCATCACCGCCAGCGACACCATCGCCGCCGCGCACGCCGGCATCCAGGCTGGCAAGCCCAGTGGCGGTGACCGTGCCCAACAGCTCGATCAGGCCGCCATCAGCCGTGCCGCCAACGCCCGAAGCGCCATCGCCGCCACGCCCCGTGACAGACCAGCCGGCCGTGCCATCGATCTGGCTGCTGCCATCCCGGCTGACCAGGCTGATGATACCGCCGCGGCCAAGGCCGCCCGTGCCGCCGATGCCGCCTTCGCCGTCGGCCGAAATCTGCTGGCCGCCGCTTTCAAAGCGGCCGATCTGGCCGCCCGCCAGCGCGTTGTTTCCGGTGCCAAGTTGCACCATGCCGCCCGTGCCAGTGCCGCCGCTGCCTTCCGAAAGGCCAAGGCCGCCAGACCCGCCAAAGCCGCTGGCGGCAACCACCAACGCCGGATTGCCGGTGAGCGTGGGGGCGATCTGCACCGTTCCGCCAACTGCCACCAGATCAACGCTGCCGCCAAAGCCGTTGCCGCCGCTGCCGCCACCGCCATCGGCAAGGCTGCCATCAGCTCCGCTGCCGCCCGATCCACTGGCCTGAACATTCAGGCGTGCCAGCGCGACGGAACCGCCGTTGGTGCCGCCGGCGTCCAGCGCCTGCGTGCCCAACCGGAACGCACCGGCAAAGCCATCACCGCCACTGCCGCTGCCGCCAGAATTGCGGGCACCGCCGCTGCCGCCGGTCGCATCCAGCTCCACCGAAACATTGCCGGTGGTGATCGTGCCCAGATTGCTGGTTGAACCCAACATGATGCCAGCGCCATTGGCGTTGCGAATGCCATCGCCATCACCGCCACGGCCGCCATTGCCACCGGCGCCACCGGTGGAGGTTGCCACCAACGCCAACTGGCCAGTGGTCAGGCTGGACGACGCCGAGCCGGCAACAATTTTCACTTGCACGGTTCCGGCCAGGCCATCGCCACCGCGGCCGTTCAGGCCAGCCCCGCCGTCGCCATTGCTTGCCAGTTGCGCATCGCCCCGCAAGGTCAACACAGCATCGGCACCAGCAGTGACCAGCACCTGCCCGCCAAGTCCAAACCCGCCGCTGGCACCATCACCGCCCAGGCCGCGAGCCGAAAGGGTGATCGGCTGATCGCTGGCAGCGCTGCCATCGATGGTGAGCAGGCTGTTGAATTCGGCATTGATACCAATGGTACCGCCCCGGCCTTCGCCGCCGGCGCCATCTTCAGCCCCGCCGCCCACGCCATCGGCCGCAACGCCAAGGCCGTTCCGTGTGCCAGTGCCATTGATCGTCAGCACAGCATCATTGGCGGTGAGGTCAAATGTGCCGCCCACACCCACCCCGGCAGCGCCGGTGCCAACAGCGTCGCCACCCTGGCCCTGCAATGTCACCTGCGAAACACTGCCGATGCTGACCGTGCCGGCCAGGGCCTCGATGGCAAGCCGGCCGCCCCGGCCTTCACCGCCCACAGCACCCGATGCGCCACCGCGGCCATTGGCCAGCAGGCCGCTGATGCCGGCAATGGTGGTGCGACCGCCGGTTTGATTGGAGATATCGAGCCCGCCGGCCACACCGGCACCGCCGGCAATATCGCCGTCACCACCCACAGCGTTGAACCGGGCATCGACAATCGCGCCGGTTTCCAAATCGCCGCCACGCGCCAGCATGGTCATGCCGCTGGCCCGCGCGTCGCCGCCGGTCTGGCCATTGCCGCCCGTGCCATTGGCGCTGACGCCAAAGCCGCCGATGCGCAGCAGGCCGGTCTTGCCAGCCTGATTGTCCACCGCTTGCAATGCAATGGCTGTGTCGCTGCCCACGGCAGCGCCGCCAGTGCCCTGCAGGCCGGTGCCGCCAAGCAGATCGATGTTGATCGACAGCCCGTTGGCCAGGCCGTGGCCCAACACGACGGCGCCCGCTTCGGCACTGATGATGACCGCGCCGGCCGTGGCGTTGCCGCCGCTGTCGCCGATGCCGCCGGTTGCCTGCGCCACCATTGACACCGCGCCGGTGAACAGCAGCGGCCCGCTGCCGGGATCGGCGCTGCGTGCCACCAGGCTGATGGTCTGCGTCCGCGCATCGCCGCCGGCCGCGCCGCCATTGCCGCCAGTGGCTGAACCGTCGATGCTGATCGCGCCGGTTTGTATCGCGCCATTTGCCCCATCGGCTTCGATGGTGAAGCTGCCGCCCAGCGCGTTGCCGGCCTTCAGGCCATTGCTGCTTCCATTGCCGCCGGTGGCGACCCCAGACAACACAAGATCATTGCTGATCAACGTCCCGCCCTGGCCCCCACCCAGCAGCACCAGGATCTGGCCGGCCGTGGCCGCACCGCCATCGAAATCGGAACCGTCGGC
The DNA here is from genome assembly GCA_964535865.1 of uncultured Sandarakinorhabdus sp. Lineage (GTDB taxonomy): Bacteria > Pseudomonadota > Alphaproteobacteria > Sphingomonadales > Sphingomonadaceae > Sandarakinorhabdus. The sequence goes on along the minus strand of CAZHTW010000076.1, from coordinate 4,265 downwards.
GCCCAAGGCACCAACATCAAGGCTGGCCGTGCCTTGCAGCAACATGCTGGCCGACCCATCGGCCAGCACGAACACAGTGCCGCCGCTGGCCGCGCCGCCGCTGAGCCCCTGGCCACCGATGCCGCGCGCCCGCAGGCTGATCGCAGTCTCGCTGGCTGCCCGACCATCGAGGGTGAGCCGGGCATTGTCCGCCTCGGCGATCACGTCAACCTGCCCGGCAATGCCGTTGCCGCCGTTTCCGCCCACGCTGTTGCCGCCAACGCCGGCCGCCGTGAGGCCAATGCCGATGGTGCCGCCGGTGGCGGTGAGGGTGAGACTGCCGCCGCCCAGCGCCAGCAATTGCGAACTGCCGCCGACTCCGGTGCCGCCATCGCCGCCGCCGTTGGCGTTGCCGCCCTCACCCGTGGCGGAAAGATTCCCCAGCGTGCCGCCAGTGACAAAGCCGCCCGCGCTGGCTTCCACCGTTATGGTGCCGCCGCGGCCAGTGCCGCCGTTGCCGGCGCCGTTGCCATTGCCGCCCACACCGCGCACCCGGCTGATCTCGATCGTGCCCAGTACGATGCTGCCGTTGTTTTCGGCCCGGATCTCGGCATTGCCGCCACGGCCTTCGCCGCCATCGCCATCATCGCCGTCGCCGCCCAGGCCTTCGGCGCGGAACAGCGCCAGATTGGCCGCGCCCACGATGCGGCCATTGTCGGAACTGATCAGGCGCAGGGCGCCGCCAACACCGGCCCCGCCGCTGATGCCGGCGGCACCACGGCCATCGGCCTGCATCGCCAGCGGCGCATCCAGCGCGACCTGCGCCGAATCCAGCGCCTGCACGGAAATGGTGCCGCCGCGGCCTTCGCCGCCGATATTGCTGTTGCTGACGCCGCCAGTGCCGCCGGCCGACGCGCTGGTGGCGCGCAGCCCAAGATCACTGCCATTGCCGCTGGCCCCAAGGCCGATCTGCCCACCGGTGCCGGTGCCGGCCACGCCATCGGCAGCGCCGCCGGTGCCATCGGCAAACAGGGACAGACTGCTGGTGAGGATCACGTCCCCACCGCCATTGGCCTGCAGATTCAGGATCCCGGCGCTGCCATTGCCGCCCCGGTTGCTGCCCTCGCCGCCATTGGCGCTGACCGAGAATGTGGTGGCTCCCAGCAGCAGCAGGGAACCGCCATCAAAGGCGTCCACGTTCAGGATGCCGCCATTGCCGTTGCCGGCGTTGAGGCCCGCACCGCCAAGGCCCTGCGCGGTGACGTTCAGCGTTCCGTTCACCTGCACCTGGCCTGCACCGCCGGAAATGACGGCAAGGCCGCCGCCGCCAAAGCCACCCGTGGCCGTTTCGCCAAGGGAATCGCCGCCGCCCTCACCGCTGACATCCAGGTTGACAGCGCCAGTGATGGTGATCCCGCCGGTAGCGATATCATTGGGTCGCTGTTGCTGGCGGAAGGTGGCGACGACAACAGAGCCGCCGCGACCATCACCGGCCGTGTGTCCTGCGCCGCCGGCCCCGCCGGCATTGGCTTCCAGGCTGGCGAATGTGATGCCGCCGGTGTTGCCCGTTGTTGCATTGGGCCGCACTTCAACCGTGATGTTGCCGCCCTGGCCATCGCCGCCAACGGTGCGCAGGGTGGCAAGGCCATTGTCCAGCCCGCCGCGCCCGGCGATGGCATTGGAATTGAGGACCACCGCGCCAGCAGTGAACAGGCCGCCATCATTGTTCAGGATGAGGGATTCGCCTTGCGCAGAACCGCCACGGCCGCCCGAAAGCCCGGCCACGGTGGAATCGCCGCCAATCCCGCCGGCGGTGTTGGCCGAAACCGTGATGTCGCCGCTGATGATCCGGCCCTGGCTGGTGCCAGCGCCACTGAACAGGCCGATCTGCACCAGCGAACCGGTGGCGCTGCCGCCGATGCCGCCCTGGCTGCCATTGCCGCCTCTACCGCCGGACACATTGGCGGCAACGGTGATCGCGCCGGTGTTCAGCGTGGCATTGGTGCTGCTGCCGATGATTTCAACCCGGCTGCCGCTGGCAGTGCCGCCATTGGCCCCGGTGCTGGCGCCCGCGCCAACACTGCCGCCGCCGCCGAAGGACTCGGCGTTGACGCTGATCGCGCCGCTGGCAAGGCTGGCCGCGGTGGTGGAGGTCGCGCTGTTGACTTGCAGCAGCAGCCGCCCGCCCGTGGCGCCGCCGCCGGCCGCCAGATTGCCGGCACCGCCCTGGGCGCTGACATTCACGCCCAGCGTGCCGGCGGCGCTGAACTGGCCGCCGTCCATGATCAACTCGGCCGTGCCGCCTGTGGCGGTGGCACCATCAAACTGGCCTGCGCCCGCGGTGGCATTGGCCAACAGATCAAGCCCTTCACTCAGCGTGATGCGGCTAGCGCTGCCACTGATGTTGATGCGCACGGTGCCGCCGGCAACAAGGCCGCGATCACTGACATCGGCATCGGCCACCAGGGCGGCCGCATTGGCAATATCAAGGCTGGCGCCGCCGCTCACCGTCAGGTTGCTCGTGCCGCCCGTGGCTCCGGTCACGCCACCGGCCGACGCATCGAGCTCGAAAAAGCCGGTGGTGATGTTGGTGCCAGCGCCGCCGAGGCCCAACGTGGTGGTGCCAGCCACGCCGACACCGGTCACGCCGCCAGAACCACTGAACCCGGATGTGCCCAGCGTGAAAGCGTTGCTGGCGTCAACCTGGCTGCCGCTGGAAATCAGCACATTGACCGTGCCGCCGGTGCCATTGCTGTTGGGGCCGCCAAAGCCCAGCGCATTGATGTTGACATTTTCGGTGGTGACGCTGCCGCCGGTCATGATGAATTCGGCGGTGCCGCCAATGGCCGGGCCGCCTTCCCCCACCACCTGGCCGGTGGCGTTGATCTGCAAGACCGTGGTGGCGATGATGGTGCCGGCACTTTCCAGCCGGGCGGTGCCGGCGGTCAAGGTGCCGCCGGGATTGCCAGCCCCGTCAAAACCGAGGACGCTGGCACCGATGTTGAAGAAATCGCCCACATCGATCGTGGCACCGCTGGCCAGCTTCGTCAGGACAGAGCCGCCCAGCAGTTGATTGCTGCCACGGGCGGTGCCGTTCGCGCCGGCGTTGACCGACAGGTTCTGGCCAACCTGCAGCGTGCCGCTGGTGATATCGGCCAGGATCGTCCCGCCGCGCGCCGCGCCCGTGAAGCCAACCGCGCTCAGATCCAGATTGCTGCCCACATTGAACAGGCCGGCGCTGTTGAAGAAACTGATCGTGCCGGCGGTGCCGCGGCCATTGAAATTCGCGTTGCCGCTGGTGCCGCCATAACCATCGCCTGCGGCAAAGAAGCTGCCGGTCACCGAAAGCTGGTTGCTGTTTGCAATTGTGATGCTGCCGCCGGTGCCGGAACCGCCGGCATTGGACAGGCTGCCCCCGCCTCTGGCATCGGCGCCCAGGCGCAGGTTGGAACTGACCGGGCTGATGATGGTGAGGCTGCCGGCCGGGCCGGTGGTTTCAAGCGTGACGCTGCCACCGGTGGCATTGCCGCCCACCCCGCCGTTGCTGCCACTGCCGCTGCCGCCCGTGGCGTTCGCCAGCAGCACGGGCGTGGACGTGCCGGTGTTGATGGTGGCACTGCCGGCGACCGAAAGCCGGGCGGTGCCGCCGTGGGCAGTGCCGCCTATGCTTCCCGATCCAGAGCCGGCACCAGCTTCAAGCCGGAATTGGCCGTTGATGCTGGCCGTGGCACCGGTGCCGACCAAAAGGTTGGCGCTGCCACCGGTGGCTGCGCCACCGGTGCCGCCGTTGCGGTTGCCGCCGCCCGCGCCGGCGGTGAGGGCGACACCGGCGCTGGTGAAACTGCCGCCGGTGAGGCTGACGGCCAGATTGCCGCCAACGGCAGCGCCGCCTTCGGAATTTGAACTGATATATTGCACGCCGCCATCAACAACAAAGCCGGTGCCGCCAAAATTGGCCGTGCCGGCCGACGTCATGTCGAACGTGCCGCCGCGCGCGGTGAGCAGATAGGCCGGCTGGCCAACCAGGCTGCGCAGATTGGCGAACAGGCCGCCCAGCGCGGAGAAGCTGCCGGCGCTGCCGATATCAAGGGCAATGGTGCCAGCCCGCGACTGGACGTTGGAGACTGTCACTTCGGTGAAGACATTGGCCGCCAGCGAAACCGAACCGCCCACCAGCAGCGTGCCATCAATGCCGAGGGACAGATCGCCGCCGCGCCCGATGGTGCCGCCGCCTTCGGCCGTCATCGTCAGGCCACCGGCGACATCCAGCGTGCCGCCCGCCACAT
>CAZHTW010000075.1:0-13300 GCA_964535865.1 uncultured Sandarakinorhabdus sp. | reverse complement strand
GGGCAGGGCCTTTGCCATGTCCGGCGTGGCGTCCTCGCGGGGGGCGATGGCCCCCCACAAGACGTTGATGACGAACAGCAGGCCGACGGCGAGTGCGCCGAGACGGATCATTCTGGTGTCTCCTTATTCGGCCGGCTGGGCCACGGGGGTGGCGCCGCCCTTACCGCTTTTTGCCAGCACCGCTTCCGAGATGGAGGCCGGCAACGGCTTGGTCTTCTCCAGCTTGGAGACGATCGGCAGGATGATCAGGAAGTGGGCGAAATAATAAGCGGTGAGCACCTGGCTCAGGCGCACCCACGGCTCTTCCGCCGGCTTGCCGCCGCACACGCCGAGCACAACCGACACCACCACGAACACCCAGAACAGGATGCGGCTGAGCGGGCGATAATTGTTCGACCGCACCGGCGACGTGTCCAGCCAGGGCAGCAGGAACAGCAGCAGGATGGAGGCGAACATCGCCAGCACGCCCCACAGCTTGGCCGGCACGCCGAGGAAGTCGGTCGTGAAGGCGCGCAGGATGGCGTAGAAGGGCCAGAAATACCATTCCGGGACGATGTGCGCCGGCGTGGAGAGCGGGTTGGCCGGGATATAATTGTCCGGCTCGCCCAGGCTGTTCGGCATGAAGAACACGAAGGCCGAGAAGACGATCAGATAGACGCCCAGGCCGACGAAATCCTTCGCGGTGTAATAGGGGTGGAACGGAACCGTGTCGCTCTCGGTCTTCACGTCGATACCGGTCGGGTTGTTCGAGCCCGGGATGTGCAGCGCCCACACGTGCAGGATGATCACCCCGAAGATCACGAACGGCAGCAGATAGTGCAGCGAGAAGAAGCGGTTGAGCGTGGCATTGTCAGGCGAGAAACCGCCCAGCAGCAACGTCTGGATATAGGTGCCCACGACCGGGAAGGCCGAGAACAGGCCGGTGATGACCTGGGCGCCCCAGAAGCTCATCTGGCCCCACACCAGCACATAGCCCATGAAGGCGGTTGCCATCATCAGCAGGAAGATGACCAGGCCGAGCATCCACAGCATTTCACGCGGCGGCTTGTACGATCCGTAATAGAGGCCGCGGAAGATGTGGATATAAACGACACCGAAGAAGAAGCTGGCGCCGACCGCGTGCATGTAGCGGATCATCCAGCCACCGTTCACGTCGCGCATGATGTGCTCGACCGAGTCGAACGCCACGCGGGTATCGGCCGCGAAGTGCATCGCCAGCACAACACCGGTGATGATCTGGATCACCAGCGCCACACCGGCCAGCACGCCGAAGTTATAGAAGGCGTTGAGGTTCTTGGGCGTGGGATAGCCCGGCCCCAACGCGTTGAAGATGAAGCGCGGCAGCGGAAGCCGAGAGTCCATCCATTTGCCGACCTCACTGGTCGGCTGATATTGCTTGGCCCAGGGGAAGCTCATCTTATCTGTCCTCAGCCGATCGTCACCGAAGTGGGTGACTTGAAGGTGTAAGGCGGCACTTCGAGGTTCTTCGGTGCCGGGCCTTTGCGGATACGGGCGGCCGTATCGTAATGCGAACCATGGCAGGGGCAGAAATAGCCGCCGAAATCGCCCTTGGCTTCGCCTTCGGCGGCACCCAGCGGCACGCAGCCGAGGTGGGTGCACACGCCCAGGGTGATCAGCCACTGTTCATTGCCGGGCTTGGTGCGGTCTTCCAGCTTCTGCGGGTCGCGCAGCGTGGAGACGTCCACCTTCTTGGCCTCGGCGATTTCAGCCGCGGTGAGCTGCCGGGCAAACACCGGCTTGCCGCGCCAGCTGGCCTTGATCGACTGGCCGGGCTGCACCGCCGACAGATCAAGATCAATCGACGCCAGCGCCAGCACATCGGCCGACGGGTTCATCTGATTGACCAGCGACCATGCCACCGGCACGACACCGGCGCCGGCAAAGGCCGCCGTTGCCACATACAGAAAATCACGGCGGCGCTCGCCACCGGGAGTGAGATCATCGGCAGCCGCGTGCCGCACTTCGCTAGCCATTTCGTCCCTTCCGAAAATGGGTGCAGAGCAGACGGTTGGAGTGGGCCCGTCCACAGCAGCGCTCCGGATAGACAAGGCCATGCCGCAACGCAACGGACAAAACGGCCCATCCCCCCGGACATTTTGGCGCGGAGATGACGGGACGGTAACATTTCTCGGCCATTGCGCGCCGGTTGGGGGGTTTCGCGACCGCCAAACCCTGTCTAGAAGTTGGCGCCATGATAGAACTCGATGAACAGCAGGCGGCCGCGCAGGCCTGGTTCCGGTCCTTGCGGGACAACATCTGGGCGATGCTGGAGCAACTGGAAGACGAATCAACGCTACCGGGCACGCCCGGCCGCTTTGAGAAGCGGGTGTGGGAACGCACCGATCACTCGGGCGGCCCTGGCGGCGGCGGCGAAATGGGCATCATGACCGGCCGACTGTTCGAAAAGGCCGGGGTGAACATTTCCACCGTCCATGGCCAGTTCAATCCGGAATTCGCCAAGCAGATCAACGGCGCCGCCGAAGACCCGCGCTTTTTCGCCACTGGCATCAGCCTGGTGATCCACCCGGCCAACCCGCTGGTGCCGGCGGTGCACATGAACACCCGCATGCTGGTGACCACCAAGCGCTGGTTTGGCGGCGGCGTGGATCTCAACCCCGCCCTGCCCGATGCCACCGAGACCGCAGCCTTCCATGCCGCCGTGCAGGCCACCTGTGATCGCCACAGCCCCGATTATTACCCGGCCCACAGCAAATGGGCAGAGGAGTATTTCTGGGTGCCGCACCGCAATCGCCACCGCGGCGTTGGCGGCATTTTCTATGACCATCTGAACAGCGGCGATTGGGCAGCGGATTTTGCCTATACCCAGGATGTCGGCCGCTGCTTCCTGGACACCTATCCGCGCCTGGTGCGCGAGAAGATGCACCGGCCGTTCAGCGAGGCGGAACGCATCGCCCAGCTGAAATATCGCGGCCTCTATGCCGAATTCAATCTTGTCTATGATCGCGGCACCACCTTCGGCCTGAAAACCGGTGGCAACACCGATGCGATCCTGATGAGCCTGCCGCCGCTGGCGATCTGGGAATAAGCCATGGGCATATCGGTGGTGCCGCAGGGCGAACTGGCCACCATCGTCACCTGCCTTGAGATGCGGCAGCGGCCGGCGCCTGCCCTGCCCGCCCGGTCGGCGCTGAAGCTGCGGCGCTGGCCGGCACCGCTTGATCTGGCGGCCTATCGCACCCTGTTCCGCCAGATCGGCGCGCCCTGGCTGTGGCGCGGCCGGCTGGTGATGGATGATGCCTTACTGGCCGCCACGCTCAACGCCAGCACCACCGCCGTGCATGTGGCCACGCGGCGTGACGGCACGCCCATTGGCCTGATCGAACTTGATTTTTCGGCACAGGCGACGTGCGAAATCACCTATTTCGGGCTGACGCCGGGCATGACCGGGCGCGGCCATGGCCGCTGGTTGATGGAGCATGCGCTGCGGCTGGCCTGGCGCGATGGCGTGGAGCGGGTGTGGCTGCACACCTGCGATCTCGATCACCCGGCGGCGCTGCAATTTTATCAGCGGGCCGGTTTCATCCCCTTCGAACGCTGGGTGGAAACCTATCCCGATCCCCGGCTGGATGGCACTTATGCCGACAATCCAGCCCCAGGGGTGCCGATCATCTGAGCAACTGGCGATAGGCCAGCGCGCTGGCCGCCCCGGCCCCGACGGTGGTGAAGGTGGCACCAATGCCCGGCACCAAGACGCGCAGAAAACGGCCGACATTGTCGAGCCCGGCCAGTTTCGCCACCACCTGGGCGGCCGATCCGGCAATATCGGCCAAGAGGCCAATGCCCACCACGGCAAACAGGCCGATCACCACAAACAGCATCAGCTGCAGATCATGGCCACGGGTGAGATCCCAGCTGCGCCGCAGCACGGCCATCGGATCACTGGTTTCGCAGATGACCACCGGCCCCGCCACAAATGCGAGCCGGCCAAACAGCCAGATGGCCGGCACCACCAGCGCCACGAACGCCAGCGCCAGTGGGATGGCCAGCGCGGCCTGACACAGGATCAAGATGGGCCAGGCCGATACCGCCGCTGCCAACGCCAGGCGCGGGGCCACCTGCGGGCGCAGCACCACGGCATTGACCACAAGTTGCGCCAAGGCGGCGGCCAGACTGGGCACCACCAGCAACCAGAGCAGTTGCGGCCCTGTAAACACGAAGGCCTCGGTGGGTGGCGGCGGCCCCAGCAGGCCCACCGCCACCGTCACGAACAGGGTGAACGGCGCCGCCAGGAAGAACAGGCGTGATTGATCTGCGGCCATGGCCGCGCCCATGTCATTCCAGAGGCGAGACGCTCGCAGCGGTTCCACGCAGCCCGGCTTTGCCCGGTCAGGCCGCCGGCGTGACGCCGGCCTCAGCCATCAGGGCCTGCAATTCGCCGGCCTGATACATTTCCATCATGATGTCGCTGCCGCCGACGAATTCGCCCTTCACATACAGTTGGGGCACGGTCGGCCAGTCGCTATATTCCTTCACGCCCTGGCGGATTTCCATGTCGGCCAGCACGTCAACGCCTTCAAACGCGACATTCAACCGTTCGAGAATGGCGACAGCGGTGGAGGAAAAGCCGCACTGCGGGAAAAAGGGCGTGCCCTTCATGAACAGCACGACATCGTTGCTGGTCACCAGATCGGCAATGCGCTCGTGGACGGGATTGGTCATGGGGGGATCCTTTCGTGAGCCGGTTCAGGCCGGAATTGTCGTCAGCTTCAACGCATGCAGGGCACCCCCCATGCGCCCGCCCAAGGCATTATACACCAATCGCTGCTGCGCAACCCGCGACAGGCCGGCAAACTGCGGGGCGGTGACGACAGCGGCATAATGATCGCCGTCGCCGGCCAGATCGGTGATTTCCACGCGGGCGCCGGGCAGCGCCGCCAGGATGGACGATTCGATATCGGCAGCCGCCATCGGCATCATGCGGCTCCCGTCACCTGAATCTCGGCCTGGGTGAGTTTTTCCGCCAGCATCGCCTTGATCGCCGCTTCATCAACGCCCAGCGGCTTCAAATCGCCGAGCAGCTTGGCAATGATATCGTCATCACCGGGAATTTCCAGATCCGACAGCAGCACGGACTTGGCATATTCATCGGCAGTCTCGCCCGATTTGCCCAGCTTTTCCGCCGCCCACAGGCCAATCAGCTTGCCGCGACGGGCCAGGATGCGGAAGCGCAGCTCCTCATCATGGGCAAACTTGCTTTCAAAGGCCTTCTCGCGATCGTCAAAGCTGCTCATGACCATGTTCCTTTGTGGGATTCCCCCAATGAGATAGTGAAGCGGAGCGCTTGGTTCAATCATTGTCTCAGCACGGCTTTGCCGCTATGGCCAGTCCCCCACGCGCCCGGGGGCATGACAGCCTGCCGGCCTGTTTGCATTGTCCTTCGGAGACTTGCCATGACCCGCCGCCGCCAGATTTACGAAGGCAAGGCCAAGATCCTGTATGAAGGCCCGGAGCCCGGCACCCTCATCCAGTATTTCAAGGATGATGCCACCGCGTTCAACGCCCAGAAGAAGGGCACGATCAGCGGCAAGGGCGTGCTGAACAACCGGATTTCGGAGCATGTGTTCACGCTTCTGGGCCTGATCGGCATCCCCACCCACTTCATCCGCCGCCTGAACATGCGGGAACAACTGGTTCGCCAGGTTGAGATCATCCCGATCGAGGTGGTGGTACGCAACGTGGCTGCCGGCAGCATCGCCAAGCGGTTCGGCATCGAGGAAGGCACCCAGCTGCCGCGCACGATCATCGAATATTATTACAAGGATGATTCGCTGGGCGACCCGCTGGTGACGGACGAGCATATCGCCGCCTTCGGCTGGGCCAGCCAGGACGAGATGCACGACATTGCCGACATGGCGATCCGCATCAATGATTTCATGGCCGGCATGTTTGCCGGCGCCGGCATCAGGCTGGTGGACTTCAAGCTGGAGTTCGGCCGCCTGTTTGACGGCGAGTTCGCGCGGGTGATCCTGGCCGACGAGATCAGCCCGGATGGCTGCCGCCTGTGGGACATGAAGACCGGCGACAAGATGGACAAGGACCGGTTCCGCCGCGATCTGGGGGGCGAAGTGGAGGCTTATCAGGAGGTTGCCCGCCGCCTCGGCCTGTTGACCGAAGACGAGCCGGCGGTCCTCGACCTTGAGGAACACCGCAAGGCCAGAGTCCAAACCCTGGGCAAGGACAAGCCCGCCAGCGAGTGAGCGATCAGGCCGGTGCCCAGCGCACCGGTTCAATCCGCCGCACCACCAGGCCGAAGATCAAGGTGCCGCCGGCCACCACGCCGGCGGTCATCAGGAAGGCCGGGCGATAGCCGGCGGCATCGACGATGATGCCGGTAAGCACCGGGCCCACAATGCCCGACAAATTGCCAATGCTGGTCTGCACGCCCACCCAGCGCCCGGCCGACGCCGGCCCGGCCATGGTCTGGCCGATCACGAACAGCATGTTGGGCAGCGGCCCGTAACCAAAGCCGGTGATGGCGATCAGCGTGACGAGCGGCAACCAGCCCTGAATCTCCGGCAACAGCAGCAGGCCCACGACATAGGCCAGCACCGAACCCATCAGCATGCGCCGGCGCCACATGGAACCATCGGCGCCCCGCAGAATCGCGCGATCGACGATCCAGGCCCCCGCCGTGCCGCCGATGATCTGCGCGATATAGAACACGCTGGTCAGCAGGCTCATGTCGAGGATGGAGAAGCCGCGCACCTTCACCAGCCACAGCGGCAGCCAGCCGACGATGAAATAGAGGCCAAAGGTGCCGGCGATGTGCAGCAGCGTGATGGCCCAGAAACTGGGCTGGCGCAGCACCTGCGCCAGGGGAACGGCGGCTTGCGGGGCGGTGTCCACCTTGCCCTCGCCTTCTTCGATGCCGCGCCGGGCCAGCCACCACGGCACCAGCCACACCAGGGTGGCGAAGCCGAAGATGATGAACATCTCGCGCCAGCCCCAATATTGCATGATCAGCCCGCCGCCCAGCGTGCCGATCAACGGCCCCAGCGCCAACCCGCCCGACAGGGAGACATTGGCCAGGCTGCGCGCGCCTTCGGGCACCCGGGCGATCAGCTTGGACCCGCAGGGAAAGGCCACGCCTTCGCCCAGGCCCATCAACAGCCGCAGCATCAGCAGCCCGGTGATGCCGCCGGCCATGCCGGCGCCAACAAAGCCCATGCCGATGGTGGCCAGCGCCCAGACGGCCACCCCGAGCGCCATCAGCAGGCGCACGCTCATCCGGTCGGCCAGCCAGCCAGCCAAGGCCAGCGCGGGCACATAGGTCCAGTAAAAGCTGGAGACGATGACGCCATAGCGTTCGTTGGTGAGGCCGAATTCGTCCTTGATCAGCGGGGCGGCCACGGAAACCGCGCCGCGATCGATATAATTCAAGGCGATGGCAGCGCCGATCAGGATGATCGCCCAGCGCAGCGGTGCAGACAGCATGACATTCTCCCCGGCGGCACAGTGGCTTTGGGGGTGCGCGCCGTCAACAGTGCGGCCAAGATGGGGCATGATTCGCCTGATCGATCCTGATGCTGATGCCCATCTGATCCCGCAGCTGGCGGCGATGATGGTGGCGGCGGTGGCCGGCGGCGCGTCCATCGGCTTCATGGCCGGCCATACGCAGGACGCTGCCGAAAACTGGTGGCAGACGCGATTCCGTGCCGCGTGCGTGGCCGAGATCGCCATATTGGTGGCCGCAGATGGCGACATGGTGACCGGAACCGTGTCTCTGGTGCCCGCGGCCATGCCCAACCAATTGCACCGCGCCGATGTCGCCAAGATGATGGTTGCGCCGCACGCGCAGCGCCGGGGCTTGGGTGCCGCCCTGCTCGCCGCCGTGGAGGATCTGGCGCGCGGCATGGGCCGCACCACATTGGTGCTCGACACGATCAGCGGATCAGCGGCAGCGCGCCTGTATGAACGCGGCGGCTGGGAACTTGTGGGTGAGATCCCGGCCTATGCCCTGATGCCTGATGGCGCGATGGCGCCGACGACGGTTTATACCAAGCGGCTGTGACTGGCCTCGCGGGCTGGGCTGCGCTATGCCGGCGGCGTGAACGGCAAGACCATCCTTCTGATCGTCGGCGGCGGCATTGCCGCGTTCAAGGCGCTGGAGCTGGTGCGTGAACTGCGCCGTGCCGGTGCCCGCGTGCTGCCGGTGCTCACTGAAAATGGCGCCCGCTTCGTCACACCGCTGTCCCTGTCGGCGCTGGCCGGTGAAACGGTGCGCACCAGCCTGTGGGATCTGGAGGATGAAGCGGCGATGGGCCATATCCAGCTCAGCCGCGCTGCCGATCTGATCGTCGTATGCCCGGCCACCGCCGATCTGATGGCCCGCGCCGCCAGCGGCCAGGCGGGTGACCTGGCCGCCACCCTGCTGCTCGCCACCGACAAGCCGGTGCTGATGGTGCCGGCGATGAATGTGCGCATGTGGCTGCACCCCGCCACAAGGCGCAACCTTGCCACGCTGCGGGCCGATGGCGTGCAGGTGATGGAACCGGATGACGGTGCCATGGCCTGCGGCGAATATGGCCCCGGCCGCCTGCCCGAAGTGCCGGCCATCGTTGAAGCGATTGGGGCGGCAATCGCCGCGCAGTTTGGCCCGAAACCATTGGCCGGCCGCCATGCGCTGGTGACGGCGGGGCCGACGCATGAACCCATTGATCCGGTGCGCTTCATCGGCAATCATTCATCCGGCAAGCAGGGCTTTGCCATTGCCGCCGCGCTGGCCGCGGCCGGCGCGCGGGTCACCCTGGTGGCCGGGCCCGTGCATCTGCCCACGCCGGCCGGGGTGAACCGCGTGGACGTGATGACCGCCCTTCAGATGCAGGCCGCCTGTGAAGCCGCCCTGCCCGCCGATATCGCCGTGATGGTGGCCGCCGTTGCCGACTGGCGGGTGGACGCCGCACCTGCCAAGCTGAAGAAGGATGGCAGCGGGCCACCGCCGCTCACGCTCACCGAAAACCCCGACATATTGGCCGGCATCGGCCATCATGCGCAGCGGCCGGCGCTGGTGGTGGGCTTTGCTGCCGAAACCGGCCATCTGATCGCTCACGCCAGCGCCAAGCGCCTGAAAAAGGGTGCGGACTGGATCGTGGCCAACGATGTGACGGACGGCGTGTTCGGCAGCGACCACACCCATGTGCAACTGATCACCGCCGCCGGCGCCCAAGACTGGGGCCCCACCCCCAAGCAGGCTGTCGCCGACAGGCTGGCGGCCCGCATCGCCGATCATTTCAGCGGACACCCATGATCAACATTCCCATCACCATCCTGCCCCACGGCGAGGGCCTGCCCCTGCCCGCCTATGCCACACCCGGCGCCGCCGGCATGGATGCGGTGGCGGCCGTGACCGAAACGCTGATCATCCAGCCCGGCGAACGCTTCCCGGTGCCGCTCGGCTTCTGCATGGCCATCCCCGGTGGCTTTGAGGTGCAGGTGCGCCCGCGTTCGGGCCTGGCGCTGAAAAACGGCATCACCGTGCCCAACAGCCCCGGCACCATCGACAGCGATTATCGCGGCGAGGTGAAGGCGCTGCTGATCAATCTGGGCAGCGAGCCGTTCGTGGTGGAGCGCGGCATGCGGATCTGCCAGCTGGTGCCGGCGGCGGTGACGCGGGCCGGATTCAATGTGGTGGACGGCCTGGACGGCACGGCGCGCGGCGGCGGCGGGTTTGGCTCGACAGGAACCGGTTGAGCATGACGCGCCGACACCAAAAATCCTCCCCAGCCGAAGGATGGGGAGGTGGCGGCCGCAGGCTGACGGAGGGGCCCAGTGGGCACCGCCCCCAGCGGGGGAGGATCTGGTGAACTTCACCGACGCCGAACTCGAACGCTATGCCCGGCATCTGCTGCTGCCAGAATTCGGCGGGCGCGGGCAGCGGGCGCTGAAGGCCGCGCGCGTGGCGGTGATTGGCGCCGGCGGGCTGGGCAGCCCCTGCCTGTTGATGCTGGCCGCCGCCGGGGTGGGCCGCCTCACCATCATCGATGATGATCAGGTGGCGCTGTCCAACCTGCAACGGCAGATCTTGTTCACCTCCGCCGACATTGGCGCGATGAAGGCCGAAGTGGCCTGCACCCGCCTGCACGCGCTCAACCCCGATATCGAAACCGTGGCGGTGCCGCTGCGGCTGGATGCGGACAATGGCGATGCGCTGCTGAGCGGCCATGATCTGCTGATCGACGGCAGCGACAGTTTCGCCACGCGGCTGGCGGCGGCCGATCTGGCGCTGGCGCTGGGCATGGCGCTGGTGTCGGGCGCAGTGGGGCCATGGGATGGCCAAGTCGCGGTGTTTGCCGGGCACCGGCCGGATCAGCCCTGCTATCGCTGCTTCGTCGGTTCGCCCGTTGACGCCCCGGACCGCAATTGCGCCGCCACCGGCGTGCTGGGCGCGCTCACCGGGATCGTGGGCAATCTGATGGCGATGGAGGCGATTCGCGAACTCTCAGGCTTTGCGCCCTCGTCCGCCGGCCGCCTCACCCTGTATGACGGCCGCGCCGGCCGTTTCCGCAGCATCGCCCTGCCGAAAGACCCGGCCTGTCCTTCCTGCTCCGCCCCATAGCTGCCGTATTTGCCGGATAATACACCATCGTGCCCCAGAATCGCCCTGCCCCCCGCCAATCCCGCTCCGCATCCAACTGGTTCGCCACCCTGCTGAAAGCCGGGCTGGTGATCGGACTGGCCGGGGTGATCGCGCTCGCCGTGGCGGTGGCGATTGCCTATCAGTCGCTGCCTGGCTTTGACGAGATGAAGCGCAGCCCCAATGGCCAGCCGGTGGAAATCCGCGGCGATGATGGCACCGTGCTGGCCAGTTTCGGCCCCAGCTATGGCGAATGGCTCAGCTATCCCGAAATTCCGGCGTCGATGCAGAATGCCATGATCGCGGTGGAGGATCGGCGATACTGGTACCACCCCGGCATTGATCCGATCGGCATCGTGCGATCCTTTGTGGTGAACACCGCGCGCGGCAACAAGGCACAGGGCGCGTCCACCATCACCCAGCAATTGGCGCGCAACCTGTTTCTCACCTCGTCCAAGGAATATACCCGCAAGCTGCGCGAAGTGGTGCTGGCGCTGGCGCTGGAACGCAAGTTCAGCAAGGAAACCATCCTCGAACTCTATCTCAACCGCGTCTATTTCGGCGGCGGTGCCTATGGCATTGATGCCGCCGCGCGCAAATTTTATGGCCACAGCGCCCGCCGGCTGAAACTGGAAGAAGCCGCGATCATCGCCGGTCTGGTGAAGGCGCCGTCGCGCTTTTCGCCGTCGGCCGATGCCGAAGCGGCGAGGCGGCGCGCGGCCACGGTGATCGAAGTGATGGTGGATGGCGGCAGCATCACCGCGCAGGAAGCCGCCGATGCCGATCCGCGCCTGGTGCAGTTCGCCCCGCAGGCCCGGCCAGCCGGCGTGCGCTACTTCACCGATTGGGTGCTGACCGAGCTGGAAAACCGCACCGATGAAGCCAACGAGCCGCTGCTGGTGGAAACCACGCTGAATGCCCGCGCGCAGGCCTTTGCCGAAGCCGCGATCCGCACCGAAACCCCGCGCGGCGCGCAGGGCGCGCTGGTGGCACTGGCCCGCGATGGCGGGGTGAAGGCGATGGTGGGCGGCACCGATTATGTGCGGTCCAACTATAACCGGGCGATGACGGCGCGGCGCCAGCCGGGTTCGGCGTTCAAATTCTTCGTCTATGCCGCCGCGCTGGAAGCCGGCGTCAAGCTGGACGACATTTATGAGGACAAGCCGATCACCATCGGCAACTGGAGCCCGAAGAACAACAACAACAGCTTTGCCGGGCCGGTGACCGTGAAACAGGCCTTTGCCCAATCGATCAACACGGTGGCGGTGGAAATTGCCCAACAGGTTGGTTTTGACGTGGTGGCCGAAATGGCGCGGCGGTTCGGCATCACCACGGCGGTGGACCGGCAACCGGCGATGGCACTGGGATCATCGGTGGTGACCCTGTTTGAGATGACCAACGCCTATGCCACCGTGGCCGGCGGCGGCATGGAAAATGCGCCTTATGCCATCACCCGCATCACCACCGGTTCGGGCCGGGTGCTGTACAACCGCGCCGCTGGCGAGACGCGCCAGGTGGTCGCCCCGGTGATTGCGGCCCAGATGACGCAGTTGATGCAGGCCGCCGTGGAAGAGGGCACCGCCCGCGCCGCCCAGATCGGCCGGCCGCTGGCCGGCAAGACCGGCACCACCACCAGCAACAAGGATGGCTGGTTCATCGGCTTTTCCAGTGGGGTGACCACCGGCGTGTGGATGGGCCGGGATGACAATGCCGCCGTGCGCGGCCTGGCCGGCGGCCGGGCGCCGGCCCGCGCCTTTGCCCAGTTCATGGCGCGTGCGGTGGGCGGCACCCCACCCGAACCGCTGGTGACCGACGTGGTGGAAGAGGGCGCGATGATCGAGCCGGATGCCTTGTCCTATGGCATCACCGAGGAGCCGCCGCCGGTGGAGGGCGAACCCCCTCCGGTGGAGGATGGCCCCAAGCTGGACCAGAACTGGCTGGACAAGACGTTGCAGGAACCGGCGGAGAAGCCCGCGCCGCGGTGAGGGAATAAATGATCCTCCCCCTCTGGTGGAGGATCCGAGGTCAGCGCAGACGCACCCACGCCGGCGCATGATCGCTGGCCTTTTCCTGGCCCCGAACATCCTTCATCACGCCGGCATCGACCAGCCGATCGGCCGCCGGCGGGGACAGCAGCAGATGATCGATGCGGAAGCCATGATCGCGGTGCCAGGCGCCGGCCTGATAATCCCAGAAACTCCACACCCCGCCCTTGGGGTGCAGGCAGCGCACCGCGTCCGTCCAGCCCTGCCACAACAATTGGCGGTAGGCCGCAACTGATTCCGGCTGACGCAGGGCATCGCCGCGCATGGCGCTGGCATCCCAGATATCATCATCGTTGGGGATGACGTTGTAATCCCCGGCCAGCACCACCGGCAGCCCGGTTTCCAGCAGGCGCAGCGCATGGGCGTTCAGGCGCTGCATCCAGGCCAGCTTGTAATCAAACTTGGGCCCCGGCAGCGGGTTGCCGTTGGGCAGATAGATGGACGCAACGCGCACGCCCATCACATCGGCTTCGAGATAGCGGGATTGTTCGTCCGCATCATCGCCGGGCAAGCCGCGCTGCACTTCAGTCGCCGGTTCGCGCGACAGGATGGCGACGCCGTTGAAGCCCTTCTGGCCGTGCACCAGGCAGTGATAGCCGGCATCGCGGATGACATCGACGGGGAAATTTTCGGTGATCGT
>CAZHTW010000074.1:0-13370 GCA_964535865.1 uncultured Sandarakinorhabdus sp. | reverse complement strand
AGCTGTCACCCTGTGCGCCAACACCCAGCCCATTGCTGGTGCCGCCCGTGCCCTGAATATCGATTTGGCCGCGGTCGAAGCTGATCTGGGCCGCAGCTGGCACAGCGCAGCCCAGCGCGGCAATTGCGATCAAACTCCGGAAACCCTGCATCACCATTCTCCCTGTTGGGAGCAAGCCTATAGCCGTCAATTTGCCCGGCGGCGATAAGGGAAGTCCACCGCTATGAAATCAGGCAGCGACCTGATCGAACTGCAGGCGCGCCAGTCGGGCATAGAGGCCGCCCGCGGCCATCAGGCTGTCGTGCGTGCCGGTGGCAATGATGCGGCCCTTGTCCATCACCACGATGCGGTCTGCATTGCGCACGGTGGCCAGCCGGTGGGCGATCACCAGCGTGGTGCGATGCTTCATCAGTTCATCAAGCGCAGCCTGCACCAGGCGCTCGCTTTCGGCGTCCAACGCGCTTGTGGCTTCATCCAGCAGCAGGATCGGCGCATTGCGCAGGACGGCCCGCGCGATGGCCAGCCGCTGGCGCTGCCCGCCCGAAAGCCGCGTGCCGCTTTCGCCCAGGTAAGAATTTATGCCCTCGGGCAATTCCTTCAGGAAGATATCGGCGTGCGCCGCCTCTGCTGCGGCCCACACCTCGGCCTCGGTGGCGTCTGGGCGACCATAACGGATATTGTCGAGCGCGCTGGCGGCAAAGATCACGGTTTCCTGCGGCACCACGGCCAGCCGCGATCGCACATCGTGGGGATCGGCGGCCGTGTAGGGCACGCCATCGATCAGCAACTGGCCCTGTTCGGGATCATAAAAGCGCTGCACCAGTTGGAACAGCGTGGATTTGCCAGCGCCGGACGGCCCAACAACGGCCACGGTTTCCCCCGGCGCCACTGACAAGGTGAAGCCCTTCAGCGCCGCCACGTCGGGCTTGGACGGATAGCGGAAATGCACATTGTCCAACTTCAGCCGGCCTTCCGGTGGCTGCGGCAGGCGCGCTGGATTGGCCGGCGCGCGGATCTGTGGCTGGGCGGCGAGCAATTCCTCCATTCGGCCCGATGCCCCCGCGGCCCGCATGAAATCGCCATAGACTTCGGTGAGCGTGCCGAAGGCCCCGGCGACGATGGCGGCCGCAAACACGAAGGCGGCGATGGAGCCGCCCGACAGGGTGCCATCGATCACATCCAGCGCCCCCTGCCACAGCACGAGCGTGATCGCCCCGAACACGAGGGTGATGATCAGCGCGGTCATCACCGCGCGCAGGCGGATGCGGCGCTTGGCGGTATCGAAGCTGCGCTCAACCGCGGCACCAAAACGGGCGGTTTCGCGGCCTTCCTGGGTGAAGGCCTGCACGATGCGGATGGCGCCCAGCACTTCGGACACCATGGTGCCCATATCGGCCACGCGGTCCTGGCTGGACCTTGAAATGTCGCGCACGCGGCGGCCGAGCACGATGATCGGCACCATGGTGAGCGGGATCACCAGCAACATCAGCAGGGTGAGCCGCGGGCTGACCCAGAACATGTAGAATATGCCGCCCACGCCCATCACGCTGTTACGCAGCGCCAGGCTGGCGGCGGTGCCGACCACCTGTTCGATGATGGCGGTATCCGATGTGATGCGGCTGGCGATCTCGGCCGGCCGGTTCACTTCGAAAAACACCGGGTCCAACGTGACGAGGTGGCGCTGCACGGCGGTGCGCAGATCGGCGACCACGCGCTCACCGATCCACGACACAAAGAAAAAGCGCACGGCCGTCGCCAGCCCCAGCAGGGCGACCAGCCCGAGGAAACCGGCAAAAAATGGTGTGACGGATGCCGGATCGCTGCCCTTGGCAAAGCCATTGTCCACCACGATCTTCAGGCCCTGTGGAATGGCCAGCGTGGTGAACGCCGCCACGACCAGCGCGGCCAGTGCCGCCGCAATCTGCCACGGATAGGCCCGCGCGAACCGCCACAGCAGCGCCAGCCGGGACAATTTGCGCTCTGCCGGCGGCGGCAGCGGGGGTTTGGGTGGTCGCGAAGCCATGGCGGCTGATAACAGGGGTTTGAGCGGGCCTCAATGGCTGGTGATGGCCGTGGCCGCGGCATAGAAACCCGCGCTTGCGCCGCTGTTGGCCGATCATTGCGGCGGATTCATGCACGACATGGTCGTTTGTGGTTTATGCTGCACTGCGATATGGAAGCGTGCAAGCAAGGTGCGGTCCATGCCGCCCACCAAGGAAACCCGGCAGATGCTCTACACCGCGCACGAAATGCAGAAGGCCTGGCTGGCCGGCATGGGCATGGCTGCCACCCAAAGTTCGCAATGGCTGCTGGCTGCATCCAACCCGATGGCCTGGAACCCGGCCGCCCCGTTGATGGCGCGGGCACTGGAGGTGTTTGCCCATAGTGTCGAGGTGCGGGGCAAGCCGCCCTTTGGCCTGAACGCCACCATCATCGATGGCGTTTCGGTGCCGGTTTCCGAAGCGATCGTGGCGCGCAAGCCCTTTGGCCAGTTGAAGCATTTCAAGCGCGGCGTGTCCGGCCGGCGTGATCCGCGCATATTGGTGGTGGCACCCATGTCTGGCCATTATGCCACACTGCTGCGCGGCACGGTGGAGCGGCTGCTGCCCGATCACGAGGTGTATATCACCGATTGGCGCGATGCCCGCATGGTGCCGGCCAGCGATGGCCGCTTCGATCTCAACGACTATGTCGATTATCTGATCGAATTTCTTGAGCTGCTGGGCCCCGACACCCATATGCTGGCCGTGTGCCAGCCGTCGGTGCCGGCGTTGGCGGCAGTGTGCCTGATGAATGAGGATGCGCACCCCTGCACGCCGCCGACCCTCACCCTGATGGGCGGGCCGGTGGACACACGCAAGGCCCCGACGGCAGTGAACGAACTGGCCTTCAAGCGGCCCTTTGCCTGGTTCGAGCAGACCGTGATCCAGCAGGTGCCCGATATCTATCCCGGCGCCGGGCGCCGTGTGTATCCAGGCTTTCTGCAATTGTCGGGCTTCATGTCGATGAACCTGGCCAACCACATGAAATCCCATTGGGAAATGTTCAAGCATCTGGTTGAGGGCGATGAGGAATCCGCTGAGGCCAGCAAGGCCTTTTATGATGAATATCGCGCCGTTTGCGACATGACGGCGGAATTCTATCTGCAGACCATCGATCTGGTGTTCCAGCGCCAGGCCCTGGCCAATGGCGCGTTCATGCACCGCGGCCGGCTTGCCGATCCTGGCAAGATCACCCGCACCGCGCTGCTGGCCATCGAAGGTGAGCGCGATGATATCTCGGGCCTGGGCCAGACCAGGGCCGCACTCGATCTCGCGATCAATCTGGCCGACGACAAGAAGCTTTATCACCTGGCGCTGGGTGCCGGCCATTATGGCATCTTCAACGGCAGCAAATGGCGCGAGTCCATCGCGCCGGTGGTGGAGGCGTTTGTGCGCACCCACGACACCGGCCGTGTGGCCGCCGCGCCCGACCAGGTGGTGACGCCGCGCCATGTCGAGCCTGCCGTGCCGCCGGGTGTGGAAGTTGCCTGATACTGGCATCAGCATCCGCCGGCTGGCGCCGGCCGATGTGGCGGCCTATCGCGCACTGCGCCTGCAGGGCCTGCGTGATCATCCCGAAGCCTTTGGCGCTGATGCCGAGGAAGAAGCTGCCTGGCCATTGAACCATTGGCAGGACCGGCTGGAACGGCGCGGCACCTTTGGCGCGTTCCGGGGCGCGGTGCTGATCGGCACGGCCGCGCTTTCGGTTGATCCGGGGCGCAAGCATGGCCATCGCGGCAGCCTGGTGGGCATGTATGTGTCGCCCGCTGGGCGCGGCGCCGGGGTGGGGCGGCAACTTGTTGAGGCTGTGCTGGCGCTGGCGCGGGGGCAGGTTGAAACCGTGGAGTTGAGCGTCGCCATCGCCAATGCGCCGGCGATCGCGCTGTATCTGGCCTGCGGGTTCCGGCCCTATGCCATTGATGCCGATGCCATCCGCGTTGATGGCCGGCCGGTGGACGATATATTGATGCGGCGAGCGGTTTAACCGGCCAGTTGCTCTTCCTGTTCGGCCAGGTCCAGCCAGCGCAGTTCGGCTGTTTCCAACTGGTCGCGCAAACGGTCGAGCTCGGCGGTGAGGGCGGCAAAGCGCGCCGGGTTCTTTGCATAGAGATCGGGATCGGCCAGCGTGGCTTCCCGCGCCGCGATATCCTTGTTCAGCGCTTCGATGCGGCCCGGCAGCTCGGTCAGTTCGCGGGCATCCTTGTAACTGAGCTTGCTGGCCTTCCTGGGCGCGGTGGCCGCAAGGGCAGGGGCGCTGGATCGTGACTTTGCCGCGGTGACCGCCGCTGCCTGTCGCTGGGCCCAATCGCTCCAGCCGCCCACGCTCACCTCGGCCTTGCCGGCACCATCGAGCGCGACGATCATCGTTACCACCCGGTCAAGGAAGGCGCGATCGTGGCTGACCAGCAGCACGGTGCCATCATAATCGCCGATCACGTCCTCGATCAGGTCCAGGGTTTCCATGTCGAGATCGTTGGTCGGTTCATCCAGCACCATCAGGTTGGACGGCGTGGCGAACTCGCGGGCCAGCAGCAGGCGGGACTGTTCACCGCCCGACAGGGTTTCGGCCGCCGCATCCAATATGCCGGCGTCGAACAGATAATCCTTCAGATGCCCGGCGACATGCTTCTTGACGCCATTCACCTCCAGCCATTCGCCGCCATCGGCCAGCACTTCGCGCACGGTGCGGCCTTTCAGGCGCTGGCGATGCTGATCGATGATGGTGGGGGCCAGCGCGACGCTGCGGTTGATGCTGCCGCTGTCGGGCGCAATCTGGCCGAGCAGCAGCTTGATCAGGGTGGATTTGCCGGCACCGTTGGGGCCGATGATGCCGATACGGTCGCCCTTGCGCACCCGCAGCGAAAAATCCTTCAGCATGACCCGGTCACCGAAGCTGAGCGATATGGCCTTGGCATCGATCAGGATTTTTGATCCGGGATCGCTCGATTCCGTGGCGATGCGCGCCGTGGTCGGGCCGCGATCGAGGCTGCGGCGGGTTTCGCGCAGATCAAGCAACTTGGACAGCCGGCCCATGTTGCGCTTGCGCCGGGCGGTCACGCCGCGTTGCAGCCAATGCTCCTCGGCGCGCAGCTTGGTGTCGAGTCGCTGGGCGGTGCGCTCCTCCTCGGCGGCCACGGCATCGGCCCAGGCATCAAAGCCGCCAAAGCCCACCTCGGCGCGCCGCAGCGCACCGCGATCCAGCCACAGGCAATTGCGGGTGAGGCGGGTGAGGAAGGTGCGATCATGGCTGATCACCACCAGGGCGCAGCGGCTGCGATCGAGCCAGTTTTCCAGCCATTCGATCGCCGAAATATCAAGATGGTTGGTCGGTTCATCCAGCAGCAGCAGATCGGGCGCTTCGGCCAGCACGCGCACAAGGGCGGCGCGGCGCCGCTCACCACCCGATGCGGTGGCGGCCGGCCGGGCCAGATCCAGGCCCAATTGGTCGGCGAGCGCGGCGAGCTCATGCGGCTGCGCACCGCCCGATGCGGCATAGTCTTCCAGCGTGGCAAAGGCCCCCATTGGCGGATCCTGTTCAAGCCGGCCGATCTTCAGCCCGCCGGCCACGGCCCTGCGGCCGGCATCAGACTCGATCGTGCCGTCGATGATCTTCAACAGGGTGGATTTGCCGGCGCCATTGCGGCCGATCAAGGCCACCCGGTCGCGCGCATCGATGGTGAGCGACAGGGACTGGAACAGCCAGCCGGTGCCGGTTTTCAGGCCAATGGCTTCAAGCGTGAGAATGGGTTCGGGCATGGCCAGAAGGGCAGTGGCGAATGCCGGGCGGGCTGGCAAGGGGCAGCATGATCACAGCCGAGCCCAGCTGACCACCGGATTGCAATTTGCACAATGCCGGTATTGGACGGTTGCGTCCGCCGCCGGCTTGTTGCATTCATGCGACAGGAGCAGCGAAACAGGCTGTTCAGTCGTTGTTCAATCGCCACCTGCTTATGGATGTCCTTCGGTCTGGACGTTGTCGAGTGTCATGAACCACCATCTTGCTTTTTTCATTGGCGCGACGTTGGCCGTCGGCGCGCCCGCTGCGGCCACGCCCAACCAGGCGCATGACATGGTGCTGGCCGGCGAGATCATGCCGCTGGAACCAATCCAGCGCCGGATCGTTCGTGAAACGCCAGGCGAATATGTTGGCGTGCAGTTTGATCCGGGATCAAAGCGGTATCGCTTTCGGTTCATGCGGGACGGTGATGTGATCAACGTCGATGTTGATGCCCGCACCGGCGAGCGGCTGCGCCAGCGCCAGAGTTACTGAGCAGAGACGATGCTGGCGCCAACAGGCGCCCGGGGGACGGAGTGGGGCATGCGCGTACTGGTCGTGGAAGACGAACCCAATTTGCGCCGGCAGTTGAAAACGGTGCTGGAACAGACGGGTTATGTGGTTGATGCCGCCGCCGATGGCGAGGACGGCCATTATCTGGGCGCCAATGAAAGCTATGACGCGGTGGTGCTCGATCTCGGCCTGCCGGTGATGGACGGGCTGACCGTGCTGGATCGCTGGCGCAAGGATGGCCGGGTGATGCCGGTGCTGGTGCTGACGGCGCGTGACAGTTGGTCAGACAAGGTCGCCGGCCTGGATGCCGGGGCTGATGATTATCTGGCCAAACCGTTTCAGGTGGAAGAATTGGTGGCACGGCTGCGCGCCTTGATCCGCCGTGCGGCCGGCAAGGCCACATCGGAATTGACCGCCGGCGGCGTGCGCTTGGATGGCCGCTCTGGCCGCGTGACCTTGAACGGTGAAGCGGTGAAGATGACCGCGCAGGAGTTCAAGCTGCTCAGCTATCTGATGCACCACAAGGGCAAGGTGGTGAGCCGCACCGAGCTGATCGAACATATTTATGATCAGGATTTTGATCGCGATTCCAACACGATCGAGGTGTTCATCACCCGCATCCGCAAGAAATTGGGTGCCGATCTCATCCTGACCACGCGCGGCCTTGGCTACAGTCTCAACGACCAGATCTGATCAGCCAGCGCCGGTTTCAACCGGCCGCTCGCTGCGCCGGCGCATGATCCTGATTGCGGCGGTGTGGATCACCATGCTGCTGGGGTTGGGCGGGTTCACGCTGGATCGGCTGCTGGCCGATACGCTGCGATCCAGTTTTGACGAACAATTGGCCAGCAATCTCAAAGCGATGATCAACACGGCCGAGCTGGATGAGCTGGGCGAGGTGCGGCTGTTGCGGCCTTTGGGCGATCAGCGCTTTTCCGAACCTTATTCCGGGCTCTATTGGCAGATCAGCGGCAGTGGCATGGCGATCTTCCCGTCGCGCAGCCTGTGGGACCGGCAGTTGGACCCGCCGCCACGCGGTGCTGATTGCCGGCAGCCGTGCCGGTATGATTCCAGTGTGTTTGCAGGGGAACCGCTGCGCATCATGGGCCGCAGCGTGCGCTTGCCGGGCGCGCCGGCGAGTTTCTATTTCCAGGTGGCGCAGTCCAGCCTGGATCTGGAACGCCAGCTGGCCCGCACGCGGTCCATCCTGTTCTGGTCACTCACCGTTTTGGGGCTGGGCCTGATTGGCATGGCGGCGCTGCAATCCACCTATGGCCTGGCGCCGTTGCGCCGCGTTTCCGATGCGATTGCCGCGATCCGATCGGGCCGGGCGCAGCGGGTGCAGGCGCGCTTTCCGGTGGAGGTGGCGCCGCTGGTGATCGAAATCAACGAACTGCTGGCCCATGGCGAGGCCCAGGCCGAAGCCGCGCGCCGCCATGCCGGAAATCTGGCCCATGCGCTCAAGACCCCGATGAGCGTGCTGGTCGGCGAAGCGCAAGGCCGGGACGATCCGCTGGCGCGGGCCATCGAAGCCCAGGTGCAGGTGATGCGCCGCCATGTTGATCACCAATTGGCCCGTGCCCGCGCCGCCGGGCGCCGGGCAGCCAGCACGGCGCGCACCCCGGTTTGGCCCGTGGTGGAAGCGATCGTGCGCACGGTGGAGCGCATTCATCAGGGCCGGGTGATCATCGATCTGGCCGGCGACCGCGCCGTCGCCTTTCGCGGTGAGCGTCAGGATCTGGAAGAGATGCTGGGCAATCTGATCGAGAATGCTGCCATCCATGGCGGCGGGCGCGGCTTTGTCACCATCGAGGCCAGCCAGACTTTGGTGCGCATCATGGTGGAGGACGATGGCGGCGGGATCCCGGAGGCCGAACGCACCCGCCTGTTCCAGCGCGGTGAACGGCTGGACACCGACAAGCCCGGCACCGGCCTGGGCCTGGCCATCACGCGCGAAGTGGCGGAGCTTTACGGCGGCGACGTGACGTTGGCCGAATCAGAGGATCTGGGCGGCTTGCTCGTAACGCTCAGCCTGCCGCGCGCGGCATAGTACGGCGGCGGCGGGCCGCAGCCCCGATCAGACCAAAGCCGGCAATCAGCATGGCCCAGCTTGATGGTTCTGGTACCCCGGCCAGGGTCATCGGCGGGCCGTTGCTGTTGATGGTGAAGCCCGTAACCCCGGGAGCCACCTGAATGAACGGATCGACATAAGCATAGCCGGTGCCGTCGCGCAGCGTGCCTGGGCCGCCAACGCTGATGCTGTTGTAATCCGGCTGGCGCTGCCGCACCGCGGCGCTCATCGTGAGTGTGTAATCCCGGTTGGGGAACATATGGAAGACGAAGTCGGTCACATCCCAGCCGCCAGGACCGGAAAGGCCCGATGGGCAGTTGTATGTGGAACCGGAACAGGACGTCGAGAAAAAGTTGAAGGCGATCGGCAAAAAGAAATCGAATGAATGCAGCGGATCGGGCGTTAGTGAAATGCCGGCATTTGCCTGATAAAAGCCGGTGGTGCTGGTGATGCCTTTGGTTGTCACCCGCATTTCCACCATGCCGAATGCGTTAAGGGGTCCGGTGCCATCCACCCGGAAATTATACTGGATATTGCCACTTGCATCGGATTCGGTGTTGCCAGTGCCTTTGGCCTCGATAAAGCCACCGATCGCCGGTCCAACCGTCAGATCAACACGGCTGCCATTGTCCGCCACATTCGAATAGGCGCCGTAGCTGTTGTAGAACTGAAAGCCGCCGGTGGTGCTGTTCAGCCCGCTGTTGAACATCAGGCTTTGACCGGTGGTAAACAAGGGCCCGCCGGCCAAAGCCGACGTTGGCAATCCGAACAGGCCGCAGGCAGCCATTACGATCTGGGCAGACAAGCGCATTGGAACCCCCCGATTTTCAGTGAGAACTTGTCCTGTCCATTTTTGCTTCAAATTGTGGCCTTGGCAAATGGCAAATAGTTAACCCCAATCAGCCTTGGGCAGCGCGATGGTGGCGGATCACTTCATCAATGATGAAGCGCAGGAATTTCTCGGAGAATTCGGGATCGAGATTGGCACTGGCCGCCAGCGCGCGCAGCCGGGCAATCTGTTCGGCCTCTCGCCCCGGATCGGCCGGCGGCAGACCGGTCTCGGCCTTGTATTGGCCCACGGCCTGGGTGATTTTGAAGCGTTCGGCCAGCATGAACACCAGGGCCGCATCGATATTGTCGATGCTCTCGCGATAGGCTTTCAGTCTGGCATCGGTCATGTTTGCTGCCCCCGGTTTGGCACGTTTGCAGCCGCAGCTTTGCGGCACAGTCGCGCGGTGAGCAAGGCCATGCTTGCACAGGCCCGCAACTGCGGTAATGGAGGCGTCGTGACTGCAACCGTGCATCCCCTGCGCCCCGGGCGCGAACCGTCGATCATGGCGCTGATGAATCTCACGGCGATCAGTTTGAACGCGGTGAATCATGTGATCCTTGATCGCATGCAATCGCCGGTCGCGCTGATCCCCGAATTGGCCGGCCACCTGATTGCCGGCGGCGGCAAGCGGCTGCGGCCGATGCTCACGCTGGGCTGCGCCAGCCTGCTCGGCTATGAAGGTGCGCGCCATCACAAACTGGCCGCGGCGGTGGAGTTCATCCACACCGCCACCCTGCTGCATGATGATGTGGTGGATGCATCGGGCCTGCGGCGCGGCAAGGCCACGGCCAACGCCCTGTATGGCAATCCGGCCAGCGTGCTGGTGGGGGATTTCCTGTTCAGCCGCGCCTTTGAGCTGATGGTTGAAGACGGCAGCTTGCGGGTGCTGAAAATCCTGTCGCGCGCGTCGGCGGTGATTGCGGAGGGCGAGGTGGCGCAGCTGACGGCGCAGCGCGATGTCTCCACCACCGAAGACCGTTATCTGGAAATCATCAGCGCCAAGACCGCTGCGCTGTTCGCTGCCGCTTGCCAGATTTCCGCCGTGGTGGCCGAACGCGATGACCAGGCCGAAGCCGCGCTTGCCAGCTATGGCCGTTATCTGGGCATTGCCTTCCAGCTGGTGGATGACGCCATCGATTATGTGTCCGATGCCGAAACCATGGGCAAGAATGCCGGCGATGATTTCCGCGACGGCAAGATCACCCTGCCGGTGATCCTCGCCTATGCCCGTGGCAACGAGGATGATCGCGAATTCTGGCGCCGCGCCATGACTGGCCGCGCCAATGGTGACGCTGAACTGGTGCGTGCCGGCGAACTGCTGCGCAGCACCAATGCCGTGGCCGACACGATGGCCCGCGCCCGCCATTATGGCCAGCGCGCCATCGATGTGCTGGGCAGCTTTGCCAAGAGCCCGGCGCGCGACGCACTCACCGAGACGGTCGAGTTCGCGATTCACCGGGCCTATTGAGACAGGCCTCAGATCGGCTCCTCGTCGCCTTCGATCAGCTTCAGATCGCGATCATGGATACCAAGGGCAGCAAATTGTGCCCGCCACTGCGCCAGATGGGCTGACGCGAAATGGGCCGCCAGCGCCGCGCGATCCGTCCACCGCTCGGACACATGGATCAGGCCCTGATCGTCTAGGTCGTGGGCATAAACATAATGCAGGCATCCCACTTCCGCCCGGCTGGCCGCCATCATCGCCCGCATCGCCGGCAGTGCATCCGCCACACGGTTGGCAGGCAGCCTGATGGTACCGGTGATCAGAATCATATGGCCTCTCCTTTGCCTTTGCGCGCGCAAATCCCTTGCCTGCGGCGGCCTGTCGCGGCAATGAGGATGCATGCACGCCCGGCTTTATCAGCGCCCCAAGCACGCCCTGCAATCAGGCCACGCCCGCACCGGCGATTGGCTGCTGGAGTTTGAACGGGATGATCGCCTGCGCGCGGATCCGCTCACTGGCTGGGCCGGTTCTGGTTTCACCGCCGGCCAGATCCAGCTGCGTTTCCCCGATCAACAGTCCGCGCTGGCTTATGCCGAGCGCAACGGCCTGGTGGTGGACATCGTGCCGCTCGGCCCGCGCGTGCTCAAGCTTCAGGCCTATTCCGACAATTTCCGCTGATGCGCTCCACCTTCGCCAGCGCGACGGTCAGGCTCTATCATCTTGATGCCAGCGATCCGCTGGCCGAGACGCTGTTTTACGGTCCGCTGACCGAAGCCCTCGCCGTTGCCGCTGCCCAAACCGAGGCCGTGCAGGCCAATCTGTGGATCGCCACTGACAATGACGTGATCCCCTACCACGATTTGGACGACGCATAGGGCTGGATTTCCGCGATGCCAGCAGGCATTGCACACCCAACGCGCCCATAGCTCAGCCGGATAGAGCACGTGCCTTCTAAGCTCGGGGTCGCAGGTTCGAGTCCTGCTGGGCGCACCAGCCACTCCTAAGTGGTTGAGATAAAAGGAAAATCGGTAATTTCAGATGCGGGCCGGCAACGGTTCCGCATCGCCTTTTCCATCACGGTACACTGCCAGCTTTCCGGCGATTCTGACTAAGTTTTCCACATGTTATCCACCGCGATCACGAAATAACAAATGATCGCCGAACTGAAGCACAAAGTTCGAGTCATGTTCGTGGCACCAGCAAATCGCAATTATGCATGGCCGCCAGACTTGATGGCCGGAGACCGTACGCGCGGCCTTTTTCCATCGTTGTTTTGGTTTGGCTGCGAAAGCGACACTTCCAGCGTGGTTGCAACGGCTCTGCTGGTTGCCTTCGCTTACGTGTCGTCAAAGTTCCGCTCCCAACCCGGTCCTGGACGTGCCTCTCTGGGCTGCATGACATCGAACCAGAAGCGAACGTGGTCGCCGAGCTGCATTGAGACGCTTCGCAACCCGATTTGCGGGCGTGCTTTTTTGAAGCACGCCCGCATCACGCGGCTTGCCCAGCCGGCCATGGCTGGCCTGATCGCAAGTTTACGGTCACACCAGTCCTGGTTCAGGCAATTGGCGTGGCTTTCAAGAAAGCTGCAATCTGACGCGCCGCCGCTTCCGGATATTGATGCTGCGGCCCATGCCCGGCGCGCGGGTAGGTGACCAGATGCATGGTCGGCAACTGGCCGTTGAGCGCATACCAGTTCTCCACCGGGAAGATGATGTCATGATCGCCGCCAAGATGCAGGATCGGCACCTTGGTGTTCTTCAGAACAAGCAGGATATCGTCGACCGGGAAGGCCGGATTGCGCGGGGTCATGCCAATCTGCGCGATCGCCCAGGCCGCGTCGACATCGGGGCTACGATTGCTGGTGCGCGCAAAGATCCGCTTGAAAGAGCGGGCCGAAGCCATGCGGCTTCCTTCGTCTGCCGGCTCGAAGAAGACCGTCGTGAACTGGTCAAGATCGACACCCGGCTTGGCCGCCGTGTCATAGAACAGCTGCTCGGCGGGCTTCACCAGCGTGCCCGGAGGCGTGGTGCCGATCAGGACGACATGGCTGACCTCGGCACCGAACATCGCGAGATAGATCTGCGCGACAATGCCGCCCAGCGACCAGCCACCGATTGCGACATTCTTCAGGCCCAGCCCGAGGATCAGCTCGCGCGCGTCCTTCACAAGGGCCGGTGGATCATAGCTTTTCGGGCCGGTGGAAAGGCCGAGGCCGGAATAGTCGAAGGTGATCACCTCGAAGCCCTCGCCGGCGAGGCTGTTGATAAACAGGGGATCCCATGTGTCGAGCGTGCCGCGAAAGCGGTTGAACAGCACAAGGTGCTTTCCGGTGCCGACACGGCGGTAGGAAAGCCTGCGGCCGCCAATGTCCAGATAGGCGGTCGGGGCGTTGGCATAGTCTGCAGCCTGGCGGCCGCTTGCGGCGATCGCGCTTGTGGCCTGGCCGGACAGCGCGAGGGCTACCGCGCCTCCGGCGCCTGACGCGACGATGGTTCTGCGTGAAAGGGTCATCTTGGCTACTCCATTGTCCCGGGACGAACGGGCTCGTCGTGACAGCGAAGGCCGCCACATGGTTTCAATCGTCCTCTGAATCGATTGTGGATATCGATTCGATAGTGTGATACTATGCAAACGATATCGAGTCACTATCAAAATGATACTAAAGGAGCCGATATGGATTCACCTTGCCCGAT
>CAZHTW010000073.1:0-13566 GCA_964535865.1 uncultured Sandarakinorhabdus sp. | reverse complement strand
TGTTCGACCGCAAGGTGTGAGGTTCACCGAGGTCTGCGCGAGGAAGCCGCCGAAGAGGGCGGCGAAGTGGCCGAAGAGGCGCAGAAGCGCGGCCGGCTGGAGAACACCGCGGCCCGCACCTGGGATGTGGGCGGCAGCATCAGCTGGATCGGGGCCGACGGCGCGAATTTCGGTGTGGCGGTGAGCCATCTGCAAAATCGCTATGGCATCCCCAACGGCCTGGAGCTGGGCCACGAGGAAG
Organism: uncultured Sandarakinorhabdus sp.; assembly: GCA_964535865.1. Taxonomy (GTDB): domain Bacteria; phylum Pseudomonadota; class Alphaproteobacteria; order Sphingomonadales; family Sphingomonadaceae; genus Sandarakinorhabdus. The sequence continues at coordinate 13,325 of CAZHTW010000073.1, read as the reverse complement.
AGCATGAGGAGCATGAAGGCGAGGAAGAGCATGCCCACGAAGACATCACGCTCGACATGCGCCAGACCCGCGTTGATGTGCGCGGTGCGGTGCCGCTGGCCGGTGCCTTCAAGGAAGTGAAGCTGCGCGCCGGCTGGGCCGATTACCGCCACGACGAAATCGAATCCGATGGCGCCATCGGCACCAGCTTCTTCAACAAGAGCTGGGAAGCCCGGCTGGAACTGGTGCAGGACAATGTCGATGGCTGGCAGGGGGCCAGCGGCGTGCAATATTTCAGCCGCAACTTCCGCGCCGTGGGCGAGGAAGCCTATATCCCGGCCAATGAAACCCGCCAGTTCGGCATTTTCACCCTGCAGGAATTTGATCTGGGTGCCGTGCGGCTGGAAGGCGGCGCGCGCTTTGAACATGCCAATGTGCAATCGGCGCAAATTGGCCGTGAACGCAGTTTCAACGCGCTGTCCCTGTCGGCCGGTGGTTCGGTTGATGTTGGCGGTGGCTTCCGCTTCGCACTGAGCGGTGCCCGCACCGAACGCGCCCCGGCGGCCGAGGAATTGTTTGCCAATGGCGCCCATGCCGCGACCCGGGCGTTTGAAATCGGCAACGCCAATTTTACCAAGGAACGCCAATTGGGCGTTGAAGCCGCTTTGCGCGGCAGCGGGGCCGATTGGCGGCTGGAAGTCTCCGGTTTCTTCAACCATTTCAACAATTATATCTTCCTCAATCCCACCGGCGCCGAGGACGATGAACTGCCGGTGTTCCAGTATAATCAGGCCAATGCCAATTTCTGGGGCGTCGAAGTGGAAGCCAGCGCCAAGCTGGGACAGTTGGGCCGCACACGCTTCAATGTCACCGGCCTGCTGGATTATACCCGCGCCACCATCCTGAACGGTGGCGGCGCCGTGCCGCGCGTGCCGCCGCTGCGCGTGATCGGCGGCGTCGAAGCCATTGGCGGCGCGGTGGGCGGCCGGGTGGAAATCGAACATGTCACCGCCAAGGATCGCACCGCCAGCTTTGAAACCACCACGGCCGGCTTCAGCCTGGTCAATGCCAGCCTGTCGTGGAAGCCGTTCGGCACCGAAACGGCGACCACGGTGATGCTGCAGGCCAACAATATCTTCGATGTCGAAGCCCGCCGCCACGCCAGCTTCCTGAAGGATGTGGCGCCGCTGTTCGGGCGCGATATCCGGGTGTCGGTGCGCCTGTCGTTCTGATCAGCAAAAACCGCGCTGGGTGATCTTGAAAGCCGCAGGGGCACACCCATATCGCTGATACGGCAGCCGCGCCTTCCCCCCTCTGGTGCCGCTGCCGGTGGCACATGCCTGCCACCCCCCGATGGGCTGTCGCCCAGACCCTGGCCGCGCCGGCCTCCCCCTGCCGGCGCGGCCTTTTCGTGGCCGTTATGCCCGCCCTATTCGGCAGCAGCCGGCCATGCCATCTGGCCCAACAGCTGCGGCCACGCCGCCACCAGCATCTGCACCAGCATGGTGAGCGCCGATCGCACGGGCGCCGCGCCATTGGTGAGGATCAGGCGCTGCTGATCCAGATACAGGCTGCGGCAGATTTCAATCTGCACGGCGTGGATGCCGCTGGCCGGCCGGCCGTGATGATGGGTGGTATAGCCACCGGCATAAGGCTGGTTGCGCGCCACCCGCCAGCCGGCGCGGCGGAAATGATCCTCCATCATTGCCACGATGGCCGGATGGGCGCTGCGGCCATGGCAATCGCCCAGCACGATCTGCGGCGGACGCGGGCCGGCGGGCGGCGGCATGGAATGAACGTCGATCAGCAGCGCCGCGCCATGAGCCTGCTGCGCCGCCGCCATCTGCGCCGTCACCAGCGCGTGCCAGGGGCGGTGATGGCTGGCGATGCGGGCCACTGCCTCGCTGGCCGGCAGGCGGCGGGCATAGATTTCATGGCCCTGCGCCGCCAACCGCGGGATCACGCCCAACCCGGCCGCGACGCGTGGGCTGGCGTCGCACGGCCAGGGCAGGGCGCCGTCGAACATGCCGGGATCCAGTTCATCGGCGGCGCGGTTCAGGTCCAGCCAGCTGCGGGCATGGCTGGCTGCCAGCACCGGCACGCCGGCAATGCCGTCCAGCAGCCCATCCACCAAGGCATCCTCGGCGCGGCGCAGTTCGGCCAGGCTCAACCGTGTCGCCGCCAGGAAGGCAGCCGGATAATGGCGGCCGCTGTGCGGCGAGGTGATGAACAGCGGCCAGCGCCCATCAATCTCGCCCGTCAGCCGCCACGGCGGCGGGGTGGATGCACGCAAAGCCATCGCTCCTGCTATCGCCAAGCCGTGACCAACGCAAAGCTGCGTTTGACGCAGGCCATGGCACTGAACGGGACTTGCCAATCCCGGCAACTGCCACTAACAGGCCGTTTCTCGTGGACGCGTAGCTCAGTGGTAGAGCACTGTGTTGACATCGCAGGGGTCGCAGGTTCAATCCCTGCCGCGTCCACCATTTTCCCCAATCGTTGCTTTGCCCAAACCGCACTGATCGTCAGCGCGGCGGATCATCGTGTCGCCGGCATGGCGGATGGCTGTGTCAACTTGCCAATACAGCGCTTGACGATTACAGGCGTAGTCGATATCACGATTACAGATGTAGCCGAATCGGAAGGCCGGGATGAGCGAGCGGATCAGTGAAGCCGAATGGCAGGTGATGGAGGTGCTGTGGCACACCAGCCCGCTCACTGCGCAGGATGTGGCGGCGCGGCTGGCCGATACCGGCTGGGGCCTGCCCACGGTGAAAACCTTGCTGTCCCGTCTGGCGGCCAAGGGCGCGCTGGCCACCACGGAAGATGGCCGCCGTTATCTCTATGCGCCCTGCGTGGATCGCGCTGCGGTGGCGGCAGGCGAATCGCGCCGGCTGGTCGATCGTCTGTTCGGCGGTCGCGCCACGCCGCTGGTGGCGCACCTGGCCGAACGCGGTGAATTGTCGGCCGCTGATATCGCCGAACTGGAAGCCCTGATCCGGGAGTTGAAGCAATGATGCTGACAGCTGAATGGCTGGTGGAGGCGCTGATCGGCGCCAGCCTGTTGATGCTGCTGGTGCTGGCGGTGCGCCGCACGGTGGCGCGGCTGTGGGGTGCGCACATGGCCTATGCGCTGTGGGCGCTGCCGGCGGTGCGCATGGCCCTGCCGGCGATCCCCGGCTGGCAGTCGCTCTATCAGCCGGTCTCCGGTGCCACGCCCAACGGCGATCTTGCGGTGGCGCTGATGCCGCCCGCCAATGCAGCGCTATATACCCAGCCGCTGGTGCCGGTGGCTGAGCCGGGCCTGGTGGCCGATTGGCCGGCGCTGTTGGTCGCACTGTGGGCGGCGGGCGCGGCGGCGTTCCTGGCCGTGCAATGGGGCCGCCATGCCCGCTTCATCGGCAAGGCGGTGCGCGAAGGCGAACTGCTCAGCCGGTTGGACGGGGTGGAGGTGATCATGTCCTCCCATGTGCCTGGCCCGATGGCGGCCGGCATCTTCCGGCGGCGTGTGCTGTTGCCGGCGGACTTCATGGCGCGCTATTCGCCGACCGAACGCCGCCTGGCATTGCTGCACGAGGCCGCCCATCATGACCGGCTTGATCTGCTCGCCAATCTGGCCGGTTTGGTGGTGCTGGCTGCCCACTGGTGGAACCCGATCGCCCATGCCGCCTGGGCCGCCTTCCGGTCGGATCAGGAACTCGCCTGCGATGCCAGCGTGCTGGCCGGCAGCGATGGCGAAACCCGCGCCGCCTATGCCGGTGCCCTGCTGAAATCAGCCTGTGTCGCCACCCCCATCGCGGCCTGTGCCATGAACCACAAACGCCAACTGAAGGAACGTATCGCCATGATGAAGGATCGCAAGTTCGGCCTGTCCCGCCGTCTGATCGGGGGCTTGAGTGTTGCAGGGCTGGCCGCCGGCGGCCTGATTGCCACGGCTTCGGGTGCCCAGCCCACGCCGCCCGCGCAGCCGGCCCCGCCAGCCGCTGCGGCCCCCGCAGCGCCACCCGCCCCGCCAGCCGCGCCCGAAGCACCGCGCGTGATGATCTTCACCCACAAGGCCGACGCCAAGGGCGAGAAGGGCAAAAAGGGCGAGAAGACCGTGGTGCGCACCATCATCATGAAGGATGGCAAGATGGTGACTGACAATGTCGCCGGCGGCGACGGCGCGGCCCATGTGATGATGTTTGGCGCCGATGGCATGCCGCCGATGCCGCCGATGCCGCCGATGCCGGGCAGCGGCGCTGGCAATCCCGATGTGCAGGTGACCACCACCGCCGATGGCCGCAAGATGGTGATGGTGCGCCGCATCGAAGCCGCCGGGGCGGCCGGACGGGTGGCCAAGCTGGCGGGTGAGACCGCCGAAGCCCAGATCGCCGCGATGCAGGCCGACATGCGCGCCCGCTGCGAAAAGGAAGGCATCAAGTTGCCGGCCAATGCCGATATGGCGCAACTGGCCACCTGCGGCATGGAACTGCAAAAGAAGCAGCGTGAAGCCATGGCGTCCGCCCGCGCCGCCATCGAAGCCTCGCCGGGGCTGTCAGCCGAACAGCGCGCCCAGGCCCTGAAGGGCATTGATGCCGCCATGGCCAACACCCGTCAGGAGATATTCCTGTTCAAGAAATGATCTGAGCGCCGGCAGCCGCCGGCTTCAGACCAGCAGGCTGGCGGCCAGCAAGAGCCCCGCTGCCGCTTCCAGCCCGGCCCGGTCGTCTTCATCGAAGCGGCCGGGTTTCGGGCTGTCGAGATCCAACACGCCGATCACCTGGCCATCAGCCACCAGCGGCACGACGATTTCGGAGCGGCTGTCGGCATCGCAGGCGATATGGCCGGGGAAGGCGTGCACATCAGGCACCAGCTGGGTGGCGCGGGTGGCCGCCGCCGTGCCGCACACGCCGCGGCCCAGCGGGATGCGGATGCAGGCCGGCTTGCCCTGGAACGGCCCCAGCACCAGTTCGCCATCGCGCATCAGATAGAAACCAGCCCAGTTGAGATCAGGCAGCTGGTGGAAGATCAGCGCCGCCATATTGGCCATGTTGGCGACAAAGTCGCGCTCATCACCAATCAGGAGGCCAAGCTGCTGGTTCAGCTGGGCATATTGATCAGGCTTTGAGCCTTCGAGCGGTGGAGCGAAGAATGACATGCGCGCGGGTTAACCGTGCAGGGCGGGAAAGGCAATCGGGGCGGAACTTCCCACCCCCAGCCCCTCCCGCAAGCGGGAGGGGAGACAATAGCGACTTGCACCCCTCCCGCAAGCGGGAGGGGTCGGGGGTGGGTTCTTCCCAGTCCCTTATTTGGGCGCGATCACCATCAGCATCTGGCGGCCTTCCAGCCGGGGCAATTGTTCCACCTTGGCGACTTCCGCGGTTTCATCGCGCACGCGCTCCAGCAGCCGCAGGCCGAGTTCGCCGTGGCTGAGTTCGCGGCCACGGAAACGCAGGGTGAGCTTCACCTTGTCGCCTTCTTCCAGGAAGCGATGGATGGCCTTCATCTTGGTGTTGTAATCATGCTCGTCGATGTTGGGACGCATCTTGATCTCCTTGATCTCCTGCGTCTTCTGATTCTTGCGCGCGGCGGCGGCCTTTTTCTGGGTTTCGTATTTGAACTTGCCGATATCAAGGATCTTGCACACGGGCGGATCCGCGCCGGGAGAGACTTCCACCAGATTCAAGCCGGCTTCCTGCGCCATCGCCATCGCTTCACGCGTGTAGAGAACGCCCAGATTTTCCCCATCCTGATCAATCACACGGACTTTGGGGGACTTGATGAATTCATCATACAGCGGACCGGTCATCGGGGCCGGCGTGCTCATGAAGCGGCGTGGGGGCGGTGGTATGGCAGTCTCTCCTGAACTTGTTGTGCGTGCCTCATAGCGCGGCGGTGGGGGCAGCGGCAAGAGGCCAAGGCATGGGAAGACCGGGGAACACCGGGGAAGGCCCCGGTGCCCGGTCCGCCTTGCCTATCGCTTCGCTGCCATGGCCGCTTCCAGCGCGGCAACGCCAGCCGCAGCGATCAGGCCATCTTCCTGCGACGTGCCGCCCGAAACGCCAACAGCGCCCACCGTGCGGCCATTGACCTTGATCGGAATGCCGCCTTCCGATGCCACCATCGCACCCGGGAAGGTGAGATAGCGCAGCTGGCCTTCCTTCTGCAGCCGCTGCTCATACACGGCGGTGGGGCTGCCGAACCGCGCCGACGTCTGCGCCTTGCCGGTGGCGATGTCGGGCCCGGGTGCCGGGGCATCGTCCATGCGGCGCAAGGCGATGGGCACGCCCGCTGGGTCAACCACGGCAATCGTCACCTTCAGGCCGCGCTTTTCCGCCTCGGTCTGGGCGGCATCGGTGATGATGCGCGCTGCTGCAAGCGTGATCGCGGGTTTGTCCTGCACCAGCTGGGCCGCAGCCGGCGCGGCAATGGCCAGCGCCCCAGTCAAAGCCAGCGCCACAACCAGCGCGCGCATCAGGCCGGCATCCGATACAGGGCGCACAGCTTGTTGCCGGCCGGATCGCGCAGATAGGCCAGATACAGCGCACCCATCGCGCCGGCGCGCACGCCGGGCGGATCTTCACAGCTGGTGCCGCCATTGGCGACGCCGGCAGCATGCCAGGCATCGGCCATTTCGGGGCCCGTCATGGCAAAGCCGATGGTGCTGCCATTGCCACAGGTGGCGGGCTGGCCATCGATCGGCGTGGTGATGGCAAAGATGCCGGCGGGCGTCATCCAGAACACCCGGCCCTTGTCGTCGGCAAAGCCGGGCGCGATGCCCATGGCTGCGAACGTGGCATCATAAAACGCCTTTGAGGCGGCGGTGTCGTTGGCGCCCACCATGATGTGGCTGAACATGATCATTCCTCTCCCTATGCTGTGCCACCATGCAAGCACGCCGGTGCGCCCCTGTCGAGAAGGCTTGGCGGTGGCGCTGGCGCAAATGGCAGGAAGCTCCGTTATGGACGGAGTTGAGCGTTTACCTTTCGTTAGGGAAGAGTAGAACGACTCCCAGCTCTGGAGAGGAGGGCCGCAAATGGTCATCAACAACACAGCGCCGGTGTTGCCGGTGCCTATTCTTGCCGCGCGCACCATGTGCCTGGACCTGCCGCCCGGCGACGATAGCGAGGCGATCGGCCTGATGTTTGACATCCTGGGCTGGAAGGCGGCGGATCATGACTCCGCCCGGCTGCGGCTGCACGGTGCAGCCGGCGTGGTGCATGTGTCCACCGCCGATGCCGGCCTGGCCCACAGCCTGGCCTGCGCCGGGCTGGACCGGCTGACGCTGCCGGTGGCGCTGCCGGCGCTGGAGCAGCTGATGGTTGTCGCCGGGTAACCATGAAAGCCGCCAAAGCTGGCGGGGCAGGGGCCGTTGATCGGTTGCGAAAGGGGTTTGCGTCCCGTGCAACCGATACAGACCAAACCGCCGCCGCCGCCGCCGCCGCGGCCTGAACAGCGGCTGGCGCTGATCGGCTTGCCACCGGCGCTGATCGAGCCGGTGACCATGCTCGCCGAAATCATGGGCTGGGATGTGGTGACCCTGGCGGGCGGGCCGGTGATGCGCCCGCCGGTGCGCCTGTGCCTGGCCGTGTTGCCGGGCACACAGGATGATCCGTCGCCCCTGGCGGCCTGGTCACCTGATACCAACCTTAATGAACATATTTCGCGGCTTGGACTGTCCAGATTGGATCATCCTCCATGCCTCACCCGATTGGAACTGCTGCTACAGCTTGGGGCTATCCAGTCAGCGGGCAGTGGGCGGGGTGAGGATCATGCGTTCCAGAGCGAACATCCCCGAGGGGCCGATGCGGCCGATGTCGGCTTCGGCGGCAGCGCCGCTCATGCCGGCGCCAATGGTGCCAGATCCGGCGACCGGTCCGCGGCCCACCAGTCCGCGATCCAGCCAGGCGCAGGCAAGCGGGATGCCTGGCCGTGACGGGCCTCAGGCGAAGCTGGCTGATGCCATCCTGCCTGGGCTGGTTGACGATCCGATCAGCATGCCGGCCGTGCTCGATCTCCCCATCGGTCGCCATGCCCTTGATCTGGCCAGCTTGCAGGCGTTTGCCGGCCTGCCCGGAGCCGGATTGCCCGGAGCCGGATTGCCTGGAGCCGGATTGCCCGGAATTGATCCGGCCATGACGATCGCGCGTCAGGTGGCCGATATGGCCCAGGGCCTTGCCGCGCTGGCTGATCGGCTGGTCGGCCAATCGGCGCCAACGGTGGACAGCGGCATTTCCGAAGCCGATAGCGTCGCGCTGCTGGAAACCCAGTTCCGCATGCGCCGGCTGCGTTCCCGGCATCTGCCTGGCCTCGCCCTGGGGGAGCCGGCGTGGGACATGCTGCTCGATCTGTCGGTGGCGCATTTCTGGCGGCGCGAAACCTCGGTCACCAGCCTGTGCATCGCTGCCGACGTGCCCAGCACCACGGCGCTGCGCTGGATCAGCAGCATGACCAAGGCCGGCCTGATCGAACGCCGGGCCTGCCAGCGCGACGGCCGCCGCAGTTTTCTGGCCATCGCGCCCGAAACCTATCAGGCCATGCTGGCGCTCGCCGCCGATGCCGTGCGCACCGAACAACGCGTGCTGGCCCGCTATCAACGCCCGGCAAATCATTGATCGCCACCGCCCAATGAAGTGAGCCCAATAAAGTGGGCGCCAATATTTGATTGGGGATAACGATTTGATTGGGGATAACGCCGGGCCTGCCTCTGGCAGTTGCGGTCAGAAGCGCCTAATATTTCGCCGTGACTGATGCCGCGCGGCCATTTGGCCGAACCCCTGCGCTGTACAACGTGCCGTTGCACATGGCCTTTGCCGATGCGCTGGCCGCTGGCCTGTTGGCCCGCTGCCAGCAGGACCCGCTGCGGCTTTCCAGTGCCCTGGTGCTGCTGCCCAACCGGCGTGCCGTCACGGCGCTGACCGAAGCCTTTGTGCGGCAATTGCCGGCCCGGGGCGCGCAGGGCAACGCCGGCCTGTTGTTGCCGCGCATGGTGCCGGTGGGCGATCTGGATGATGGCGGCTTTGCCCGGCTGGTGGAGGGGGAGGCGCCGTTGGCCGCCGCCGTGCCGGCCCTGGTGCGCCGCTTCGAACTGGCCCGGTTGGCCGAACGCCTGCCGGGCGATGCGCGCACCGCGGTGGAACGGCTGCGGCTGGGCGATGCCCTGGGCGAAGTGCTGGATGCGCTGCTGGCCGAAGAGGTCGCGCCCGAAGCCTTGCGTGCCGCCGCCGATGGGCAGGATCTGGCCGATCATTGGCAGAAAACCCTGGCCTATCTGGAACTGATCATCGCGATCTGGCCGGAGGCCCGCACCGGCCTTGGCGGCAGCGATGGCGTCACCAGGCTGGCGGCATTGATTGATGCAACGCTGGCGCGCTGGCAGGCGGCACCGCCGGCCGGTCTGGTGGTGATGGCCGGCCTTGCCAATCCCACCCCGGCGCTGGTGCGCCTCGCCCGGGCCGTGCTGCAGCTGCCCGATGGGCTGGTGCTGCTGCCCGGCCTGGATGATGACATGAGCGACGCCGGCCAGGCGCGCTGGCAGGCGGTGCGGCTGGCCGATCCGTCCGACCCCGCGAGCCGGGATGATGCCGGGCATCCGCAATGGGGCCTGCGCAAGCTGTTGGCCGAACTGGGGCTGGAGCGCCGCGATGTGCAGGCCTGGCCGGCTGGATCTGGCCGGCTGGATGGCCCGCCGGAACGGGCGGCGGCCTTGCTGGCGGCACTGGCCCCGGCGGCGGCGGCCGTGTCCCAGCCGTTGCCGGCCGCTGCCGGCGGGGGACTGGCGCTGGCGGAATGCGCCACGGCGGCTGAAGAGGCACAGGTGGTGGCGCTGGCGCTGCGTCAGGCGCTGGAGGAGCCGGGCTGCCGCGCCGCGCTGATCACGCCCGATCCGGTGCTGGCCCGCCGCGTGGCCGCCCATTGCCGGCGCTGGGGCATCGAGATTGACAGTTCCGCCGGCACGCCGCTGGCGCTCACGCCGCCCGGCGCGCTGGCGCTGGGGCTGGCCGATGCGCTGGCCGAAGCCTTTGCTCCGGCGCGGCTGCTGGCGGTGCTGAAAAGCCGTCTGGTGGCACCGGATGATGCCGGGTTCCGCCAGGGCGTGGCGCTGGCCGATCTCGCGCTGCGCGGGGTGCGCCCGCCCGCCGGGCTGGACCCGCTGGGCGCGGCCGTTGAAGACTGGGTGTCGCGGCGCGCCGCGGATCAGGCCGACGATATGCACCACTGGTGGCAGCGGGTGGCCGATGCGCTCACGCCGCTGGACCGTTTGCGCGAACGGCGGGATTTCAGCCTGCCCGAACTGATGGCCGCCCTGCGCGGGGCCATCACGGCGTTGGCCGGCGATGGCGGCTGGGCCGGGCCGGATGGCCGGCAACTGGCGGGGCTGGTCGCCGATCTGGAAAGCCATGGCAGCCATTTCTGCGCCATCACGCCGGCCGATGCCCCGGCGCTGCTGGCGGCGCTGATCGGCGGAGCGGCGGTGCGGGTGCCCGGCCGCGGCCACCCGCGGCTGGCCATATTGGGCCCGGTGGAAGCGCAGTTGACCCGTGCGGATTTCATGGTGCTGGCGGGAATGAACGAGGCCAGCTGGCCCGGCCGCCCGGCGCCTGATCCGTGGCTGGCGCCAGCCATCCGCACCCGGCTGGGCCTGCCCGGCACGGCGCGGGCGCAGGGGCTGGCAGCGCAGGATTTTCTGCGCGCCGCCTGTGCGCCCAACGTGCTGATCACCCGCGCCCGCCGCGATCCCAGCGGGCCGCAACTGCCATCGCGGCTGTGGCTGCGGCTGATCGCCCATTTTGAACGGGCCGGCCAGGCCCCGCTGCCGCGCCGGGATGATCTGGTGGCGCTGGCGCGTGCGCTGGATGGTGCCACCGGCGGCCCGCAACCGGTGCAGCCGCCGCGCCCCAATCCGCCGCTGGCCTTGCGGCCCAGCCGCATCACGATCACCGAGATTGACACGCTGATCGCCGATCCCTTCGCCTTCCACGCCAGGCGCATCCTGAAGTTGCAGGCGCTGGATCCGCTGGATCAGGACCCGACGCCGGCGATGCGCGGCACCTTGGTCCACACGGTGCTGGAACGCTGGATTGCCGAGCAGCATGGCACGCTGGCGCAATTGGAGCGCATTGCCAATGAAGAGCTGAACGCCGAGGCACGGCACTTCCCCCGTCTGGCTGCGGCCTGGGTGCCGCGCATGCGCCGGGCGTTGCTGTGGGCCGGCGAGCGCATCCTCGACGATGAAGCCGCCGGCTGGCGGCAGATGCGGGCCGAAGTGAAGGGGCAGTTGCCGCTGGCGGGCGGCGTGGTGCTGCACGGCAAGATCGACCGGGTGGACCGCGATCAACAAGGCCAAATGCGCGTGGTGGATTACAAGACGGGCACGCCGCCCACCGGCAAACGGGTGCAGGATCTGGACGCCAACCAATTGGCGCTGGGCCTCGCCATCGCGGTGCGCGGCGGGCTGGTGCATCAGGGCCAACCGCTGCCGGGCGGTGTGGCGGCCGGCATCGAATATTGGCAGCTGAAAGGCGCCCGCAAGGAAGCCGGCAAGATCAGCAACCCGCTGGGCAAGGATGGAGACGCCGCCGCCCATGTGGACAAGGTGGTGGCGCGCGCCGCCGAACTGGCAGCGCAGTATCTGCTGGCCGAAAACCCGTTCCTGCCCAAGCTGCGGCCGCAATGGGCCTGGACAGATTATGACCATCTCGCCCGCGTGGGCGAATGGATCAACCGCCGGGGCGGGCCATCATGAAGACGCTCGATCCCCTTTTGGCCGAACAGGCCGCCGCGGCCGATCCGCAGGTGCATGCCTGGGTGGCGGCATCGGCCGGCACCGGCAAGACCCAGGTGCTCACCGCGCGGGTGCTGCGGCTGCTGCTGGCCGGGGCACGGCCGCAGACGATCCTGTGCATCACCTTCACCAAGCTGGCGGCGGCCGAAATGCAGAGCCGGGTGATGGCGCGGCTGGCGCATTGGGCCGGCTGCCCCGATGCGGCCTTGGCCGATGATCTGCGGGCGATTGGCGCTGCACCGGATGCGGCGACCATGGCGCTGGCGCGCGGACTGTTCGCCGCCGTGCTGGAAACCCCGGCGGGTCTTGCCATCCAGACCATCCACAGCTTTGCTCAGGGGCTGATCGCCAGCTTTCCGGTGGAGGCCGGCATCACACCGGGTTTCCAGACGCTGGACGATCGCGCCGCCGCCTTGTTGCGCCGCCGGGTGCTGGCCGACGCACTCACCGATGAAGGCGATCAGGGGCTTCGCGATGATGTGGCGGAAATCGCCATCGATGGCGGCGAAGGCCGGCTGGACGAGATCATGGCCGCGCTGGCCCGCCACGGCGCGGCGCTGGCCGCCCTGCGTGTGGAAGGCGTGGACCCGCTGCTGCGCCGCACGCTGGGGCTGGCCGATGGTGACAGCGCGGCCGCGGCGCTGGAGCGCGGCATCGCGGCGCTGCCACTGGCGCGGCTGCAGCGGCTGGCGCAGGCACTGGGCGAGCTGGACGGAGTGAATGCCCGGAAATTGGCGGGCAATCTGGTGGCCTGGTTGATGACCAGCAACCACGCCGCCCGCTGGGAGCCGCTGTGGCAGATGTTCTTCACTGTCGGCGATAACAAGCCGCGCTCGCTGTCCGGCATGATTCCCAAGGCGCTTGACGCTGATGAACCGCGCTGGCGGCCGTTTTGTGCCGAAATGCAGGCACAGTTGCTGGCCATCCGCGCCGAGCAGGAGCGTTGGCAGATCATGGACTTCGCCGGCCGCCACCTGCGCGTGGCGGTGCGGCTGGCGCAGGACATGGCGGCGGCCAAGGCGCGGGCCGGGGTGATTGATTATGACGACATGATCGCCGCCGCCGCCCGCCTGCTGGGCGGGGAAGGGGCAGCCGATTGGGTGCGCTTCAAGCTCGACAGCCGCATCGATCATGTGCTGGTGGACGAAGCGCAGGACACCAACCTGCTGCAGTGGGAGGTGATCCGCGCCCTGGTGGAGGAGTTTTTCGCCGGCAAGGGCACGCGCGACCATTTCCGCAGCCTGTTTGTGGTGGGCGATTTCAAACAGTCGATCTTTGGCTTTCAGGGCGCCGATCCCCAGATCTATGCCGACAAGAAGGATGATTTCCACCAGCTGTGCGAGGCCGAGCCGGACCGGTGGAAGGAATTGGCGCTCAGTGTGAATTTCCGGTCGGTGCCGCTGATCCTCGATGCGGTGGACCGGGTGATCGCCCATGTTGGCCCCGAGCAATTTGATGCGCGCGGCGTGGAGAAGCACAGTGCCCGCAAGGATGGCGCCGGCACCATCCTGTTGTGGCCGCCCCTGGTGCAGGAAAAGGCCGCCAGCACCGACGATGATGCTGAGGATGACGCGCCGCC
>CAZHTW010000072.1:6921-14183 GCA_964535865.1 uncultured Sandarakinorhabdus sp. | reverse complement strand
GGTGGTTTCGGCCAACACGGCGGGCATAGCCGGTTCGGCGCTGCCGCTGATGAGCGCGGACGGCAACAGCCAGATTGTCGGGCCAACGGGCAAATTGCTGGCCCAATCAAGCAGCGGCGAGACGTTCACCGCCTTTGCCGAGATCGACATCGCCCACAGCCGGGCACAGCGCCAGCGGCCGGCGATGATCAACAGCCTGGCCCGGCAGCGTCCCGGCCTGTTCGCCCCGGCCTATGCGGCTGCCGCGGCGCAGTTCCAAGCCGGCAATCTGATGCTGGATGGCGACGGTCGCCCCCAGGTTCCCGATCGCGCGCAGTTTCAGGCGATGCAGCGCGACGTGATTGACAAGCTCGCAAAGGCAGGCGTGATATGAAGCACCGCACCGTCGCTGGCACCATCATCTACACCAGCATGAAGCCCGGCATGGAAGGCCAGGTGCGCGGCCGCGAGCAGTTCCGCTTCACGCACCACAGCGACGGCAGCGTGATCCTGCGCGCCAGCTGCGAGATCGAGGAACCCGATCCCACCGTGCTGCGCGATGTGATCTATCACCTCGGCCCCGGCATGGTGCCGCTGAACCTGCATGTGCACCTCACGGTGGGCGATGCCTATATGGGCAGCGGCTGGATGCGCCATGATCCCGCCACCGGCCGCCTGGAATGCGAAAGCGAAAGCCCATCCCTGGGCCGCATATCGCAAGCACGGCCGGCGCAGGGTGATTTCGATGCCTTTGGCACCCACCCGGTGGTGGGGGACGGCTATCTGTCCCGCGCGATGGACGTGAGCCGGGGCCCGCACCGCCGGATGATGCGCGTGTTCCTGCCCTCCCCCGATCATCGCGGTGCCACGCCGCCATTGATCGCCGAGGTGAAGATTGCGCTGGAATATGTTGGCGAGGCTGAAAAGACCGTGGCGGCCGGCACCTTCCGCTGCCGGCATTTCCGCTTTGTCGATGACAGTGCCGAGGGCATGGGCGGCAAGACCCACCCGGATTATGATATCTGGGTCACCGCCGATGATGATTGCATCCTGGTCTATGGCAGCATCGATGGTTACATGATGAACCGCTATGAACTGGTTGAATTGATGCGGTGAAACCGCTCCACAATCGCGCCGCGCTGATTTTCAAAGAACGGCGACAGTATCGCATTTTGCCCGGCTGTAGGACAGCGGCGGTACAAGTATCTGGTTTCATTGCTGTTTTTTGCAGCGCCGCCGGGATTTCGGCCCTGTTGTTGGATTCGGTCGTGGCAAGATGGCCGGAAAAGCCCGAAAAACGTGGCTGGCCGGTGGCCAGAAATCGCGCTGCGGTGGCCAAATTGGGGGCGCTGGTGACGGCTGTTCCCCGGCGGGTGACGATCAGGCGTTCCGGATGGGCGCAAACATGCGGTTGATGAACAACTTCAGCCTGGCCTCACGGTCCACCGGCTCGGCGCCGCGCGCTTCCTCCAGCGCCAACAGCCGTTCTTCCTGCACCCACATTTCCTGGGCCATGTTCATCACCACGGCGACGAAGCGATCCATCGCCGGATCAGCGAAGAAGCGGGCGTTGCCGGCGTCGTCATAAAGGCCGGGCGGCGTGTCATCCGGGCGCGGAACCTCGCTCATTTCTTCCCCCTCATTTTTTCCACGCCCCGAACCCGAACCACATCACGCCTTCCGCCAGCCGGCCGGTGGTGGCCTGCCCCACCGCCTCGGCTTCATCGCTGGCCACCATCGCGGCAATCGCATCCTCGCCATAAATGCCCACGGATGGCACCACGAACTGGAAGCAGTCCGCCGCGGCAAAGCCGGCCTTCACGCAGTTTTCCAAAGGCAATTCATCGCGATAGCCCTTGTAATAAGGCTCTTCGTTGTACCATGAGTCCCAATCCAGATAGAAGCCGTCAAAGGCGCTCATCTCGGCATTGGGCGGCAATTCCATGTGCAGCATCAGGCCGCCGGGGCGCAGCACGCGATACGCCTCCGCCAGCGCCGCAGCACGCTGTTTCTTCGACAATTCGTGCAGGAACATGGAGGACCAGACCAGATCAAAGCTGGCATCGGGATAGTCCAGACGGTCCGCACACATTTGCACGAACTGCACATCCTGGCCCTGCATGGCCGCCCGCGCCGCGCCATAGACCAGCCCGCCCGGCGCCGCATCAATGGCGATCACCTCGGCCACGGGATAGGTCTGTTTCCACGGCAGCGTGTTGTGGCCGATGGTGGTGCCGGTATCGAGGATGCGCGTGGGCGCAAAATCCGGATAGCGCAGGGCGATATAGCGCGCCATCGACAGGCCGATATCATCCAGATTGGCCCCCATGAGCCCCATGGAAAACACCGCCAGCCCGCGATCATAGACGGCGCCGGCCTCCACGCTGTCGCCGCCGCGCGTGTAGCTGCCGGGCATCAGATGCACTTCGATGGCGCCGACATTTTTCGGCACCTCCAGCGCCGGGTTGAGCACCACCTTGCCCGCCGCTGCCTGCGCCGCCGCGCCCAGCCGGCCGGCCTCGCGCTCCACGCTGTCGGCCACGCTGGCCCACACCATCTTCTGGGCCTGCACCCGCATGGCGGAATAGATGTTGAAGGCCGGATCACCGCGCAGCGCCTTGTGCGCCTCTGCACTGGTGGCCGGCGGGCGGCCATGGGCGCGCGTCCAGGCCGGGGCGGCGCGGCGGTCATAGGCCGCCTTCATGTCGGCGGCCAGATCGTTGAGGATCAGGCCGCGGATGCCCGACACGAAGCGCCCGCGCGCGGCTTCATCGGCGGTCAGTTCCGGCTTCAGCCCGTGTTGCAGTTCCACACTCACGGCTTGGCTCCTTCCACTTGCGCAACCCCTTCGGCATTGAAGGGCGCATGATAGGCGTTGTCCCCCACCTTGCCCACCATATCGGCGCGCAGCGGGGCTTCGGGATAGACGGTGACGATATAATCACCGGCAGACGGATTCTGGCGCAGCGGCTTGATCTTCTCCTGATACTCGCGCGAGAACCAGAAGGCGCGGGCATTGGCCATGCACGGGAAGCGCACGATCAGATTGACATAGCCCTTGGGCGCATCGCCTTCGAAGATCGCCTGCGGGAAGGCGAGATTGACATAATAGCCACCCAATTTCTGATACAGGCCGCTGTCGGCAATCGCCTTGCCATAGGCCAGCATGCGCGCCCGGTCGTGCGTGGGGCCGGACACGATCATGATCACCGGCGCGTTGCAGGCTGGCGCCGGGGCCGCCGCCAGCAGCATCAGGGCGGCAATCATGGCCGCTCCTCGTTGCACAGCGTCCATTTCCACGGCCGCCCATCCTGAAACCATTGCCAGGTGCGCGCGCGGGTGCGGCGGTCGGCGGCCAGCGCGATCATCTCGATATAATAGGCATCGGCCACATCGCGCCGGTCCAGCCGCAGCATCAGCACGTCTTCGGCCGTCTGCCAGCCATGGCCGGCAAAGCGGTCCGTCTCCCACAGCAGCCGATCCCCCACCAGCGTGCCGCCAAATTCATAGGTGGCGGTGCGGCCGTCATCCCATTCCAGCCAGTTGTGCTGGACATAATGGAAGGGGCCATCGTCGGGAAATTCGCACCAGGTGCGCACCCGGTGGGCATCCAGCAACGCGCCATCGGCGGCGAAGTGGCGATACCAGCCCTGCCAATGGCCATCATGCAGCAGCATTGCCGGCATCACGGCGGCCAGATCGGCGCGGTTGCCCATCAGGCTCCTCTCTCTGCATAAGCCGTCAGCGGCATCGGCTGCCCGGTCTGGATGATCAGCGCCTGGTGGCGGAAAAAGCGGGTGAAGCCTTCATCGCCCATCCGGCTCGGCCCCAGCCCGCTGCCCTTTTGCGAGCAGTTGGTGGCATCCCACACCATCGAGGTGAGCGAGCCATCGTTGATCGAGATGGCGCCGGCCTCCAGCTGCGCCGCCACGGCTTCTGCCGCTTCGCGCGGGCCGACCACGGCAGCGGACAGGCCATAATCGCTGGCGTTGGCCAGCCGCACCGCTTCGGCCACATCATCATAGATCGTCACCGGGATGACCGGGCCGAACGTCTCCTCGCGCATCACCGCCATGGCGGGCGTCACGTCCACCAGCACGGTGGGGCGCATATACCAGCCGCCGCCCAGTATTTCGGGCTTGCCGCCGGCCAGCAGCCGCGCACCGTGGGCCAGGGCATCATCAATCTGCGCTGCGACCTTTTCGGCCTGGGCGGCAAAGATGAACGGGCCGATCTCACCCACATTGATATCGGGCCAGTTCGGCCGCACCTCGGCGGCGCGGGCGGCCAGTTCGGCGAGGAAGGGCTCGGCGAGGTCGCGCGGCACATAGACCCGCTCGATCGACTGGCAGGCCTGGCCGGTGGCGGCAACGCTGGCGCGCAGGGCCAGGCGCGCGGCGGCCACCGGATCGGCGCCGGCCAGCACGATCATCGGATCCTTGCCGCCCAGTTCCAGATTGGCCGGGATCAGCGCGCGGCCGGCGGCTTCGGCCACCTTGCGGCCCGTCGCGGTGGAGCCGGTGAAGCAGATATAATCCACCGCGCCGATCAGCGCCTGGCCGGTTTCGGCGCCGCCCTGCACATAATCGAACACCGCGGCCAGTTCCGGCACCTCGGCCAGCGCGGCGCGCATCGGCTCGACAAAGCGCGGCGTCACCTCCGATGGCTTCACCAGTGCGGCACAGCCGGCCATCAGCGCCGGGATGGCATCAATGTGGGAGAGGATCACCGGGAAATTCCACGGCGCAATCGCCCCGAACAATGGATAGACGACGTGGCGCGGTTTCAGGATGATGCCGGGCACCACGCTGGGGGTTTCGCCGCTGGCCATGGCGGCCATCAATTGCGGGCCCCGGCTGGCCCAGCGCCGGCAGGTGGAGGCAAGGGAATCCACCTCCACCCACGAAATCGCCTTGCGGCCGGTGTCGGTCGCCAGCGCGGCGATGATGGCGGCGCTGTGGCGTTCGATGGCCTGGGCAAAGCGTTCCAGCACCTCGGCGCGGCCTGCTGGCCCCAGCGCCGCCCAGGCCGGCTGGTTGGCGCGCAGGCGGGCGGCGGTGGCCGTGATGTCGGCAGCGCTGGCCGGCGTGATCGCGTGATCAAATTCACCGGTGCGGGGATTGCGGACCTTCATTTGGCCTCCTGTGCCACGAAGGCATCGACGATGGCGCCGCCCGGCGCAAACCAGCATTCGGCCCGCGCTGCCAGCCGGGCCAGCAGCCGTTCGAACGCGGCAATGCGATAGGGCAGGCCCATGATATAGGGCGTGATGTGGATGGGCAGCATGCGGGCACCGTTGGTGGCGGCGGCCTCGGCGGCCAGCCAATCGAACGCGTCCTCTTGGGCCTGCGCCCAGCTGTCGGCGGATTGCTGCTGCACGGTGATGATCTGCCGGTCTGACAATTCGTGGTTGAGCGGCAGGTTGATCATGCCATTGCGGAACCGGTAGGGCAGTTCATCATTCACCCAATCGCAGGCGTAACGATAGCCGGCCTCCACCAGCAGATCGGCGGTGTGGAAACTCTGGCTGCGGGCGATGGAGAGCCAGCCATCGGGCTGCACGCCACAGGCGGCCAGCCGGTCGCGGGTGTCGATGATGAGGGCGCGCTCGGCCTCAATGGGCAGGGTGGCATCGATGGTGCCGTTCATGTCGGTGCTGTGCGCGATCACCTCATGCCCGCCGGCCTGCACGGCGGCGAGAAGATCGGGCATGCGCTCGGCCACGGCGGCGTTGGTGGCAAAGCTGGCCTGCGCACCCGCCTTGGCCAGCGCGTCGAGAAAGCGCCAGGCGCCGACGCGGTTGCCATAATCGCGCGCCGTGTAATGGCGGAAATCCGGATAGGCCGTCTGCATATGGCCGGGGGCGCGGAAGGGCTTGTCCGTCGGCAGGATCGGGAAATATTCGAGGGAAACGCAGATCCACACTGCAACGCTGCCGTTCGGCCATTGCAGCGCCGGGCGCTGGTGCAGGGCGGACCAGTCATAAAGATCATGGTCGTAACCGTGGCGGCGGCGCGGATAGTGGAGATAGGCGGGATCAAGCGACATCAGATCCTCCCCAGCCAAAGGATCGGGAGGTGCCTGGCACAGCGCGGAGGGGTGATGCCGCCAATGCCCCTCCGTCACGCTTCGCGTGCCACCTCCCCATCCTGCGGCTGGGGAGGATCAAATTGCTGCTCCTCATGGCTGCATCGCCTTCCACGCATCGACAATCTCGCCCGCCGTGGCGATCCAGGCGCGGCCATCGCCGGCGATCGCTTTCAGCGCCTGTTCAAACGGCCCGATGCGGTGCGGCTGGCCGATCAGATAGGCGTGCAGCGGAATGCACATCACGCTGCCGGGTTCCTGGGCCAACCGTTCAAACTGGCGGATCAGCGTTTCGGCGTATTCGCGCCCGGACATGTTGTAGACGAAGAAGCCATAATGATCATTCACCTCCAGGCTGTAAGGGATGGAGACGAGGTTGCCGGCGCGGGTCTTGACCCGCTGCACCTGATCATCGTGATAGAGATCACAGGTGTAATCCAGGCCATATTCGGCGATCAGATCCAGCGTGCGCGGCGTGTGGGTGAGCGCAGGGGCCAGCCAGCCGCGGATGGTCTGCCCCGTTGCCTCGCGCACGGTGCGGATCGAATCCGCGATGATGGCGCGTTCCTGTTCCTCTGCCATGTCATAGGCATAGCGGGTGTTGTAGATACCGTGGCTGAAGAATTCCCAGCCGCGCGCCCTGGCATCGTCCACCACCTCCGGGTGATGCTGGCACAGCGCGACCGACAGCGACACGGAGCCGGGAAAGCCATGCCGCGTCATCACATCGGCCATGCGCCAGTGCGACACGCGGTTCGAATGATCGCGGTGGCTGTATCCCACCACATCGGGATGCGGCCGGCCCCAGGCCTTGCGGCGCGGGTGTGGCGGCGGGTCGATCTCATAATATTCCAGGTTGGGCGCCACCCACACCGCCACCGTCTTGCCGCCGGGCCAGGTGAAGCGGCGGCGGGCGGGCGCGGGATCATAGAGACCGGGATCGGGCGCGTTCTCAATCACAGCCAGATCCTCCCCAGCCGAAGGATGGGGAGGTGGCGCGACAAGCGCCGGAGGGGTTCTTGCCCCACGCACCCCTCCGCCTCGTTTCACTCGGCACCTCCCCATCCTGCGGCTGGGGAGGAACATTGAGAGGCGCGCGCATCACCGCGCCTCCAGCCAGTCGATCACGGTCTGAACCGGTTCCACATCGGCATATTTCAGCTGCAAGTCCGTCAGATTGGCGAAGTGATAGCTCT
>CAZHTW010000072.1:0-6911 GCA_964535865.1 uncultured Sandarakinorhabdus sp. | reverse complement strand
GGCACATGTTTCGATGGGGACGATGGTGCGATAACCGTGGGACAGCGCGTCAACCGCTGTGGCGCGCACACAGCCCGACGTGGCCCCGCCGGTGATCACCACCGTATCCACCTTGTGCCACACCAGATAACTGGCCAGCGGGGTTTCGAAAAAGGCGGATGGCATGCGCTTGGTGTATTGCAGATCGTCCGCGCCGATCTGCACACGCGGATCATAGTCATGCCGTTCGCTGTCATATTTGATGTTCTGCAAACTGTCTGGCGTGTTGGTGCGCGTGCCCCATACGCCAGCATCGCCAGCATCCGCCTTGTAGGCCACGCGCGTCCAGATCACCGGCATGGCGCACGCGCGGGCCAGGGCGCTGATATGGTTGACATGTTCGATCTGGCGCGGATCGGTTTCATAGGCCGTCGCAAAGGCTTCGACATCGGTATAGGCGCGCTGGAAATCGACATTGACGATGGCCAGCTTGTGGCCAAAGCCGAACTTGCGGCGCGCCGGATTGGCCATCACCTCGTCAAAGATCTGGCGCGCGGTCCTGCCGTCGCTCACCATGCGGGTGCCCTTCAGCGCCATGACCATTCTCCTGATTCCCTTGGGTCCAACCTTGGCCAAGCAGAAAATGCTTGTCGAGGGCAATTTGTCCGGACAAGTTGGGCTTCATGATCACCCGCCACTTCATCGATGTGTCCTTGCCCGGTGGCGGCAGCCGGCGTGTCCATTATCGCCGCTGCGGCGAAGGCCCGCCCTTGTTGATGGTGCACCAGTCGCCGCGCTCGTCGGGCGAATATGCGCCGCTGATGCAGGCCTGGGGCCGGCATTTCACCTGCATCGCGCCCGATACGCCGGGCTTTGGCCAATCCACGCCTTTGCCCGGCGAACCCGATATCAATGATTTCGCCGATGCGCTGGTCGCCCTGATGGACGCGCTGGGGCTGGAACGCTGCCCGGCCTATGGCTTTCACAGCGGCGGCATCATCCTGGTCACGGCGCTGAAACGCCATGCCGGCCGCTTCACCGGCATGGCGGTGGGCGGCTATGCCATCTGGACGCCACAGGAAATGGCGGTCTTTGGCGAATCCTATCTGCCGGCTTTCAAACCAAGTGCTTATGGCGAACATCTCACATGGCTGTGGAACCGGATGCTGGAACAGAGCTGGTTCTTTCCGTGGTTCGACATAAGGGATGAAGCCCGCCTGCCCGGCGCCCACGCCGATGTGGCGCGCGTGGATCAGGCGGTGCGCGAGATGCTGGAGGCTGGCGATGCCTATCGCGCCGGTTATGGCGCGGTGCTGCGTGCGCCGCGGGATATTCCGGCGGCCGATGTGGATGTGCCGCCCGTGCTGATCACGGCCTATGCCGGCGATCCGTTGCAGGCCCATATTGATCGGCTGGGCCCCCTGCCCGCCGGCTGGCAGGCGCGAAAGGTTGCAACGCCCGCCGATCATCATCAGGCCAGTCTGGATTGGCTGTTGGCCTTGCCACAGGTGGCGCCAGTCACACCACGCGAAACGCCCGACGCGGGCTTTGCCCATGTCGTCACCGATGAATTTGATGGGCTGGTGCACTGGCGCGGGCGGCCGGGCGACACCGCCACCATCCCCGCCCCCGGCCGCGCCATCAGCCTATTTGCCGGCGCTGGCATCGATCCGCCCGGCCATGGCCTGTCCGATGATTGGGCCGGCCCCGCCCCCAGCAACCGCGCCGCCTGGGATGCGGTGTTTGCCGCCGTGCAGCAGCAGCGCGGCTTTGCCAGCCTGAACCTTGAACCTGTCACACACGGCGATGCGGGCAGCCTGTTCCCTGTTCTGACGCCCGATCGCTTTGGCAGCCACCTCACCCGGGCGTGGAGCGTCGTGCGCGCCGATTGTTTCTTCCGGCCCTGGCATTCGCCCAGTGCGGCCACCGCCACCGCGTTTGACAGCGCCGCGATCACGCCTGACCGGCTGGCGGCCAAACATCTGGCCTTGTTGCAGGCCCGCAGCGCGCGCGCCTATCAGGCCGCCTATGGAAGCGCCGATGGCCAATCTGGTTGAGAAAATCTGGGCCACCCACCGTGCGGCCACCACGCCGGGCGGGGCCGATCTGATCGCCATTGATCGCATCTTTCTGCACGAACGCACCGGCGCTTCGGCGCTGAAATCCATGGCCGCCGCGGGCCGGCCGGTGCGTGATCCGGCCCGGGTGTTCGTGGGCATGGATCATATTGTCGATACAAGCCCGGGCCGCAGCGACCAGACGCTGATGCCCGGTGGCCAGGGTTTCATCAGCGAAACCCGCGACGCCGCCCGCGCCGCCGGGCTGACCATCTTTGATGTGACCGATCGCGATCAGGGCATCGTGCACGTGATTTCGCCGGAGCTGGGCATCGTGCTGCCCGGCTGCACGCTGGTCGCGCCCGACAGTCACACCTGCACCCAGGGCGCGTTCGGCGCGCTGGCCTGGGGCATTGGCAGCAGCGAGGCCGAACATGCCATGGTGACGGGCACATTGCGCCTCACCCGGCCCAAGACCATGCGCATCCGGCTGGATGGGCAGTTGGCAGCGGGGGTGACGGCCAAGGATGTGGCATTGGCGCTGTTGGCCCGCTTTGGCGCTGGCGGTGGCGCCGGCCATGCCGTGGAATATGCCGGCCGCGCCGTGACCGCGATGGACATGGAGGCACGGATGACCCTGTGCAACATGGCCACCGAATTTGCCGCCTTCACCGGCATCATCGCGCCCGATGAAGCCGCCTTCGCCTTTCTGGCCGGTCGCAGATATGCGCCGCAAGCCTTTGATTCCGCTTATTGGCAATCGCTGCACAGCGATGATGATGCCGGCTTTGATGCCGAACTGGCGCTGGATGCCGGCGGCATCGCCCCGATGGTGAGCTGGGGCACCAGCCCGGAGCATGCCATCGCCATTGATGCCGCCCTGCCCCACGGCCCGGCGCGCGCACATGACTATATCGGGCTTGCCCCCGGCCAGGCCATTGCCGGCACGCCCATCGATGTTGCCTTCATCGGCAGTTGCACCAACAGCCGGCTTTCCGATCTGCGCCGCGCCGCCGCCCTGCTGAACGGCCGCCGCATCGCGCCCGGCATCAAGAAAGCCATGGTGGTGCCCGGCAGCAGCGCGGTGAAGCGCGCGGCGGAGGCCGAAGGGCTGCACCATCTGTTCCAGGCCGCCGGCTTTGAATGGCGGGAAAGCGGCTGTTCGCTGTGCTTCTATGCCGGCGGCGAAGGCTTCCCGCCTGGCAGCCGCACGATCAGCAGCACCAACCGCAATTTCGAAGGCCGGCAGGGCCCCGGCATCCGCACCCACATCGCATCCCCTGAAACCGTGGTGGCCAGCGCGCTGGCCGGGGTGATCGCCGATCCGAGGGTGTTGGCATGACGCCCTTCACCAGCCTCACTTCTGTGGCCATCCCGCTGCTGCGCGACAATGTCGACACCGATGCCATCATCCCCAGCCGGGAAATGCGCTCCACCGGGCGCACCGGGCTGGCCGATGGGCTGTTTGCGCCGTGGCGCTATCTGGATGTGGATGCGCGGCGGCCCGATCCGGCGTTTGTGCTCAATGATGCGCGCGGCAAGGGCGCGCAGATCCTGCTGGGCGGGGAGAATTTCGGCTGCGGCTCCAGCCGCGAACATGCGGTGTGGGCGCTGGCCGAATGGGGCATCCGTGCCGTGATCGCGCCCAGCTTCGCGCCGATCTTCAAGGCCAATTGCCTGAGGAACGGCCTGCTGCCGGTGGAACTGCCAGCGGCTGACCTTGCCTGGGCCACCGTGCACATTGATCTGGCGGCGCAGACGGTGAACGGGGTGGGCTTTGGAATTGATCCCGAGCCGAAGCTGATGCTGCTGGAAGGGCTGGATGTGATTGCGCTGACGCTGAAATCGCAGGGTGCGATTCATGCCTGGGAAACGGCGGACCGGGCAGCGCGGCCGTGGGTGTATCTGGAATCCTCTGCCCCCCCCGCCTCACTCCGTTCGGCACCCCCCCATCCTGCGGCTGGGGGGGATGAAATGGGTGCTCCCCAACCGCAGGATGGGGAGGTGGCGCGCAGCGCCAGAGGGGTGTTGCCATGATCCTGGTGTCCGAAGTTGGCCCGCGCGATGGCCTGCAATCGATCGGCCGGGTGATGCCGCTGGCCGCGAAAAAGGCGTGGATCGCGGCCGAGGCGGCAGCGGGCGTGCAGGAGATTGAGGTGGGCAGTTTCGTGCCGCCCAGCCTGTTGCCGCAGATGGCGGACACCGCGGAGCTGGTGGCCTTCGCCCGTTCCATCCCCGGCCTGAATGTCGTGGCGCTGGTGCCCAATGCCAAGGGCGCGGCGCGGGCGGTGGCGGCCGGCGTGCATGGCATGTCGATCCCCTTTTCGATGAGCGAGACGCACAGCCTGAAGAATGTGCGCAAGACTCACGCGCAAATGCTTGAGGAAATTGCCGACGTGGCGGCCATCGCCAAGGCCGCCGGTGTGCATTTTGCTGTGGGGCTTTCCACCGCCTTTGGCTGCACCATGGAAGGCGCGGTGCCGCAGGCCACGGTGGTGCGGCTGGCCGTTGCCGCGGCTGAGGCCGGCGCAGCGGAGTTCAGTCTGTCGGACACCACGGGCTATGCCGATCCCGCCCAGGTGAAGCGGCTGGTCCGCGCCGTGCGGGCCGAGGTGGGGGACAGGCTGACCACCCTGCATCTGCACAACACGCGCGGGCTGGGGCTGGCCAATGCACTGGCGGGGCTGGATGAAGGCATCACCACGCTGGATGCCTCGCTGGGCGGCCTTGGCGGTTGCCCGTTTGCGCCGGGTGCGTCGGGCAATCTGGTGACGGAGGATCTGGTGCTGATGCTCAACAGCATGGGGCTCAAAACCGGCATTGATCTCGACAAGCTGCTCGCCGTGCGCGCCATCGTGGCCGAGGCGCTGCCGGGTGAGCCGCTCTATGGCTTCACGCCCGATGCCGGGCCCATGCTGGATTATCAGGAGCGCCTTGCCACATGACCGCACCCACCCCGCTTGCCGGCCTGCGGGTCATCGAATTCACCCACATGGTGATGGGCCCAACGGTGGGGCATATCCTGGCCGGGCTGGGCGCCGATGTGGTGCGGGTGGAGCCGCTGGGCGGGGACCAGACGCGGCGGCTGCTGGGATCGGGTGCCGGCTATTACCCGATGTATAATCGGGGAAAACGCAGCATCTGCCTGGATCTGAAGGCCGAAGCCGGCCTGGCCGTGGCGCGCGATCTGATTGCCGGGGCCGACATATTGGTCGAAAATTTCCGCCCCGGCGCGCTGGATCGGCTGGGGCTGGGCTATGAGGCGATGGCCGCCAGCAACCCCGGCCTGATCTATTGCAGCGAGAAGGGCTTCCTGCCCGGCCCCTATGAGCAGCGCACCGCGCTGGATGAAGTGGCGCAGATGATGGGCGGCCTGGCCTATATGACCGGGCCGCCGGGCCGACCCTTGCGCGCCGGGGCCAGCGTGATCGATGTGACCGGCGGCATGTTCGGCGTGATCGGCATTCTTTCGGCCCTGCACGAGCGCGGCGCCACCGGGCCCAATGGAACTGGCAGGGGGCAAAAGGTGGTGGCCAGCCTGTTTGAAACCACCGCCTATCTGGTGGGGCAGCACATGGCGCAGTTCGCCGTCACCGGGAAACCCGCCGCCCCGATGCCGGCGCGGGTTTCGGCCTGGGCGGTTTACGATGTGTTCGAAACCCAGGACGAACCGCTGTTCATCGGAGTGGTGACCGACGCGCTGTGGGAAAAATTCTGCGCCCTGTTCGGCCTGGACGAACTGTGGGCGGACGAAAGCCTGCGCAAGAACAATGCCCGTGTGCTCGCGCGGGATCGCATCCTGCCAACCATCCGCGCGCTGGTGTCCCGGATGACGCGGGCCGAGGTGATGGCCCGGCTGGAGGGCAGCGGCATGCCCTTTGCCCCCATCGGCAAGCCGGAGGAGCTGTTCGACGATCCGCACCTCGCCACCGGAGGGCTGGAGCCGGTGACGCTGGATGATGGCCGCGAGACGAAGTTGCCCACCATTCCGCTGGAAATGGCCGGCGGGCGGCCCGGCCAGCCGCAAACCCTGGCCAAGCCCGGCGAACAGAGCCGTGAACTGCTGGCCGGGCTGGGCTATGATGATGACGCAATTGCCGCCCTGATCGCCAGCGGCGTGGTGGAGGAAAGCCGATGAAACGCCTGATGATCGCTCTTTCCCTGCTCGCCACGGCGGCAGGTGCGCAAACGGCACCGGGCGTGGACAAGCCCAAGGATCGCCTGCCCACCGATGTGCGCCGCGCCACCATCATCGTGCGCGACATGGAAGCCAGTTTGAAGCTGTATCGCGACGTGGTGGGGCTGCAGGTGAATTATGACACGGTGGTCGAAACCAGCGGCGTCGCCCTGCCCGCCGGCCCGCCGGGCGCCAAGGCGCGGCTGGTGCTGCTGAATTCGAACGACCCCTGGGTGGGCTGGATCGGCCTGATGCAGTGGGTGAAGCCGGCCTTGAAGGCCAGGCCTTACCCCAAGCGCATGGGGCCGGGCGGCGTGGTGCTGGTGATGAACACCGATGATGTGGCCGGGCGCTGCAAGGCGGCCAAAGCGGTGCCGGGCGTGCAGTTCACCTCGGAACCGCGCTTGCAGATTTATCCGGGGCGCAATGGCGGGCCGGAGATCCGCGTGATGGGCTGCAATTTCTTCGATCCGGACGGCGTGCTGGTTGAGATGAACCAGATTTTGAAGTGAGGCAGCTCCTCCCCATCCTGCGGCTGGGGAGGATCGTCTTATTCCTTCGACCATTTCTCCACCCAATGCGTGATCGGCGGATCGGGATTGGCCAGGGCTTCGACGTCCTGCTGAAACCCGCGCATCACCCGGGCGATATAGGCGCGGGTGGCCTCTCCGCGCTCGGCACCGGCAGCGGCGTCGGGC
>CAZHTW010000071.1:0-14221 GCA_964535865.1 uncultured Sandarakinorhabdus sp. | reverse complement strand
CCAGCAGCGGGCGGCGATAGAGGAAGATCATGTCTGGCAGCGACCCTGACGGCAGATCGACCTTCATGCCGACATGCCGGCCCCAATAGAGGCCCAGCAGATCCCACGGCGTTTCCAACTCCATCTCGGCCATCACTTCCGCATCGGGGAAATCCTCCACCTTCAAGATCACGTCCGCCAGATGCTGGCGGAACAGATCGGGCAGCCGCTCCACGGCGGCTTGTGCCAAAGCTTCGATATCGGCAAGGGACGGCGCATAGATCATTCCCCCTGATAGGACGAACCCCCGCCATGGTCGAGAAGCTGGATGAGGCCGCCCGCGCCGGGCTGGCAGATGCGCTGCCGAACTGGACGCTGGATGGCGAACATCTCAAGCGCAGCTTTCATTTCAAGGATTTCAATCAGGCCTGGGGCTTCATGGCCCGTGTGGCGCTGCTCGCCGAATGCCAGGACCACCACCCGGAATGGTTCAATGTGTACAACCGGGTGGAGATCGCACTCACCACCCATGATGCCGACGGGCTTTCGGCGCGCGATGTGCGTCTGGCCAAGGCCATCGACGCGCTGGCGTGAACCAGACAAGGAAAAGGCGGCACCCGTATGGATGCCGCCTCTGCCCGCAACCTGGCTGTTGGTTCAGCCTTCGGCCTCGACGGTCGGGGCGTCGGGCCCATTCTTCTTGATCGACTCGATGGCGTTCACGGCCGAGGCTTTTGATGAATAGCCCTGGGTCGAAAACATCACCTCGCTGTTGTACATGAAACGCACGCGATACTCGCCGGCCTTGTCCTTATAAAGTTCGAACTTGTGGCCCATTGCGTCTCTCCCTCCCCTAACGAATCGCAAGCTAATACGTCATTTGGCCAGCGTCAACGGGGGTATCACGGAGCCGGCAGCAGGCCGTAAATCACGCAGGCCTGGGCGGTGAGTTCGCGCAGCGGTGGCTGCAAAGTGATCTGCATGGCATCAGCCCGTTCCTCCAGCGTGGCGGGTGCTACACGCTTGGCCCCCGTCACCACCACCATGGCCTCCGAAGCTGGGGCCTCTTCTGCTCTGGGCGACGGCACATTGAAGGGTGACGGTGCGCTGCCATAACTCGGCCAGCCTGCGAGCACGTCCGTTGCGCAGACGCGCCCAGAAGGATCGATGACCTTCACAAGCCCCAGCCGGGCACCGGCCCCGGCGGCAGCCTCGCGAGCACGGCGCGCCGCATCCTCAACGGCGGCCTTCGCCATGGCCGTCTTCTGGCCATTGCTGGCGTCCAGATCAAACTCCACATCTTCAATGGCACTGGGGGCGGCGGCCACCACCAGGCGATAGGCTTTTTCCAGTAGGGCCATATCGCGCACCTCGATATTGACCCGAGCAGTGCCGGTATAGGCCCGGATGCGATCCTCCCGCTCATTGTCGATCAGATTGCCGTCCTTGTCGCGGAACTGGTCATACAAAGGCGTGGTGGAGAGGGTGGTTTCCACCTGGACCACGCCCCTGCCAAGCGCAGCCAGGGCTGCATCCAGTGCCCGCACCTGTGCCGCAACGGAGGTCAAGGCCAGCCCGGCCGTCTTCTCCACCTTGTTAAAGCGCGCTTTCACACTCGCCCGGTTGGCCGGCACCTCGGCACGGACATTGCCCACAGAGGCAATCACCGGGTCCTTCATCCACCAGGGCGCGGGGATGTAGGGCTGGCCGATGGTGGCGGGCGGCGTCTGCGCTGCGGCGGCCGTGGCGAAGAGGGCGATGAGGAGGGTGAGGCTGTGCTTCATGCAGCGATTGTGGCGCGGGAATGGTTGCGGTTTGATGAATGGGGGGGTGGGACCAGAGGTTGGCCCGGCGGGCGCGGCCGGCGGCGGAGCCGCCGAGTCCGCCTTGGGGACGAAGAAGGAAGGGAAGAACTGCGCGGCAGAGCCGCGCCGTCGGACGACACACGAAAGGGGTGGCCTGAGGGCCACCCCTTTTGGTCGCCGGCCGATCTTGCCGGAGTCGGCAAATAGCTCCGCTATTTGCGCCCGGCTGCGATCAGCGCGGAGCCATCCGAATACCGCCATCCAACCGCACATCCTCGCCGTTGAAATAGGAGTTCCGGCACATCTCCACCGCCAGCGATGCATATTCCTCCGGCATGCCCAGCCGCTTCGGGAACAGCACGGTGGCGCCCAGCGCGGCCTTCACATTGTCCGGCGCACCCTGCAGCAGCGGGGTGTTGAAGATGCCGGGCAGGATGGTGTTGACGCGGATGCCCTCGCTGGACAGATCGCGGGCGATCGGCAGGGTCATGCCCACCACGCCGCCCTTGGACGCCGAATAAGCCGCCTGGCCGATCTGGCCGTCTTCGGCGGCAACCGAAGCCGTGTTGACGATGGCGCCGCGCTCGCCATTATCGAGCGGCGGCAGGCTGAGCATGCCGGCGGCCGATTTGGCGATGCAGCGGAAGGTGCCGACCAGGTTGATCTGGATGATGCGGTCAAAGGCATCCAGCGGGAAATGCTTGATGCTGCCATCTTCCTTGGAGCGGCTGGCGGTTTTCACCGCGTTGCCGGTGCCGGCGCAGTTGATCAGGATCCGCTCCTGGCCGATCGCGGCGCGGGCCTTGGCGAAACCGGCATCCACCGAATCATTGTCAGTCACGTTCACATTGCAGAACACGCCGCCGATTTCGGCCGCCACGGCTTCACCCTTGTCGGCGTTCATGTCGAAAATGGCGACCTTGACGCCGTGACTGGCGAGCAGCCGCGCCGTTGCCGCGCCCAAGCCCGATGCGCCGCCCGTGACGACTGCCGACATGCCTTCCAGATTCATTTGATCCTCCTGTGGAAATGATGGCCGGTTATGGGCAGCCGCTGGCTGGCCCGCAACCTTTCCAAAGCGTCAGCCCGGCGGCCGCTGCCGCCTGATCTGGGCTTCGCGCACCGCCAGATAGATGGTGGATGCCAGGATCAGCCCGCCACCGGCCAGGGTGAGCGCATCATAACGCTCCCCAAACAACAGCACGCCAGCGGCGGTGACGAGGCCAAAGCGCACGAAATCCAGCGGCAGCACGGCCGAGGCTTCGGAAAAGGAAAAGGCGCGGGTGAGGCTGAGCTGCCCGATGGCGGCGGCAGCGCCGATGCCGGCCAACAGGCCCCACACGGCCGGCGGCGGCGCGGTCCACACGAACAGCGCGACCGCAAGGCTGGGCAGGCAGGTGAGGATGAACGTCCATGCCGCCACCGCGCGGGCATCATCCACCCCAACCAGGCTGCGCATGGCCACAATGGAATAGCCGGTGGCCACCGCCGAGACGATTGCGGCAACGATTCCGGCCGAAATGGGCACACTGCCCGGCCGCAGCACCAGCAACATGCCGGCAAAGCCCACCGCCAGCGCCACGATGCGCCGCGCCCGGATCCGCTCCCCCAGCACCAGCACCGCCCCCAGCGTCCCGAACAGCGGCGCCGTGTAGTTGATGGCCAGCACATCGGCGAGCGGGGCATTGGCCACGGCATAGAAGGTGCCCATGGTGGCGATGAAGCCCGATGTGGCGCGGCCAAGATGCACCCTGATGCGGTCCCGCCGGATCAGGCCGGGATTGCCCAGCATCATCGGCATCAGAAAGATCAAGCCAATAAAATTGCGGAAGAAAACAATCTCGAAACTGTGCAGGTGGCGCGCGGCATATCGGATCATCACCCACATGGCCGCAAAGGCGAAGGCGGAGACGATGAACCAGAACGGGCCAGAGCGGGTGAGGCGGTGCACCCGTACGGGTTACGCCCCTTGCCCGCCGCTGGAAAGGCTCAACCGTCGAGCAGGCGGGCCAGGGTGGCGACGTCGCTGTCGATCTCGCGATCCTGGCCGCGCAGTTCCTCTACCTTCTTCACCGCATGCATCACTGTGGTGTGATCACGGTTGCCAAAGCGGCGGCCGATTTCCGGCAGGGAGCGCGGCGTCATCTTCTTGGCCAGATACATGGCGATCTGGCGCGGACGGGCCACCTCGCGCGCGCGGCGTTCCGACAAGAGATCCGACAGTTTCAGACCATAATAATCCGCCACCTTGCGCTGGATCTCATCGATGGTCAGCTTCTTCTCGTGGGCGCGCAACAGATCGGCCAGCGTTTCGCGGGTGAATTCGAGGCTGATCGGCTTGCCGACGAGCAGGGCAAAAGCGGTGACGCGGTTCAAGGCGCCTTCCAGCTCGCGCACATTGGCCGTGATCTTGCGGGCCAGAAATTCTACAACATCATCAGGTACTTGTACCCGATTGGCCAACGTTGCCACCTTGGCCTGCAGGATGTTGAGCCGCAGTTCGTAATCGGCCGGGTTGATATCGGCCACCAGGCCCCAGGCCATGCGCGACAGGATGCGTTCCTGAATGCCTTCCAGATTCTGCGGCGAGCGGTCCGCGGTGAGCACCAGGCGCTTTCCGGCGCCGATGATCTCGTTCATCGTGTGGAAAAATTCTTCCTGGGTGGATTCCTTGCCGGCGATGAACTGCACATCATCGATCATCAGCAGATCAACCGACCGCAGCCGATGCTTGAAGCTGATGGTGTCCTTGGCGCGCATGGCGGCCATGAATTCCACCATGAACTTCTCGGCCGACAGATAGGCCACCCGGGCCTGTGGGTGCCGCGCCAGATAGGCATTGCCGATGGCGTGCATCAGGTGGGTTTTGCCCAGGCCAGTGGCACCGTGCAGAAACAGCGGGTTGAAGCCCGGCGCACCCGGCTCCGCCATGGTCAGCGCCGCCGTGTAGGCCAGTTCGTTGGCCTTGCCGACGACGAAATTGTCAAAGCTGTAGCGGGCATCGACCGGCAACGACTGCACGGTTTGCGCACCCGGGGCCAGCGGGCGGGCCGCAGGGGCCACCGGGCCATTTGCGGCCACCGCCAGCACCACGCGGCGGATGCCGGGGCAATGGTTGGCGAAATGCCGGCGCAGCAGGTCCTGATAATGGCCCTGCACCCAATCGGCGATGAAGGCCGACGGGGCCGACAGCCGCGCCGTGTCCCCATCCAGAGACACCAGGGCCAGCGGCGCCAGCCAGGCATCAAAACCATGATCACCCGTGTCCTGCCGCACGGCCATGCGCACCTTGTGCCAGACCTCCCGGTCGCCACCCAGAACGTGGCTGACAGCCAGCGAGGCCGATGAAGCGCCTGTCGATAAAGTTGCAACCGCGCTCGACACGAAAATCTGATCCTTCCCTCGCCCCGGCAACAACCGGTGCGGCCCTCCCCACAGGGCAGTTCATCCACAATCCGCCAGACCATCCGCCCGCGACATGGCCGCAAGGAAGCGGTCACGCCGAGCGGAGGCGCGTCAGACAGTTTCATTCTCTCGACTGGTGCCCTGTGGCGCGCGAACGCGCTGGGTGGCCCAAACCGGAGGTCAGATAAGCAAGCGCAGCCCCCAGCGGCAAGCAGACAAATTCCATCCACAGCAAATATTTCGATTGACAGCGTTGTTGCCCAGCTTCCTTGGAAGGCCAATCAAATCATTGATTCACATGATATTTTCGCGATCGGCCCGACGATTCTCCACAGCCGCGATTGAGCCAAGTGCTTGGATTTTTTGTGTCACTGTGATGACAGAGTGATGACAGGAATTTTTTCCAGCCCGGACAGAAAATCGGCGCGGCGGCGCGAAAATTGGCCGCTTGCGTCCCCGTCACCGCCGATATCCCCGCTCAGGCCAGCCGAATCGCTGCGACAGCGCGAATCAGTCCACAGCCGGGGCCGCTGCCGGATGTGCCCTGCACAAACTGCAATCCGGGCCTGCTGCCGCCGCCGCCAGATCAGGGTGGCCGTCCCGGCCGACACCGCCGAATTGTCAAAGAATGCCTGATGATAGCGCAATCGTGGGAGTGTAGGACAGGGCGACGGCCATTATATTGATTTTATTGTCTTTTCATCAATGCCAGCATGCGTACCGATGGCGCTTGCCGTGATCTTGCCGGATTCGCCGCGCTGCCGGGCGGCGCAAACGCCCTGATTTTCCAGCGCATTGGCCAGGCTGGTGGCCAAAAAACGGCCTGTGGTGGCCAAATGTGGCCGGCGGGTGGCGGAACCACAGGGCGCGGTGGCCTGCGGCCATGGCGACACGAAAAAGGGCCCTGCCAAACGGCAGGGCCCTTTTTCAACATGTCTCGCGCCGGCCGCTGGCCAGCCCGACCAGATCAGGCGGTGAGTGCCTTCACCCGGCTGGCCAGGCGGCTGATCTTGCGGGACACGGTGTTCTTGTGCAGCACGCCCTTCGACACGCCGCGCATCATTTCCGGCTGGGCGGCTTTCAGCGCTTCGGCAGCAGCAGCGGCATCGCCGGCGGCGAGGCTGGCTTCCACCTTCTTCACGAAGGTGCGGATGCGGCTGACCCGCGCCTTGTTGACAGCGGCGCGGCGAGCGTTGCGGCGGATGCGCTTTTCAGCCTGGGGCGTGTTGGCCATGTGGTTCCTGCAATCAATCGGTCAAAATGGAATCAGCCCGCGCCCTGGGGGCCGGTGCCGGAAGACGAGCGCCATAGTGGAGCCTTTGGTGCCGGTCAAGCCCAACCCGCACGCCAGACCCCCGCCAGACCCCCGTCAAACCTTGGGCTGACAGGCCGGGCAGAAGAAGCTCGACCGGCCAGACTGCACGATCCGCGCCACCGGTGCCCCGCAGGTGGAACAACCGTCCCCCTCCCGGCCATAGACGGCAAAATCCTTCTGGAAATAGCCCAGCGTGCCATCGGGCGCCGCATGATCGCGCAAGGTGGAACCGCCCGCCGCAATCGCTTCGAGCAGCACCGCCGGAATCGCCGGCAGCAATCGCCCGATCTGCGCCGCCGTCACCTGCCCGCCCGGCGTTTCGGGGTGGATGCCGGCACGGAACAGCGCCTCGCACACATAGATGTTGCCCAGGCCGGCAATCAGCCGCTGATCAAGCAGGATCGCCTTGGCCGGGGCCAGCCGGTCATGGAACATCCGGTTCAGCAGCGCCGCGCCATAATCCGGCCCCAGCGGTTCCGGGCCGATGCCGGCGATCAGCGGGTGGGCCGCCACATCGGCGGTGGGCACCAGATCAAGGCTGCCAAAGCGCCTGGCATCGTTGAAGGCCACCACCCGGCCATTGCCGGTTTCAAACACGACATGATCATGTTTCAGCAGGGCATCGGGATCGACCCGCATCCGCCCCGACATGCCGAGATGGATGATCAGCGTGTCCCCCCGGTCGGTCTCCACCAGCCCATATTTGGCGCGCCGGCCCAGCCGCAGCACATGGGCCCCGGTGAGCCGCTGGCCCAGATCCTGCGGCAGCGGCCGGCGCAGATCGGGCCGGTTCGCCACCACGCGCGTGAAGCGCTGCCCCTCCCACATCGGGGTCAGGCCACGCATCACGGTTTCGACTTCGGGCAGTTCAGGCATGCACCGCGACATAGGGGGCGTTTGCATGGCCGCCAAGCCTCGGCTAAGCCGCGCGGCAATGAAGGATCATGGCATGAGCGAAACCGTCAGCTTCGGTTACGAAGAGGTGGCCCCGGAAGACAAGACCCGCCGCGTGGGTGAGGTGTTCCGATCGGTTGCCAAGCGATACGACATCATGAACGATCTGATGTCCGCCGGCATGCACCGGGTGTGGAAGGATGATTTCGTCCGCCTCGTCCACCCCCGCCCCGGCGAGGATATTCTCGACATGGCCGGCGGCACCGGTGACATTGCCTTCCGCCTCGAAAAATCCGGCGCCAATGTCACAGTGGCCGATATCAACCCGGCGATGCTGGAGGTGGGCATGGAGCGCGCGGCCGAGCGCGGCCTCACCAGCCTGATCTGGCGCGAGGAAAATGCGGAAGTGCTCAGCTTTCCGGACCGCAGCTTCGATGCCTATACCATCGCCTTCGGCATCCGGAACGTCACCGATATTCCCGCGGCGCTGCGCGAGGCGCACAGGGTGCTGCGCTATGGCGGGCGGTTCTTCTGCCTGGAATTTTCCACCACCACCTGGCCCGGCTTTGCCGAAATCTATGATCTCTACTCCGAGAAGCTGGTGCCGAAGATTGGCGAGCTGGTGGCCAAGGATGCAGATTCCTATCGCTATCTGATCGAATCGATCCGCCGCTTCCCCAGGATGCCGGAATTTGCCGCGATGATCGGGGATGCCGGCTTCAAGCAGGTTCGCCACCGGCCCATCCTGGGCGGCGCTGTCGCCATTCATTCAGGCTGGAAGATCTGAACTTGTTTGCACTGGTGCATTTGTGGCGGCTGCTGGTCTGGGGCCGGCGCATGGCGCGCCATGGCGCCCTGCGCCCGTTTGAGGACAAGCGCCTGCCGCTGGCGATCCGGCTGGTGGCGCGCATCGCCCGGCTGGGCAGCGGCGCGCCCAGAACGCCGGATTTTGCCGGCGGGCTGGGTGCGGTTGGCCCCGCCGCCATCAAGCTGGGACAGGCGCTGGCCACCCGCCCCGATCTGATCGGTGTGGCCGCCGCCGCCGATCTGGCCCGGTTGCAGGATCAATTGCCGCCGGTGCCGTTCAGCGCCATCGAAGCCCAGCTGAACGCGGCCTGTGGCGGAGACTGGAAACGCAAGTTCCAGTCCATCCAGCCCGAAGCCATTGGCGCGGCATCGATTGCGCAGGTGCACAAGGGCGTGACCAGCGACGGCCGCACCGTGGCGATCAAATTGCTGCGCCCCGGCATCGAAGCCGATGTGGCCTCGGCACTCGCCACCTATGAATGGGGGGCCGGGCATCTGGAAACGCTGGGCGGCGAATTTGCCCGGCTGCGCCCGCGCGCGGTGATCGCCACCTTCCGCAGCTGGATCGAAACCGAGCTCGAC
This sequence comes from uncultured Sandarakinorhabdus sp., assembly GCA_964535865.1. Taxonomy (GTDB): domain Bacteria; phylum Pseudomonadota; class Alphaproteobacteria; order Sphingomonadales; family Sphingomonadaceae; genus Sandarakinorhabdus. Next base: position 5,434 of record CAZHTW010000071.1, on the reverse strand, counting down.
CTGCGCCGCGAAGCCGCCAACGCATCGGAACTGGCGGAAACATTGGCCGGCGAACCGGATTTCGTGGTGCCGCAGGTGGATTGGGAACGCTCCACCCGCCGGGTGCTGGTGATCGACTGGATCGACGGGGTGAAATTGTCGGACACGGCGGCCATTGCCGCCCTGCCCATCGATCGGGCGCATCTGGCCAAGGTGCTGGTGGGCGGATTCCTCGCCCAGGCCATCGCCAAGGGCTTTTTCCACGCCGACATGCACCAGGGCAATTTGTTCATCGTGCCCGCCAGCGACGCCTGTGATCATGCCCGCATCGGCGTGATCGATTTCGGCATCATGGGCCGCATCAACCGGCGCGCGCGCCTGTATCTGGCGGAAATCCTGCACGGCCTGGTCACCGGCAATTATGCAAGGGTTGCCGAAATTCACTTCGAGGCCGGCTATGTGCCGCCGCACCACAATCCGGCCGCCTTTGCCACCGCCCTGCGCGCCGTGGGCGAGCCCATCCGCGGCCGCAAGGCGCGCGACATCAGTATCACCGACATGCTGGAAGGCCTGTTCGGCATCACCCGCAGTTTCGACATGCCGGTGCAGCCCCATCTGCTGCTGCTGCAGAAGACCATGGTGATGGTGGAAGGCGTGGCGCTGACCATCGATCCCCATGTCAACATGTGGGAAGTGGCGGAACCCTATGTGCGCGACTGGGTGCGCGATGAAATGGGGCCGGAGGCGGTGATCGCCGACCAGCTGGTGCTGAACATGCGGGCGCTGGCCCAGTTGCCGCGGCTGTTCCGCCAGTGGGTTGCCGAAAATCCGATGCCCGGCGCCGCGCCGCCGCAGCCCCCGCTGCCGGCATTGCCGGAACCGGCGGCGGGCGGCTGGTCCACGCCGTGGCTGTTGCTGGCCGCCGGCCTGGGTGCGGCCGTGGTTGTGCTGCTGGGCTGAAACCCACCCCCAACCCTCTTCGCTTGCACGCCGCCCGCGTTCGGCTTATGGCCGCGCCATGATCGTCAAAGTCACCGTCACCCTGAAAAATGGCGTGCTCGACCCGCAGGGCCGGGCCATCGAATCGGCCCTGAAGGGCCTGGGCTTTGATGGGGTGGCCGGCGCCCGGGTGGGCAAGCTGATCGAGCTGGACGTGGCCGAAGGCACATCCCGCGAGAGCGTTGAAGCCATGGCCAGGCAGCTGCTGGCCAATACGGTGATCGAAAATTTCCGGATCGAAATGCCGTGAAGGCCGCGGTCATCGTTTTTCCCGGTTCCAACTGCGATCGGGATCTGGCCGATGCCATCACCAAGGTGACCGGCCGCGCCCCGGCGATGATCTGGCACCGCGAAACCACCCTGCCCGAAGGCCTGGATTTCATCGGCGTGCCCGGCGGCTTTTCCTATGGCGATTATCTGCGCTCCGGCGCGATGGCGGCGCGGTCACCCGTGATGCAGGCGGTGATCGAAGCCGCTGGCCAGGGCCGCGCCGTGCTCGGCATCTGCAACGGCTTTCAGGTGCTCACCGAAGCCGGCCTGCTGCCCGGCGCGCTGATGCGCAACGCCGGGCTGAACTTTGTCTGCCGCAATGTGCAGCTGTCGGTGGCCAACAGCCAATCGGTGTTCACCAGCCACTATGCCGCCGGCGAACAGATCATCATCCCGGTGGCCCATCATGATGGCAATTATGTTGCCGATGCCGCCACGCTGGACCGGCTGGACGGCGAAGGCCGCGTGGCCTTCCGCTATGCCGAACCGGTGAACGGATCGGCGCGCGACATTGCCGGCATCCTGAATGATGCCGGCAATGTGCTGGGCATGATGCCCCACCCGGAACGGCTGATCGAAGCCGAACAGGGCGGCACCGATGGCCGCCGCCTGTTCGAATCGGCGATGATGGCGCTGGCCTGACGCCGGCAATTGGCGCCACTGCGGCGGCGAAGCCATCCGATGTGAAAGTTGACATTCTTTCATTCCAGCCGCTTGGCTTAGGTTCGCCAGATCGTGACAGACATGTGACAAACAGACCAATTGAGCATCGCGGCGCCGGCCATTAGCGGCAAATACGTCTTTTCCCCCCTGCCATGGACGCGCCCATGAACGGCATCGACCTCCCGCTTCCCGCCTCCGCCGCCGCCCGCCGTTTCACCAGCCTGTGCCTGCTGGCGATCAGCGCCCTGCTGTTCACCCTGGTGCTGCGCCTGAACCACGATGCCCAAGCGCTGCCGGCAGGCAGCGACGCCACCATGGCCCAGGTGAAGCTGCATGGCATGGCTGTGTTGCTCGGCGCGCTGGCCATGCTCAACATCGCCTGGTTCAGCGCGCTGGCCCGCGCACAGGCGGCACAGGCGGCACAGGCGCGCATCCGCAGCCGCAACTCCGGCGGTCGGTAAGCGCCCCACTTGCCAGCCCGCGGCGGCCGGCGCATCCATGGCGCGAAAGGTTTCGCCATGGTTTCCCGCCGCCAGCTTCTTGCCCTCCTGCCAGCACTGGGCCTGCCCGCCGCGCTGCATGCGCAATTGCCGGCGCCGCCCGACCGGCTCGTCCTGCTCGGCACCGGCGGCGGCCCCACGCCAAAGGCCCTGCGCGCCGCGCCGGCCGCCGCGCTGATGATCGGCGGGCGGCTGCACATGCTGGATGCCGGCAACGGCGCCGCCCGCCAGGCGGTGCTGGCCGGGCTGCCCTTGAAGGCGCTGGCCCACCTCTGGATCAGCCATCTGCACAATGATCATGTCGCCGATGCCTTCACCCTGCCCTGGCTGGCGTGGAGCGGCGCGCTGACCACCCCGGTGACGGTGCATGGCCCGCCTGGCATGGCCGCCATGCGCACCGGTTGGGAGGCCTTCGCCCGCACCGATATCGAAACCCGCATGGCCGATGAAGGCCGCCCCGATCTGCGCCGCCTGCTCACCGTGAACGAAATCAGCCCCGGCGTGCTGCTGGACAGCGGCGGCCTGAAGGTGACGGCCGCCCGCGTCGAGCACCCACCGCTCACCGACAGCTTCGCCTTCCGCTTCGATTGGGCCAGGAATGGCATTGCCAAATCCGTCGTCTACAGCGGCGACACCGCCTCCTGCCCCGCCCTGATCGCGCTCGCCAAAGGCGCGGACGTGCTGGTGCAGGAAGCCATGTACCTCCCCGCACTCGACCGGCTGATCGCGTCGGAATCCAACGCCCCCACCCTGCGCGCCCACCTGCTCGCCAGCCACACCACGGCCGAACAAGCCGGCGAAATCGCGGCGGCGGCCGGCGTGAAAACCCTGGTGCTCACCCACTTTGTCCCCGGCGGCGATGCCAGCATCCGCGACGAGGACTGGCTCGCCGCGGCGGCCAATGCCTTTGGCGGGCGGATCATCGTGGGGCGGGATTTGCTGGCGGTGGATGTGTGAAGCGAAACGGCGATCAAACCCGGGTTTTGAACGGGGTGAAATCCGTTCCGGTGTCGAACACATCCAGCCCTTCGACGCGCTTGAACCAGGCCACCACCTTGTAGGTGACGGGGGTGAGCAGGGCTTCCCACAGCACTTTGAGCGTATAGTTGGTCGCCATCACGCCCAGCAGCATCGCCGGTTCCCAGATGCCCCAGAAGGCCAGGGGGTAGAAGATCAGCGTGTCCACGCCCTGTCCGGCCACGGTGGAGCCGATGGTGCGGGTCCACAGCATCCTGCCGCCGGTGAGCAGCTTCAACCGGGCCAGCACAAAGGCGTTGGCCATTTCGCCGGCCCAGAAGGCGGCAATCGAGGCGAAGAAAATCCGCGGGACCTGGCCGAACACTTCCGCCAGCGCCGACTGCCCGGTCCAGCTGGGGTCGGGCGGCAGGGCGACGACGACAAAGCTCATGCTGGCGGCGAAGATCGAGGCGACAAAGCCCACCCACACCACGCGCCGCGCGCGGGCAAAGCCATAGACTTCGGTGAGCACATCGCCCAGCACATAGGACAGCGGGAAAAACAAGATGCCCGCCCCGAAGGTGACCGTGCCCCAAATGGGCAGATCCAGCTGCGCCGGCTTGGCCGCGCCGATCATGTTGGAGCAGATGAGGATGACGGCAAAGGCCGCCATGCAATAATCATAATAGCGCAGCTGCCGACCGGCGAGGCTGGTGGCGGAGACGGCGCGGATGCCGTCGCCAGGCGTGTCGGCGGCGGCCAGCAGGGCCTGATCGTCGGGGGTGATGCTCATGGCCCGCACCATAATGGCTTTGGGCCCAAGGAAAAGAGCGCCAAAATGCGCAGGCATTTGTTCTTGTTTTGTGCTAATGCGGGGCCATGGGCGAGTCGCTTCCCCTTCGTTGGCTTTATCTGGACCTCAACAGCTATTTCGCCAGCGTTGAGCAGCAGCTGAATCCGGCCTTGCGCGGGCGCCCCGTGGTGGTGGCGCCGGTGATGACGGACAGCACCAGCGCGATTGCGGCCAGTTATGAGGCCAAGGCCTTTGGCATCCGCACAGGCACGAAAATCTGGGAGGCGAAGGCCAGGTGCCGCGACGTGGTGATCGTGCCCGGCCGGCATGAGGATTATGTGAAGTTCCACCACCGGATCGTGGCCGAGGTGGAGCGGCATGTGCCGGTGACGGCGGTGTGCTCCATCGACGAGGTGGCGTGCCGGTTGCTGGACAATGAGAACAGCGTGGCGGCCGTGCAGGCGCTGGCGGCGCGGATCAAGGCCGGGCTGGCGGCCAATGTGGGCGCGTGCCTCACCGCCAGCATCGGGGTGGCGAGCAACCGCCTGCTGGCCAAGATGGCGGCCGACATGATGAAGCCTGACGGGCTGACCATCCTCACCGACGATGTGCGCGCCGCGCGGCTGGAGCAGTTGAAGCTGGCCGATATTCCCGGTGTGGGCCGCGCGATGGAGCGGCGGCTGGCGGCGGCGGGCCTGGTGACGATGGCGCAATTGCTGGCGATGAGCGCCGGCCAGGCTCGGCAGGCCTGGGGCAGCGTGTGGGGCGAGCGGCTGCACCGGCAATTGCAGGGCCATGAGGTGGCCGATGTGGCGCATGACCAGAAGAGCATCGGCCATTCCCATGTGCTGGGGCCGGACAAGCGCCCGCTGGCGCAGGCGCGGCTGGTGGCGCGGCGGCTGGTGATGAAGGCCGGCACCCGCCTGCGCCGCGCCGAACTGCGCACCAGCTGGATCGGCCTGTTCGTGAAGGGCGAGACGCGCGGGACGAAATGGAAGGCCGGCCGGAAATTGCCCCAGGTGATGGACAGCCTCAGCCTGGTGGAGGCCATGGACGGGCTGTGGGCGCAGATGGAGCGCGAATTTGGGCACCACCGCCTGTTGCAGGTGGGGGTGGTGCTGGCCGATCTGTCCCCGGCCGCCGCCGCGCAGGCCGATCTGTTCGACGGCAACGCCCTGCTCTGCGCCCGCACCGACGAACGCCGGCTGGCGCTGTCCCGCGCGATGGACAAGGTCAACAACCGCTTCGGCCGCGATGCCGTCACGCTGGGCCA
>CAZHTW010000070.1:0-14260 GCA_964535865.1 uncultured Sandarakinorhabdus sp. | reverse complement strand
GTCGATCGGGGGCATCAAGGGAACGAACGTCATCGGCGCCTACAACATCTCCAAGGCGGCCGATATGCAGCTCGCCCGTAATCTGGCGCTCGAGTTCGGGCCGGACAATGTGCGGGTCAACACCATCGCACCGGGGTTGGTGCAAACGCATTTCGCGAAGGCGCTGTGGGACAATCCGGAGACATTGAAGACCTACACCGCGCACTCCTGCTTGAAGCGCATCGGCGTGCCCGATGAAATCGCCGGCATGGCGGTGTTCCTGGCCGGCAAGGCGGGTGCCTTCACGACCGGCCAGAATTTCGTCATCGATGGCGGGGTGACGATTGCCTGAGAACGCCCGCCGCAGCAGACAACAGGGTCATGCTGCGGTGCGTTTTCCCGGTTTGGCAGGCACGGGCTTGACCTGCTGATTCAACCTGATCTGTTGCAGCATCAGGTTCGCATCCTGCTCAAGCAATTCCAGCCGCTTGTCACGCGCCCGGCCGCCAAGAAACCCGATCAGGCCGCTCGCAACAAAGCTGCCGAGCGCCAAGGCCAAGCCGACAAAAACAAAAGAGGTTTCGGCTTCCACGATCAAATGTCCGTCATCAGATCAATCATCTTGGTCATGGCCTTATCAGAAAGAGCGGCTCTTTTCACCCAAAATCGGAGAGCCCCCGCTGCGGCCAGTGCAAAGGCCCCGGCAGCAGCAACCAATGGCGCACCGGCCCAGGCAGGTTGAGTGTTGCTCGCTATAAATCCGCCCACAAAGGCCGTGCCGCTGACGGGCGCAATATAACGGTCAAGCATGTCTGCCCTGTTGTCAGACGATTGGGCCACGGCATCAAACTCGGCAGCGACGATTTTCAGAAATAATCTTACATCCGCTTTGTTCAGCTTCGAGGTCGATACGCCACTGCGGAACTTCAGAATCAGCGCAGGGTTTTGCGCCACCGCCTTGATCAAATCGATCCCGCCTCGGTTGAGCGGCTGCGCATTGCCGCCGCCAACAAACCAGGCCAGCAGTTGTTCCGCAGAATCAGTCATTGCGGCCCCGGTCATAATAAATCTGCCCCATCAGGCCAAAGAGGCGGATGGCATCGGGCGGGGCCTTGTCGTTGTTGAACTCGCGGTACAGCGTGTCGACATTCACCGCGATCCGCTCGGCGTCCTTCCACGTGGCATAGCGGCCCAGGCCGATATCGCGCGCAGCCTCTTCTGCCGACAGGCCTGCGGCATGGCGCGCCCGGGCTTCATCGCGGATATAGGCCAGATAATCCACCACCTCGCGCACACCCGCCTTGTCGGTGAGGGGCCCGTGGCCGGGCACGATCACGTCAACATCCATGGCAATGATCCGCTCGCACGCCGCGATCCAGTTCGAAACCGGCCCGGCCCACATGATTGGCGTGCCTTCGATGAACAAGATGTCGCCGGTGAACACCGCCTTGCCCTGCGGCACATGCACCAGCACGTCGCCGGCGGTGTGCGCCGGGCCCACCTCGATCAGTTCGGCCGCCTTGTTGCCCACGATCAGATGATCATGCCCGCAAAAGGTGCGGGTGGGCGCGCGTTCCTCAACGCCGGCAAAATCGAACGGCGCAAAGATTTCGGCAAAATAGGTTCCGGCCACGCCCATGTGACCAGCCGCGCCAGCCGCCTTCATCTGAGCCAGCACGGCCGGTGAAAACGCCTCCATCTCGCGCGCTGATGCCTCCGAAGCGATGATCTCCGCCTGCCCCAGCAGATGGTTGCCGTGGGTATGATCGCCATTGGCATGGGTGTTCACCACCTGGCCGATGGTGGCGGCGCCAAAGCCGGTGGCCCGCTCCATGCCAGCCAGCATGTCGGCCGTCAGTTGCGTGTCGAACAGCGTGTCAATCAGCGCGGCGGCGCCATCACCAGGCCGGCCATCCACGATCAACCCGGCATTGGACCAGCCCCAGCCGCCATCGGGCTGCAACCAGGCGAACAAGCCGTCACCAATTTCGATCAAGCCTTTGGAATAGGTGGCCATGGCTGCAATCCCCCCTTGAAACACGCTGCAATGGTGACGCCAATCGGGTCCGGCGTCATCTGCTGTTTTCAGCGGCACAGGCGTCGCAATTTATGGCAGGTCACATGCCATAACAGCCGGCGGCACATTGCCACCCCATGTTGGTCCGAGTGGCGCTCAATTCAGCTTCCGAAGCCGGAGAAATTCGTCTATGAGAGCCCCTTGCATGCGGTGATGTATTTCGATAATACACCCTGCAGAGGATCTATGACCATGAACGCCCACAATGCCCCGATGTCGCCCGAAAGCGCGGATGTGTTCCCCTTGCACCCTTCAGTGGCACCGGTGGAAACCGCGCGTGACCGCCGCTGGTTGAAGCCGGCGCTGATCGCGCTGGCCGTCGCGCTGTCCGGCGTTGCCGCGTGGCAGGCCTTTGGCCCGGCCGCAGCCCCGCCGGCGGCGGCTGCCAGCAATCTGCCGGAAGTCACGGTGATCGTGCCGGGTTCAACCATGATGGCCGATGCCGTGGTGGCGCCGGGCAGCATTGCCGCCCGCCGTGATGCCGCCGTGGGCGTGCAGGGGGAAGGCGGCCGCGTGGTGCGCGTGACGGTTGATCCCGGCCAGCGTGTTGCCGCCGGGCAGGTGCTGGCACAGATTGACCGCCAGGTGCAGACGCAGGAAATCGCCCAGCTGGCCGCCGGCGTGCGCCAGGCCGAGGCCGATGCCCGCTTGGCCGAAGCCAATCTGGCCCGTGCCGAAAGCCTGGTGGCCAAGGGCTTCATCAGCCGCGCCGACATTGATCAGCGCGCCGCCACCCGCGATGGCGCCGTGGCCCGCGTTGGTGTGGCCCGTGCCCAACTGAACGCCGCGCGCGAACGCGCCGAACGGCTGGACGTGCGCGCCCCGGCCGCTGGCCTGGTGCTGGCCCGCAATGTCGAAACCGGCCAGGTGGTCGGGCCCGGCACCGGCGCCCTGTTCCGCATCGCCGAAGGCGGCACGCTGGAGATGCGCGCCCAGGTGGCCGAGCAGGACATGGCGCGGCTGCGTCCCGGCATGGTGGCAACCGTGACCCCGGTTGGTTCCAACGAGGGATACAAGGGCACGGTTTGGCTGCTGGATCCGGTGATCGACGCCGCCAACCGCCAGGGCGTGGTGCGCATCCAGCTGGATTATGCGCCCGGTCTGCGCGTTGGCGCCTTTGCCCGCGCCCGCATCGAAGCCGGCCAGTCCAGCCGGCCACTGCTGCCGCAATCGGCGGTGCTGGCCGACGTCGAAGGCAATTTCGTCATGGTGTTGACCAAGGATAACAAGGTTGAGCGCCGGGCCGTCACCGTGGGCACGATCAGTGATGCGGGCGTTGGCATTGCGGCCGGCCTGAACGGCACGGAACGGGTGGTGGCCAGTGCCGGCGCCTTCCTGAAGCCGGGTGACAAGATCAATCCCGTGCTGGCCGCGCCCACTGCTGCCCGCTGATATCCCGCGCTGAACCCCCTCAAGGCTTAACCCATGCGCAACATCTCTGCCTGGTCGATCAAGAACCCGGTGCCGCCACTGGTGCTGTTCGCGCTGCTGATGCTGGCCGGCGTGCTGTCGTTCCGCGCCATGGACATCAACAACCAGCCTGATGTGGAATTCCCGGGTGCCCAGATCATCGTGGCACAGCCCGGAGCCGCACCGGAGGAGCTGGAAAACCAGGTCACGCAGCGGGTTGAAGCGGCGGTGCGCAACATCACCGGCGTTGATGAAGTGAACAGCTTTGTGTCCGAAGGCGCCAGCCGCACCATGGTGCAGTTCGCCATCGGCACGCCAATCGATCGCGCCATCAACGATGTGCGCGATGCCGTGGCCAATATCCGGTCCGATCTGCCGCAAGGCATCTTGCAGCCGCAGGTCAACCGGGTGGACATCGCCGGCGGACCAATCGCCTATTACTCGGTTGAATCCACCGCAATGACGCTGGAAGAACTCAGCTGGTTTGTTGACAACACGGTGGCCAAACGCCTGTTGGGCGTGCCCGGCATGGCCCAGGTGCGCCGTTCGGGCGGCGTCAGCCGGGAAATCCGCGTCATCCTCGACCCGGATCGCATGCAGGCCTATGGCGTCACCGCTTCCCAGGTGAACGCCCAGTTGCGCCAGGTGAACCTCAACGCCGCGGGTGGCCGCGCCGAAATCGCTGGTGCCGAACAATCGGTGCGGGTGATCGGCAATGCCCGCAACGCCATCGGCTTGGGCGAAACCCAGATCAATCTGGGCCCCGGCCGCAGCATCCGCCTTGCTGACATTGCCGAGGTGCGCGACGCTTATGCCGAACAACGCTCCGTCTCCAAGCTGGATGGTCGCCAGGTGCTCAGCTTCTCGATGGCCAAGGCCAAGGGCGCGTCTGACGTGACCGTTTACGACGAAGCCATGAAGGAGATCGAAAAGCTGCGGGCGCAGAACCCCAAGGTGACCTTCCGGTTGATCTTCACCACGGTCGATTACACCAAGGCACAATATCATGGCGCCATCGACGCGATGGTCGAAGGTGCTGTTCTGGCGGTGCTGGTGGTGTGGCTGTTCCTGCGTGATTGGCGCGCCACGGTGATTTCGGCGCTGGCCATCCCGCTGTCGGCCATTCCCACCTTCTGGTTCCTAGACGTCTGGCTGGGTTTCAGCCTCAACCAGTTGTCGCTGCTGGCACTCAGCCTGGTGGCCGGCGTGCTGGTGGACGATGCCATCGTGGAAATCGAGAATATCGTGCGTCACATGCGCATGGGCAAATCGGCCTGGCAGGCATCGATGGATGCCGCCGACGAGATTGGCCAGGCCGTGGTGGCAACCACCATGTCGATTGTCGCGGTGTTCCTGCCCGTCGCGCTGATGCCCGGCATCTCCGGCCAGTTCTTCAAGAATTTTGGTGCCACCGTCGCGGTTTCGGTGCTGATCAGCCTTGCCGTTGCCCGCCTGATCACGCCGATGCTCGCTGCCTTCTTTCTGAAGAGCGAAGGCCATGCCGAACATGGCGCCGGCAAATGGGTCGATACCTATATGGGCGTTCTCAACTGGGCCCTGGCCAATCGCATGAAGACGGTGTTCGGTATCGGCGGCGTGGCGCTGGCGGCCACTGTTGGCTTGTTCTTCCTGCTGCCGATGACGTTCCAGCCCGATGAGGACAATGACAGCAGCCAGGTCACCGTGTCCCTGCCGCCTGGCGTGACGCTGGCGCAAACTGAAGTCATTGTCGACCAGGCCGTTGCGGTGCTGGAGAAGTCCCCTGATCTGGCCCTGGCCTTCGCCGATGTCGACGTGGGCGGCGGCAATGTCTATATCACCCTGAAGAAAGACCGTTCGATGCATCGCATCGATTGGGAACGGGCAATGGCGCCCAAGCTGGCGGCCATTCCCGATGCCCGCATCGGCTTTTCCAGTCAGAATGGCGGTCCGGGCGGCGGACGCGACATTAACATCACCCTCACCGGCACCGATCCGGCCAAGCTGGACCTAGCAGCCCAGCAGGTGATCGCCGAAATGCGGGCCATGCCGGAACTGCGCCAGGCGCGCATCGATGGCGGGCTGCAACGGCCTGAAATCACCATCAAGCCGCGGCTGGATCTGGCTGCAGAGCTGGGTGTCACAACCGCAGCGCTGTCGGAAACCATCCGCATCGCCACCCTGGGTGACATTGATCAGAACGTCGCCAAGTTCAGCGTGGCTGATCGTCAGATCCCGATCCGGGTGGCACTGGCGGAATCATCGCGTCGCAATCTTTCCACCATCGAAAATCTGCCTGTGCCCACCACCCGTGGTGGCACCGTCCCGTTGAAGGTGGTGGCTGAAATCAGCTTTGGCGCCGGCCCCACCGAAATCCGCCGGTTCAACCAGCAGCGCCGTATCCAGATGGGCGCCGATCTGGCCCCCGGTCTGCTGTCGGGCGATGTGCAGGCAAAGGTGAACCAGTTGCCAAGCCTGAAGAACCTGCCATCCGGCGTCGAAATGGTGCAGCTGGGCATGCAGAAGTGGCTGGGTGAACTGGTGTCCAACTTCATCCTGGCGGTGATTGCCGGTATCGTGATGGTGTTCGCCGTGCTCGTGCTGCTGTACAAGCGGGTGCTGCCGCCGTTCGTCAACATGGTGTCGCTGCTTCTGGCGCCGCTGGGTGGCCTGATCGCTCTGGCCATCACCGGCAATGCCATCTCCATGCCGGTGTTCATCGGCCTGCTGATGCTGCTGGGCATCGTGGCCAAGAACTCGATCCTGCTGGTCGACATGGCGATCGAGGAGATGCACAAGGGCGTGCCCAAGCTGGAAGCCATATTGGAAGCCGGGCACAAGCGCGTGCAGCCGATCGTGATGACCACGGTGGCCATGGTTGCCGGCATGATGCCGGTGGCGTTGGCGCTGGGCGGCGACGGTTCGTGGCGCGCGCCGATGGGCATTGTGGTGATCGGGGGCCTGATCGTGTCGACCGCGCTCACCCTGATCATCGTGCCCGCCGGCTTCTCCATCGCCGTTTCGGTCGAAGAATGGCTGGCCCCGCGCATGAAGCGGTGGTTCACCAACAACGAAGGGGCTGCTAAGGCTGGTGCTGCAACCCCTGCGGAGTGACCCTGCCCTGACCAGCTTCTTGCCGGATTCGCCGTTTCACCGGATGCGCCTGGCCGCCACCGTTCTGGTGGCGGCGATGGCGGCGCTGTTCGCCGCCACGCTGGTGTGGCCGCAGGCGCACCCGCTGGTGCCATGGCTGCAGGCCTTTGCCGAAGCCGCGATGGTGGGCGGGCTCGCCGATTGGTTCGCCGTCACTGCGCTGTTCCGCCGGCCGCTGGGCCTGCCCATCCCGCACACCGCCATCATCCCCGAACAGAAGGACCGGCTGGGCGATACACTGGCCCAGTTCCTGAAGGACAATTTCCTGAAACCCCAGGTGGTGGCGCGCCGGCTGGACGATGCCGATCTGGCCGGCGTGCTGGGCCGCTGGCTGGCCAGCCCGCCGCCCGCCACCCCTTCCCCCAATCGCAAGCGCGGGCTAGCCCCGCTGGTGGCCCGTCTGGTGGAGGCGCTGGACGAACCGGCCATCGCCCGGCTGGTGGAAGATGTTGCACGCGGCCGCCTGGAGGAGATGAAGCTGTCGCCGTTGCTGGCTGACGCCATCGATACGATGGTGGCCAAGGGCCGGCACGAGCCGCTGATCGACACCGGCATCGATTGGAGCCTTGGCACGCTTTCCGATGAAGCCCCCACCATCCGCGACATGGTGACCGAACGCACCAACTGGTTGCTGCGGTTGGCCGGTGCCGATGAATCCATGTCCAACACCATGATCGGCGCGGTGCAGCGCCTGCTGGTGGAAATGAAGCAGGATCAGCTTCACCCGGTGCGGCTGCGCATTGTGGAGGCGTTGCGGCAATGGTCGTTCGATTTGCGCCACTTCCCCGAAACGCAGGAGCGGGTGGAAGGCTTCAAGGCGGATCTGATGGCCAATCCGGCCATGGCCGGCTGGGTGAACGGCCTGTGGACCAGCGCCCGCGCCGCGCTGGTGCGGGGCCTCAATGATCCGGGCGGCAACCGGCTGGCCGGTGCGCTGGCCGCCGTCGGCCAACGCATGGAGGGCGACGAGGCGCTGAAGCGCAGCCTCAACACCGCCCTGCGCCGCGCCGTGGTGGGCCTGGCCCATGATCATGGCGATGCCATCGTCAGCCTGGTGTCGCAGACGGTGCGGAGCTGGGATGCGGACACGGTGACCGAAAAGGTGGAAGAGGCCGTGGGCCGCGATCTGCAGTTCATCCGCATCAACGGCACACTGATCGGCGGCCTCATCGGCCTTGCTATCCACGGCGTCGCTGTTCTCGTCCATTGAGGCCTTTGCCCATGCTTGATCGCCAGCCCAATCTTGCCCACCCGGCGCTCAGCCTGCGCCCTGCCACGGCGGCGGATTGGCCCGGCCTGTTTGCCGCCGCGCACGATCCCGGCATCTGGGAGGGCCACCCGGCGCATGATCGCTGGCAGGAACCGGTGTTCCGCGCCTTTTTCGAAGATGGCCTGGCCAGTGGCGGCATGCTGGTGGCGCAGGAGCCCGGCGGCGCCATCATCGGATCATCACGCTATGATTTCACCCGCGCCGCCGCCGATGAGGTGGAGGTGGGCTGGACCTTTCTGGTGCGTCGCCATTGGGGCGGCCAGACCAATCACATCATGAAGGCATTGATGATCGGCCACGCGCTGCAGACTGTGAGCCGGGTGATGCTCATGATCGGCGAAACCAACATCCGCAGCCGCACCGCCGTCACCCGCATCGGCGCGCAGCTGGATCCGCGCCAGTCACGGGTGGAACTGTCTACTGGCCCGGTCACCCACTTGTTCTACACCATCGATCGCGCCGGCTTTGCCGCAGGGCCGCTCGCCCCACTGTGGCAACAACGGCTGCACAACTGACCGACCAACAAAATCCTCCCCCTCTGGAGGAGGTGCCGACCCCGGCAAAGGCCGGGGGAGGCGGAGGCGGCAGCACATGTGCAGCCGGCAAGCCCCTTCAGCCCTCCGGGCACCTTCCCCACAGGGGGAGGATCTGTTGCCTCAGCTGATATCCACCACATTGTCGTCCGAATTGCGGTCGACATATTTGTTGTAGGGGTCGATCCCGGCCACGGTCGGCTTGGCCTTGCTGATCAGCACCAGCGTCTGTGGGCCAGACTTGATCGGCAACCGCACCATCTGCACCACATTGGCGCGGTTGAACTCGCCCTGCCCCGGCTTGGCGGTGAACAGGCCGACATCAATGCTGGCATTCAACGGCGCGGCCTTTTCCACGCCTTTGCCATCGGCATAAAGCTTGCTCGCCTCCACGATCAGCCTGGTCTCCCAACGCCCATCGGCAAGGCGCTTCACGCTCGCCGATTTGGCCTTCAGGTCATACAGGGTGATGCGCTCGAAAAGGTCGCTCACCAGTTGTTGTTCTTCGGACGTGCGCGCCAGGCTCTTGTAACCGTTCACCAGCGCGGTGGCCGTCACATAAGGCTGGCTCTTGAACTTGTGGGTCGCCAGCAAGCCGGCCAGCATGGCGTTCACGCGGGCCTCCCCCAGCCGGTCGGCCAGCAGATACATGACCACACTGCCCTTGCGGTAATGCACATAGGGCTGGTTTTCCACGCGGTTCAGCGGCAACTCCTCGATCAGTTCGCTGCCGCGGCTGCGCAGATAATTGTCCAGCTCATATTTCAGGAAGCGCCGGATCTTCTCCTCGCCATAGATCTGCTTCATCACCATCAGCGCCGAATATTGCGCCATGGTTTCCACAAACAGGGTGCCACCCTGCATCTCGGCGGAGATGATCTGGTGGCCCCAATATTGGTGTCCCAGTTCGTGCGCCGTGACATAGGTGACATAGTCAATCTTGTCGGGATCATCATTGGCCGCCAGAAAGCCGATGGCTTCCGAAAAGGGGATGGTGCCGGCAAACGCCTGCGCAAAGCTTTCATAGCCGGGAAATTCGATGATACGGGCATAGTCGAACTGATAAGGCCCGAAATTCCTGCGGTAATAGGCCAGGCTGGTCTTCATCGACGCCAGCATGCGATCCACATTATAGCCATGCGTCGGGTGGTGATACACCGTCAGCTTGACGCCATCGGCATCCAGGGATTTTTCGGCATAGGCCGCCGATTGCACCGAGAAGAAGTTCAAAATCGGCTGCGGCGAGACGAAGCGCGCGATCCGGCGGCTGCCCTCCACCCGGTCTTCCACCTTGCGGCCCGGCGCGATCGGCGTCTGGCTGGCACTGGTGCTCACCACGATATCGCTGTTCACCCAATCGGCATTGCCCAGATAATTGCGCTCCACCGCCACCGGATCATCCAGCTTGGGCAGGCGCGCTTCGGGCGGCAGGCCATATTTGCGCCGCTTGGCCCGATCGGCCAGGAAGCCATCGCGGCTCATGCCGAATTGCGGCATGAAGTCCGTGTTGTTGAGGAAGCTGCCGTTGGCGATCAGGCTGGTGTCTTCGCCATTGGCCGGGAACCCCTGCTGTTCGCGGCTGATGGTGAAATCCACCGCCAGCGTGGCGCCGGGCGGCAACGGCCGGGCAAAGCGATAGATGCGATATTGATTGTCCGCATCCTCCATCTCCAGCCGCGCGCCGGGCACGCTGATGCGATCCAGATCGCTCTGCAATGATGCCATCCGAACATGCAGCTGCGCCAACGGGGCACCGGTGTCGTTCACCAGCTTGATCTGCCCGGTCGACTGCATGCGCCGCACCTCTGGAAACAGATCGACCCGCAGTGTCACATCGGTGGTGGATGGCTGTTTCAGCGGGATATAACGGGCATAGCGTTTTTCATATGCGGCCTGCTGCGCCTCATCATCGTCGCTGGTGCGATAATCGTTCAGCACATTGGTGTTGTGCCAGATATAGGCACCGCTGGCCCCCGCCCCGCCCAGCCCGGCGATCAGCAGCACCAACGGCATGCCGCGCAGACGGCGTGGCAGGGCGCGCAGCCGCGGCCGCAGCGCCACATCGGTGCCGCGCCGCCACAACAGATGCGCCAGCACCGCCAGCACCAGGCTGATCAGGCACCAATAGAGATTGAGCCAGAACCCGCCCAACGCACCAATCTGGTTGCCGTTCAGATCGGAATAGCGCGCCGGCGGCGTGGACCCGAAGTTGTAGAGCGGATGTTCAAAGCCAATGCTCGACAAGGTGATCGAGCCGACCAGATAGACCAGCATCACGGCCCAGCCGACATATTTGTTGGGGCTCAAGGCCTGCACAAACACCGACAGCACGGCCAGTTGCATCATCGAAATGCCGAACGGCAGGATATACCAGGCCAGATATTGCATCGGCTCCAGCGCATCGACGCCGCGCCACAGCTGCACCAGCATCGCGGCCACCACCGATATCACCAGGCTGGTGAACAGCACGCCGGCCACCGCCAGCACCTTTGGCACCAGATAGGCCCAGTTGGGCAGCGAGGTGCTGTCCACAATCTCGTGGAAGCGCCGGTCGCGATCGCGCCACACCACTTCGCCGGCATAATAGATGGCGATGATGATCGGGATGATGGTGAAGCTGCCCGCCAGCACCGAAATCAGCGCGAAGGTGAGCGGCCGGGCCGGCGTGCCATAAATCTCGTTGGCAAAGATCAGGGCGCCGGTGGCATTGAACAGGCCGATCAGCAGCAGCACGGCATAGGCCGGGCTCTTGAACACCAGGCCCATTTCAAAGCGGATGCGGGTGAACAGCCGCGCGCCGGCGGCCTTGCGCTGGTTGGGCATCGGCAGCCGGTCCACCAATGTGGGTGCCACCTTGGCCGCCTTGGCTTCCTTCTTCGCCGCGCGCGCGGCCGCCTTGGGGGACAGCCCGCCATCGGCAAATTTGAAGCGCCAGCCGGCAAAGCCCAGCGCCGCCAGCGCCACGCCCAGCCAGATCGCCCGGTTGGCCAGCAGGGCACCGGTGACGGGCGGGGTCAGCCCATTGCGTTCGGCCGCCGTCCAATATCGCGTGGCATTGCCCACCGCCGCCAAACCAAAGGGTTCCAGCAGCGACGCGGTTTCGCGCAGTTCCGGCTTGCTGCGCAAGAAGCTGTTCAGCACCAGATACAGGACGAGGAACACCACCACGCCCACATAGGAGTACATCATCGATCGGGTGACGGTGGCCACCGCAAAGAAGATCGCTGCGGTGAGCAGCACATTGGGCAAGGCCAGCACGAAATAGGCATAGGCATAATCGCCCAGCCGGTTCGGACCCAGGGTTTCAGGATCAACCCATGGCATGGCCGAGCCGACGAACATCGCCAGCGGCACCACCAGAAACGCCACCGCCCCGGCCAACGCCGCCCCGGTGAAGCGCCCGAACAGATAATCGAACTTCCGCACCCGCGTTGCCCGCACCATCGGGCCAAAGCCGCTTTCATCATCGCGCACGATCACATTGGCAACGAAGGCCGTGGTGACGAACATGAAGAACAGGCTGAGGATCTGATGCACCTGCGCAATGGCGAACGGCGCATTCTTCTTCACATTGCCGCCGGCACCGATCTGGATCTGGTCCACCGTCATCGCCCCGAAGGTGATCAGGAAGAACAGGATGGCGACCACCCAGAACACCGGGTTTTTCAGCTGATAGCGCAGCTCGAACCGCGTGATGGCTCCAAACATGACCGTCCGCCTCAGGCCGCAGCCGCAACCGGGGCGCGCCGGCTCTTGGCCAGCGTGGCGAAATACACATCCTCCAGCCCGCCTTCCACCGCGGTGAAGCCCTGGCCCGGATCGGTTTCAGACAAGATGTGGATGATGGTGCGCCCGGCGAACAGCCGGGTGGAAATCACCTCGTGCGCCGCCTTCATCGCGTCCAGCTCGTCACGGCCGATCGCCTTGGCCCACACACTGCCGCGCGCCCGGGCGATCAGCTCCAGCGGCGCGCCTTCCAGCTGGATGCGCCCGGCCGCCAGCACCGCCATGCGCGGGCACAGATCGGCCACATCCTCGACAATGTGGGTCGAAAGGATCACCACGACATTCTCGCCAATCTCGGCCAGCAGGTTCAGGAAGCGGTTGCGCTCTTCGGGATCAAGGCCCGCCGTGGGCTCATCCACGATGATCAGGCGCGGATTGCCGATCAGCGCCTGGGCAATGCCGAACCGCTGTCGCATCCCGCCCGAAAAGCCGGCAATCGCCTTGCCCCGCACCGCCCACAAATTGGTCTGATTCAGCAGCGTCTCCACCGTCGCCTTGCGCTCACCAGCCGAAGCAATGCCCTTCAGCACGCACATGTGATCCAGCATGTCATAAGCCGAAACGCGCGGATAAACCCCGAAATCCTGCGGCAGATAGCCCAGTGTTTCGCGCAAGCGTTCGGGCTGGGCGATCACATCGATATCGCCAAACATGATCCGCCCCGCCGTGGGCGTCTGCAACGTCGCCACCGTGCGCATCAACGTCGATTTGCCGGCACCATTGGGGCCAAGCAGGCCGAACATGCCAGTGGGGATGGCCAGGTTCACATCATCCAACGCCCGCGTGCCATTGGCATAAACATGGGTGACGCCCGACAGTTGCAGCATGATGCGAAATCCTCCCAGATTAACGCGCGCTTCATAGCAGCTGTATTAGCCTTGTAAAGCGGCTGGTGGCGGTTCAGAGAAGAAGCAAGCCTCCGGCGGCAAGGGGCACAGCCCCTTGGCCGGACCATTTTCGGGCAACCGAACAGCGCTCCTCAAGCGAAAGTTGAGAATATCTCGACTTGGCAACACCTGTCTGAGGTGTTGCACGTCGTTTGTGAATTCAGACCCGCAGCGAGTGCGGGGTGACGGTGCAGGGGTGACCGGCGGGAGCGATTGACACAATCCCATTGCTGTCATGCTGGCGCAGGCTTCTTGATATGGGGCCGTCCAAACAACGGATAGGTGCAGGGTCTGCGACCCTGCCCGCCGGAGGCCCTCTTTCCTACCCCGGCAAACCACCCGTCTGCCGAAGCGCCTCGCCCACCGCCAGCCCGGCTGACATGGCAAGGTTCATCGATCGCACCTCCGCCCGCATCGGCAGGCGGATGCGGCCGGTGCAGGCGGCGTGGACATGTGGGGGCGCGCCGGCGCTTTCCTTGCCGAACAGCAGGATATCATCAGACCGGAAGCTGAAATCATAGGCGGAGATGCTGCCCTTGGTGGTGAGCAGCACCAGCCGGGCATCCCCTATGCTGGCCTGAAACGCCGCCCAGTCGGGGTGGCGGGTGACCGAGACATGATCGATATAGTCCATCGCGGTGCGGCGCACGCGCGCATCGTCCCAGGCGAAGCCCAGTGGTTCGATCAGGTCAACCGCCACGCCCAGGCAGGCGCCCAGTCGCAGCACCGCGCCGACATTGCCGGCGATTTCCGGCTCATACAGCGCGATCCTCAATGAGCTTGGGCGCATCGCTCAGCGCAGATTGCCCACTGCGCGCTGGATGCGCTTGCAGGCTTCCTCCAGCAACGTGTCGGACGTGGCATAGCTGATGCGGAAGGCCGGCGAGCCGCCGAAGGCTGCCCCATGCACCACCGCCACGCCTTCGGTTTCGAGGAAATAGGCGGCCACATCCTCATCATTGATCAGCACGGTGCCGGCGGGCGTGGTCTTGCCTATCAGGCCGCTGCAATCGGGATAGACATAGAAGGCGCCTTCCGGGCGCGGGCAGATCAGGCCCGGCGTTTGGTTCAGCATGCTGACCACCAGATCGCGGCGGCGCTGGAAGGCGGCATTTCGCTCGGCCAGGAAGCTCTGATCGCCGTTCAGCGCGGCCACCGTGGCGGCCATGGAGATGGAACAGGGGTT